>JACSSF010000147.1 GCA_014879375.1 Lysobacteraceae bacterium
CCAGTCCCCCCGAGAACAGGCTGAGGGAATCGAAGGGCGGAGCGATCAGGCTTGGAGGCGCCGCCTGAGCGATCGTCGCGAACCGGTTCGGACGTGCCCTGAATCCGATCGTCCACCGATCACCCGTCAAGAAGTCGAGAGATTTTTTAAGTGTCGGCGCTGCTACGCCCCAACGAGCTGGATCGCTGACCGGCACGACGAGCCGTATCTCGCGCGTCCACGAGTCCTGAGACTGCTCGGCACGAGAGATGCGCGTGTCCGCCGCATGGACATGCGCGGCCAGCACCAGCAGGTCGATGCCGATCTCCGACGGAAACACCCCAATCTTCTTCAGATTGGTGAGCGCACCACCGATGCCGTGATCCAAGGACTTTTCGCCGGCGACGAGTTGCAGATAGGTTCTCTGTTCATCGGCGCCTGCCGTCACATCGAAGCTGTCATCGGGGCCGAAGCGGCCTGCTAGGAGTTGTCGCTTCATTGGTTGACCTCCGCATCGCCCAAGGTCTGCAAGATCGCAAATGCGGACTCGTACACAGCGTCCACGAAGCCTTGAATCCGCTCGGGCGTGAGATTGGGTGTCTCCGCCCTTGCACGAGTGAGTGCGTCGCTTACCCCGCCTCGGATGAAGTCACGTAGCTGTTGCTCGACGCGGTGCGCCGCATGCGTATCTGCCGGCATGGTCACGGCTTTGGTGCCGATGTCATTGCAGATGCGCGCCTCGATGGCATGGGTGGCATACAACTCGAATACCGTCTGCATCTGATCCGGAGTGAACGTTGCCAAGTCGGTGAGACCTTCGCTCGCCAGTTCAACGATGGTTTCGATGTAGGCCTCGCGGGCGATGCCCTCATCGACCGTGCCAGCGCCTGGGCAGATGTAGTCGGCCAGTCCCACGAAGATTTCAGTGATCGGGCGACCTGCCAACGATTCCAGGTCCAGGGCACGCAGCGCCTCGCGCACACCCCGAGTTTGCGCATCGGCCAAGAAGCCGAGGAGCCGTGCGCCGGCCCCCCGAGAGGCGCCCATGCGTTGGGCAGCCTGGCGCGCGCCTCCAGCGGACGTTGAGACGTACCTTGAGACAGCGCGACCCATGTTGGCCCGATCACCACCGCCCGAACCAGCAAATCGCGTGAAGCTGTTGCGAGCGCCGGAGAAGCGTTGAGGATCTGCTGTCCTGGGAATGGGCGGGCGGTTTGGCGGCACAGGCGGCGCAGCGCCATCGGCGGGTGGTTGGCCATCCGGCCCTGCGCCATCGCCTGGAGCGGAAGCAGGGGCGTCACCGCCGTCGCCCAACCATGATGGAACAAGCGGTGTTCCACCGCCAGGGCCACTGTAAGCTGTCGAGGTTCCCATCAACGCCCTCCCTTCGTATCTTTGAGCGCTGCTTCGGCGCTGGCTTTGAGGCCGGGGTTATTGGTGACTTTGCTCCAGTCACCCAGCAGCTTCGTCAGGCGAGCAGCACATTCGGTGTCTTTGATGACACCCTGCCAGCCGCTGACAACCCATGGCCCGCACTTGCTGCTTGGCAGTGCCTCTAGGAAGTCCATCAACTGGCCCTGGAGGCCGGGCTGCGCCTTCACAAGGACGACGAAGCCATCAACACCCGCTGGCTTGGTGTCGAAGGTGCCCGTGCTCATGATCTTGCTGCGAACGGCCTCGAACACTTTTTCGGCTTCGGGCTGCACGAGTTGCTTCAGCTCGGCTTCGTAGCCTTGGACGGTCATCTTGCCGCCGAACAGCTTCTCGACCACGCCAGCCAGATGACCCAGCACCGACACCGGGCCAAAGTAGTCCTTCTTGTCCTTTGTCACGAACAAATAGGGGCGCAGGTCGAGCCCTGAGAGCTTCGGCGAGAGGCGAGCCCAGTCGCGCACCGACTCCGACGACTTCCATTCGGTCACCACGGCGTTGTCGGGCGCAGGTGTAGGCTCGGCGGCCTTCTTCCCTTTCGGCTCACCATCTTTGCTGTTAGCCGCAGCCAAACTCTTCTCAAGCGTTTCAAGGTCTTCGCACAGCCCCTGTGGATGGACCGCCGCGACGAACGCAATCTGCTCGAACAACCTTGGGATGAAGCGCTCCGCGAGCATGAGCTTCGCAAGCACGGGGAGCGTGATGTCGTCGCCGAAACCGCGCGCGGTCGCGGTGCGCTCGCGCAACAGCAGCGTGTTGAGGAAGCGCTTGATCTGACGCGGGTTGCCCTTCGTGCCGCTTGCCAGGATGGGGCCGATCTGGTCGCTGAGGGTAAGCGCATTGTTCGCCTTCTCGGCCTGCTTGCCGAGCGTCGTCTTGACCGTCATGGCGTCCAGCCCCCCGCTAGTCCAAGGTCGTTTCAGCTTCTCCCGCGCGACCGCGATCAGCTTCGCGTAGTCCTCGTCGTTCTCTCCGATCTCCGCGCCGGCCAACAACAACGTGACGTAAATCCGCGTCTCAGCTTCGCCGAGGGCTGGAATGCGGAATGGAACCTGGATGAGCTTTTCGAGATAGTTGCGAGCGTAGTCGCGCGGTCCGGTGCTGTCGGGCAGATCTGGAAAGTGCTTGCGCACCGCATACTCGATCATCGCCTCGTCGGCCGCGACGACGAACGCCGTCCGCGCGGTGAACACGAACAGCCGGATGGCTTCGAGCGTTTCAATGGCGGTGTCGGGCAGGCAACGGTCGAGGTCATCGATCAGGACAACGAGCTGCTTGATGCCTGCGTCTTTCAAGAGCTGGTCGAACGCCTTGCGGAACGCCTCCACTTCCTCCGGCACATTCTTGGACTCGTCCGGCTTCAGCAGGGCCTTGGCTTCATCGATGGCCGTCGAGATGTTCTCTTTTGTCACGAGCTTGGCGGGGTCTGCCACCAGCGCTTCGAGCGAGCCGACGACGGCTCCGATTTGCTCGGGCGTCGGGATACCCGTGAAGGCGGTCAAGGCCAAACCACCGGCTCTCTTGGCGACCTTCAGCCAGTCGATGCGGCGGAAGACATCCTTGACGGCCACAGCCGCCTTGTTCAACGCTGGTCTTTTCTCGACCAGGCCCGTGACGATTCCTTCGATCAGGGCTATCTTCGCGTCCTCAAAGCCTTGAAAACGCCACCCATTGAATTTGAGGCACAGGACATCGTTCTTGTCTGCAAAGCCCGCCTCGATCATTTCGAGCACGCTGGACTTGCCCGCCCCCCAGTCGCCGTGCACGCCGATCGTCACCGGATGATCGGGCTTGGCACGAAGCAGCCCGACGATCGTGGCAGCGATGGCCTCGTTGTTTAGCAGGTCGACTTTTGTTTCGTTGTCGGTCAGGATCATTTCCCTTGTCCTCTTTCTTGGTCCGCGTTCGGCAACGCCATCAGCACCGAGCGGATCGCCTTGCATATCGCGTCGCGTGGCCCGTGCAGCCTGAGTCCTAATGTCAGTTCGAGCTGCACACCGATGCCGCGTCGTCCCCGATTGCAAATGTTCTTCGGGTCTGTGGCGGGAAACGGGTGATCCTCGCTTTGGGCATCGACTCCGATCCCATGCATCGCTTCTCTGATCGCCAGCTTCAAAGGTCCATCAAGCCCGCCGAGGAGAACTCGTTGATCATCGCCGCCGCATCCGTGAATCGCAACGACGTAATCGCACTTGGACAGGAGTTCCAAACAACGCGGTTCGTCGAACCGATGGCTTGTCAGATGCAACGTTGAATAGTTGCCGGACGGCCTAATTCCTTCAAAGGAGTAGAGATTGAAGTCTCCTCCAGCAACGCCGCAGGCGATGTCCGACGTGTACTTCTCGATCCTTCCTCCATGCGGCGCAATGACAGCGATCGACGACGCCGCGACCTGACGCACAAGCACTCTGTAGTCCTCACCTTCGGCTTGGGCTTTGGCTAGATCGGCATAGCCCCTATAGCTGGAGGCGAGGCTGTTCATTCTTGATTCCAGTGGATCTTTGACAGGTTCTTGGGTGACATAGCGATCGCCTGCATCTCAGAGCTTCTTCTCGGCACCGGATATGGGATGGACGTAGATGAGCCCTTTGGTTTGTGCCGCCTTGACTTTGCGATCGATCATCTCCCGCAAACTCAGGTGCCCTTCCAGTACCAAGATCAGATCCTCGCCGTCGATGAATAGCGTTTGAATTTCCTTGCCAATTACGAGGCTACGAATAACCTCTGAACTAAAGCCATTCACTGAAATGAACAGGCCGCGTCCGTATAGTTTGCCCGCCACTTTGCCGGCAAACTGGTAGACGGGCTCGTTGCTTGCAGACCGTTCCTGCCACTTCGCTTCAATCAGATAATGTTCCCCGTCGAACTTCACTGCGCCATCGACCTGCTCTCCGTTTACGCGGAAAGCCTCGGTGGTCTCCAGATGAGAGAGGCGTGACAACTCGGCCAAGATCCGTTCCAGCGCGTACCCGCGCTGCTGCCGTGAGGTCTTGTCGGCGAGGAGATCGAGGTATTCGGCGCGTAGTTGATCGAGCGACGCTGTGGGTTGCTGGCGAGCTGCATCCTGTGCAGCTCTGCGCTCGCGATCGGCCTTGATCCTGGCGTCTCGAATTTCCTGCAGTTGGCGGAGATGCTCCAGACTCTTGTTGGCTGTGCTGCGGTCCAGCTTGCGTAGCTTGTCGAAATAGTACGGGTCGAAATGCGACCAGCTCAGTAGCGATTGCAGCATCGCCCGGAATGGGCCAAGGCCGTTGTCAGAACGTGCTGCGAGTGCGGAGAACAGAGCATCAACTATTTCATGTCGCTTGAGGGCATTCTCGCCCTCGATCTGCAACCGCGCGATCTCCGCCTTCGTGCATCCGTGCTTTTCGAAGAAGCCCACAATGTCCTTGCGTGGCCAGAACAGGGACAGGATGCAGTCCTTCATGCAGCCTTTGATGTCGGCGGGAAAGTTCATGTCGCCGATCCTCAACCGATCCGAGCCAGCAGTTGCTCTATCACGTCACAGGCCTGCCGCTGCCGCAGTGCCCGTGCTTCACGCAAATCTGGCTCGTCGCTTTCGCCCAGCTCGAACCTGGCGACCGATACGGGGCCATCCTTGCGGTAGCCCTCGATCTTCTCGTCGCCTGCGAAACGGCTGCGCACGATCGCCAGCGAGGCCTCGATGACGGCACCGTGCTTGCCGCGCCGCTCGTTGCGGAAGGCTTCGGCCACGGCGGCCATGCCCTCGGGCGCGTGCTCGATGCAATAGACCAAGTCGTGCGCGTCCTTGCGCTCGAAGCGCTGATCGAACGCGAAGGACTTCAAGCAGGTGAAGCTGACGAGATTGGCGTGCTTGATCTTCTCGGTGGCGATGCCGTTGCCGCCCAGCAGTTCGGCCTGGATCTCGGTGACTTGGTACAGGTCGAAGACGATGGACGAGTGCGGGATGTTCAGGGCCGAGATCGTCCCTTCGGTCGGCAGCGGTTGTACCTTGCCGCCAACGAGGTCCGGCGCATCCGCCAGCAGTTCCAGCACCATCAGCGCACCATGCTCGGTACGGGTCTGCCAACGCCACGAGAGCTTCTTCCCGGCTTCGTTCTCGGCACGCTCGAAGCCCATCTTCTTGAGGTTATCCTCCAGCGTGTGATAGGCCTCGGTGTCGGCCAGGATTTGCAGGTCGATCACGATGTCCACATCCAGCGTACCGGCGTGCGCCGGCACCGCGGGTGGCCGTGCGGCGACGAGATACCGCGGCGTGAGCCCGCCGACCAGGTAGACCGAATCCTTCCACGGTCCGAGACCGCGCAGCAGCGTCACGAGGACACGTTCGCAGTCCACGGTGTACTGGTCACTGTAGCCGTCGAGCGTTGCGGGCTTGGCCATCAGAAGCCGATCCTTTCTTTGCGGAAGTGCTCGGCCATTTCCTTGGAGCGGCCTTCGCCACGCAGCAGGTCGAGATAGATCTGGATTGGGCTGGCCAGCCATAGGCCGTCGATCTGCTCGCGGAACAGTAGTTCGCCTGACGACTTGGCTTCGATGACCCCCAAATTGGCGCCCTCATTGACGACACGCGCGTCCAGGTCACCGATCGCCGCATCGGCGTTCCCGCCGATCAGCACGCGCACCCGCACTTGGGAGACATGAGAAATGAACGGCGCATAGCGCTGCGCGGCGGCTTCGTGGCTGATCGCGTACTGGACCTCGTGCGCGTCGAAGACCTGGCCGATTCGCGTCGCCAGCGTGTCCGCCTTCGTGCCCGGCACGTAGTATCGCCGCACAGGTGACGGACGGATGGTGGCGAGCTGCTTGGCCCATGCGTCCAGCAAGGCCGCCGGCTCGCGAAGGTGGCGCTCCTTGCCCGGGCCTTGCCCACGCACTACCAGCCAGTCGAAGCGCTCCAGTTCGGTCAGCACTTGGGAGGCGGTGGCGGGCGACACCGTCGCCTGCTGCGCCAACTCGGTGACGCCGAACCACTTCTGATGCCGTACCAGCAGGGCGTGAAGCACCTGGGCACGTCGCCCGGTGAACAGCGACCGCACCGACTTCGCCAGGGCTTTGGGGGGCGGCTTGTCGATATAGAGGTACGCACCGGGGGCGGGTAGGTACAGGCTGCCGCCGCTGTCGTAGTAGCCGACGCGCTCGCTCCTGAGCAGTTCCTTCGCGCCGGGGGAGATGGACTCGGCGACGAGGAGTGGCAAGGGGTTCTCCCGTTGCCCGGTGGGCCTCCCGTGGCTCGCCGCCCGGAGTTGCCAAATTACTTGGCGGACATCTCGCGGAAAGACGACCTTCTTAGCTTCAAGCAACAGGACGAACGGCTTCCCAGCAACGTGCAAATCGACCTGGGCGTCGTACCCGCGATCGCTGGGCTGGGCGGCTGGCTCCTGGGCGAGGTCGGCCTCTACCTCGGGTAGCTCCCGCAGGGCGTCAACCAAGCGCGCGATCAACTCTCGTTCAGTCAGGGTGGACTCAAACATGCAGCGCGGAGCCTTGTTCACTGTTCAGTAAATATGCGAACTCTACCGAAAATTCAGCCGAATGGCAATTTTTACTGTGCAGTGAAAGAGCGACGGCAGCCTACAGCCCATGCCGAGCCCCCTGTCGGGCGTCACGGCGTTCCGTCGGCGGGCTCGCGGGCTGCGCCCCGCGCTTCTTGCCGAATCGCGGCCATTCGGCTTTGACCCCTGACGCCTCCGGCCCTCCCAGGCCTGCGCGCTCCGCTTACCGGAAACCCCGCATGCGTGAAGAGGCGGTCTTGCCGTGTCCCTTCACCGTATCACGGCGTTCTCGCCGTACAAGGGCTGCGCGCCGATGGCGCTTGCGTCCTCGCGGCCGTCTGCGACCCCTGACTGCTGCGCTGCGCCGTGAGGGCGACGGTTCCGGGCAATTCCGCCCGTGCAACCGGAGATCGTCATGAACGACAAATCACACGTTTCCCTCGAA
>JACSSF010000148.1 GCA_014879375.1 Lysobacteraceae bacterium
AGTCATCGCGGTTGCCAACCAGAAAGGCGGCGTCGGCAAGACGACCACGGCGGTCAATCTGGCCGCGGCTCTGGCGCGCACGCCCAAGCGCGTGCTGCTGATCGACCTGGACTCGCAGGGCAACGCGACCATGGGCAGCGGCGTGGACAAGCGCGAAGTCGCGCATTCCACTTGCGATGTGCTGCTGGAAGAAGTGGATGTGCGCGAGGCGATCGTGCGCGGCGAGGAAGCCTTCGACCTGATTCCCGGCAATACCGACCTCACCGCCGCCGAAATCGCCCTGATGGACGAAGAAGGCCGCGAGCAGCGCCTGAAACGCGCCATCGACCAGGTGCGCCCCGATTACGATTTCATCATCGTCGACTGCCCGCCGGCGCTGTCGCTCCTCACGCTCAACGCGCTGACCGCCGCGGATTCGGTGCTGGTGCCGATGCAGTGCGAGTACTACGCGCTGGAAGGCCTGACGGCGCTGTTGCAGACCATCGATGCGTTGAAACAGAAACTCAATCCCGATCTCGAGATCGAAGGCGTGCTGCGGACGATGTTCGACGTGCGCAACAACCTGGCCAATGCGGTGTCGGCGGAACTGGTGCAGCATTTCGGCGACCAGGTGTTCCGCACCATCATCCCGCGCAATGTGCGCGTGGCCGAAGCACCCAGCCACGGCCAGAGCATCATCGGTTACGACGAGGCCTCGCGCGGCGGCGTGGCGTATCTTGGTTTGGCGGGTGAAGTATTGCGGCGCCAGCGCGAACGCGAGGGCATGAAGAAGCAGGAGGACGCGGCATGACCGCAGCGAAGAAGACAGGGAAGCCGGCTGCGGCGAAGAAGCGCGGTCTGGGGCGTGGGCTGGAAGCCCTGCTCGGGCCGTCGGCCGCCGCCGCGACGCCACCGCTGGAGGCGCAACCCGGCGACACCCTGAAGCGCCTGCCGGTCAAGCAGTTGCAGCCGGGCAAGTACCAGCCGCGTCGAACGATGGACGACGACAAGCTGAAGGAGCTGGCGGAGTCGATCAAGGCGCAGGGCGTGGTGCAGCCGGTGGTGGTGCGCGCCCTCGGCAAGGACAAGTACGAGATCGTCGCGGGCGAGCGCCGTTGGCGCGCGACCCAGCTGGCCGGCCTGATCGAGATCCCGGCAGTGGTGCGTCAGCTCGACGACCGCACCGTGGTCGCGATGGCGCTGATCGAGAACATCCAGCGCGAAGACCTGAACCCGCTGGAAGAAGCGCAGGCCCTGCAGCGCCTGATCGACGAATTCGACCTGACCCACGCGCAGGCCGCTGAAGCCGTGGGGCGTTCGCGCGCGGCGGTGTCCAACCTGCTGCGCCTGCTGGAGTTGCCTGATGAAATCCGCGTGCTGGTGCAGACCCGCGCGATCGAGATGGGCCATGCGCGCGCGCTGCTCTCGCTCGGCCCGCAGGCGGCAATTGCGCTGGCGCGCCAGGCCGCGGCGGAAGGCTGGAGCGTGCGCGAAGTCGAACATCGCGTGCAGCAGCTTGCCGCCGGCAAGGTCGCCGTCGAGCCGAAGAAGCGCGCCAACGGCAAGCCGGCGACTGCATCGGCCGACATCGCCTCGCTGGAAAACGAACTGTCGGAACTGCTTGCCAGCAAGGTCGCGGTGCAGCACGGACGTGGCGGACGCGGCAAGCTGGTGATCCACTATGGCTCGCTGGAAGCGTTGGACGGCGTGATCGACCGTCTGCGTAAGCCGGCCTGAATCATCGCAACAGACACGAAACGAGGGGTCGATGAGCGAAGCGCCGCAGTTATCGGTCGTCGTGCCGGTCTACAACGAGGAAGACAACGTCGCGCCGCTGATCGGTGAAATCGTCGCGGCACTTCGCGGACGCATCCCGTTCGAAATCATCTATGTCGATGACTTGTCGAAGGACGCGACGTTCGCGCGCCTCGTCGAACTGAAAAAAGCGACGCCGGAACTGCGCGTCGTGCGTCATCTGTCCAACAGCGGGCAGAGCACCGCGATCCGCAGCGGCATCAAGGCCGCGCGCGCGCCGTGGATCGCCACGCTCGATGGCGATGGCCAGAACGATCCGGCCGATATCCCCAAGCTGCTGGACCAGCGCGAAGCCGCATCGCCCGACACCAAGTTGTTCGCCGGCTGGCGCGTGGAGCGGCGAGATTCGGGCAGCAAGCGCTGGGCCTCGAAATGGGCCAACGCGATCCGCTCGCGCATGTTGCAAGATGCAACGCCCGACACCGGCTGCGGCATCAAGCTGATCGAGCGTGAGGCCTTTCTCGACCTGCCGTACTTCGACCACATGCATCGCTACCTGCCCGCGTTGATGCAGCGCGCGGGCTGGAAGACGGTGAGCGTGCCGGTGAACCATCGCCATCGGTCGAGTGGCGTGTCGAAATACAACAACCTCAATCGCGCGCTGGTCGGTGTCCGCGACCTGCGTGGCGTGGCGTGGCTGATCACGCGCAATCGCCGCACCGGCACCGAGGAAGTGTGATGTCGCTGCTCGCCGTCATCGTGCAGCAGGCGCCGGGCGCGATGGACACGCCGATCCCGTGGCTGGAGTGGACCGGTGTCCACATGAGCCCGTGGAAGCTGATCGGCTGGGTGGGCGCGCTGATGTTCGGCAGTCGCTGGCTGGTGCAGTTCATCGCCAGCAAGCGGGCGAAGAAGCCGGTGATCCCGCGCGTGTTCTGGTACATGAGCATCATCGGCAGCGTGATGACGCTGAGTTATTTCATCTGGGGCAAGAACGACTCGGTCGGCATCCTGCAGAACCTGTTCCCGATGTTCACCGCCGGCTACAGCCTGTGGCTGGATATCCGCCATCGCGGCTGGCATCGCGACAAGGCCTCACACTGAGGCGAGGCCTTGGTTAGGGTGCACGAGGTTTTCGGTTCAATCGAGACTGGTCAGCCACTCGTCGTCGGAGCCTTCGTTGACGCCTTCGAACAGCGGCGTCGACAGATAGCGCTCGCCGGTATCGGGCAGCATCGCCAGCAGCACGCTGCCTTCGGGCGCGGTCTTCGCCACGTCCAGCGCGGCGGCGACCGTGGCGCCCGAGGAGATGCCGGCGAAGATGCCTTCCTCGGTCGCCAATCGGCGCGCGGTGGCGATGGCGGTGGCGTCATCGACCGGGACGATGGCATCGGCGACATCAGTGTCCAGCACGGTCGGAATGAAGTCCGGCGTCCAGCCCTGGATCTTGTGCGGCTGCCACTCCTTGCCGGATAACAGCGCCGCGCCCGCCGGTTCCGACGCGATGATCCGGATGTCCGGACGGGCCAGCTTCAACACTTGTCCCGCGCCGGTCAGGGTGCCACCGGTGCCCCAGCCGCTGACGAAGAAATCGAGGCGATCGCCGGCGAAGTCCTGCAGGATTTCCGGGCCCGTCGTCTGACGGTGATAGGCCGGATTGGCCGGGTTGTCGAATTGCTCGGCGAGGAACCAGCCGTGCTTGTCGGCCAGCTCATGCGCCTTGCGCACCATGCCCGTGCCACGCTCGGCGGCCGGCGTCAGGATCACCTTCGCGCCATAGGCGCGCATCAGCTTGCGTCGCTCGATCGAGAACGTCTCGGTCATCACCGCGACGAAGGGATAACCGCGCGCCGCGGCCACCATTGCCAATGAGATGCCGGTGTTGCCGGAGGTCGCTTCGACGATGGTCTGGCCGGGCTTGAGCGCGCCGCGACGCTCGGCGTCCAGCACCAGCGCCAGGGCGAGGCGGTCCTTGACCGAGCCGCCTGGATTGAACGATTCCACCTTCGCGTACAGGGTGACGTGGGAAGGCGCGATGCGATGCAGCTTCACGATGGGCGTGCGGCCGATGGTGTCGAGGATGCTGGCGTAGCGGGTCATGTCGATGTCTCGTGGGGCAAGGAGAGAAAGTAAGCCTCGGCGTGTGTGGGCGCCGTCATGCGGGGCAGGGCTGCCACGTCGCGACATCGCCGCCGGCACTGGGTTTCCCGCCCACGCTAGGGCTGGCCGGGGCGGCGAGGGAAGTGAGTAATGGGCCTTACGATATGGCTGAATAGCATCAAGAAGCAGCGCCACAACGGTTAGGCCGATATATCATATCGTTCTATCCGAATGAAACGATGGATATCGTTCTGGCCATCCCATGACCCTGACCCAGTTGCGCGACTTCGTCGCCATCGTCGATGCCGGGCTGAACATCACCCTCGCTGCCGAACGCGTGCACGCGACCCAGCCCGGCCTGTCCAAGCAGCTCAAGCAATTGGAGCAGCGCCTGGGCTTCCAGTTGTTCGTGCGCAAGGGACGCAGCCTGGAAACGCTGACCGAGCAAGGCGAGCAAATCCTCGTCCATGCGCGCCGCGCGCTGGCCGAAGTCGCCAACATCCGTACCCATGCCGCCAACCAGCGCGTGGAAAGCACGGGGCGGCTGGTGATCGCCACCACCCACACACAGGCACGTTACGTGTTGCCCGCCGCGGTGAAGGACATCAAGCGACGCTACCCGCGGGTCAGCGTGCACCTGGAGCCGACCGCCGACGATCAACCGATCGGCCAGCTGCGCGAGGGCAAGGCAGATCTCGCCATCCTCAGCACCAGCGGCGCCGCGCCGATCGACGGCATCGCCATCCCACTGTTCCGCTGGCGTCGGCAGGTGTTGGTGCCGATGTCGCATCCGGCGGCCGAACGCGGTGCGCCCAACCTCAAGGCCTTGTCGGAGTGGCCCCTGCTGACCTATGAATCCGCCAACTTTCCGGCATCGTCACTGCGGCGCACGTTCGAGGCCGTGGGCCTGACGCCGCAACTGGCGATGACCGCACACGACGCGGACCTCATCAAGACCTATGTGCGCGCGGGCCTCGGCGTGGGCGTGGTCGCGGAAATGGCGGTGAATCCGCTGGAGGATACCGACCTGCGCGTGTGGCCGGCGCCCGCGGAATTGCCGGAGTGCGTCACCTGGGCGGTGGTGCCTCGCGGCGACGTGCTACGGGACTACACGCGATCGTTGTTGCTGGAGCTGGCGCCGCAACTGGACCGACATGACCTTCGCCGGGTCATCGATGGCGTGCAATCACCGCCCTGGTCGAGCACGCCTTCCTGGACGGAACGAAGCCGCACGATATCGGTGTGAGGCCGTGCGGGCAGGGGTGATGCGCGTGTTGGCGCGGCGTATCGGCTGCGCCTAGACTGGCGCGATGAAGAATGAATCCAGTCTGCAACCTCATCGCCTCATCCTCGGCTGCGTGCTTGCGCTCTCCGGCGTGCTGGCGGTGCCTGCGACCATCGCATCGCCTGTCGTTCAAGCGGCCAACCCTGCTGAATCCGCGCTCGATGCCCGGTTTCGCGCGATCTACGAGCGCGAATGGAAGTGGCGTCAGGAGCAGAACGGCAGTTCCGGCGAAGAGGACAGCCCATCCACGCGCATGCGTCTGCCCGATGTCAGCCCGCAGGCCTATGCGGCGCGGCTGAAGGTGTGGGAAGGCGTGCTGCGCGAGCTGGACGCGATCGATCCGGACAAGCTCGGCGACGCAAGCCGCATCAATTACCTCGTCTATCGGCCGCAGGTCGAGGACCTGGCTGCATCGGCGCGCTTCCGCGATTACGAGATGCCGTTCAACGCGGATTCCTCGTTCTGGTCGTGGCTCGGCTTCATGGGCCAGCAGCAGTTGAAGACGCCGCAGCAGTATCGCGACTACATCGCATTGATGGATGACGTGCCGCGTTACTTCGACCAGCACATCGCCAACATGCGCGCGGGCCTGGCGCGCGGATTCAGCGTGCCGCGCGCGACGCTCGAAGGCCGCGACCTCTCGATTGCGCAGGTCGCGGAACTGAGGGACATCGAACAGGCTGCGCTGTACGGCCCGTTCAAGCAGATGCCGGCATCGATACCGTCGGCGGAACAAGCCAGGCTGCGTGAGGAGGCGCGCCGCGCGATCGGCACATCGGTGATCCCGGCCTACGCCAGGCTGCTGGCGTTCTTCCGCAACGACTACATGCCGAACGCGCGCACCACCCTGGCCGCAGAGGCGATGCCCGATGGCGTGGCCTGGTACCGCCAGCAGATTCGCCACTACACGACGCTCGACCTGCCGCCGGAGGAGATCCACCGGATCGGCTTGAAGGAGGTCGCCGCGATCCGCGCCGAGATGGACGCGATCATCGAGCAGGTCGGCTTCAAGGGAAATTCGCCCGAAACCCGCTTCCAGGATTTCCTTGCCTTCCTGCGCAGCGATCCGCAGTTCTACGTCGCCAAGCCGCAGGACCTGCTCGACCGCGCGGCGTGGATTTCCAAGCGCGTGGATGGGCAGGTCGGCAAGATCATCGGCAAGCTGCCACGCAACCGCTTCGCCATCGTCGAGGTGCCGCCGGACATCGCGCCGTTCTGGACCGCCGGGCGTGGCGGGGCCAGCACGTATTGGCTCAACACCTACAACCTGCCCTCGCGCCCGCTCTACAACCTGCCCGCGCTGACCCTGCACGAGTCGTCACCGGGCCACTCGCTGCAAGGCTCGCTGGTGATGGAGATGGGCGAGATGCCCGGCTTCCGCAAGGAATACATCAGCGCCTATGGCGAGGGCTGGGGCTTGTACTCGGAGTGGCTGGGCAAGGAGATGGGCATCTACCAGACGCCTTACGAGGATTTTGGCCGGCTGACTTACGCGATGTGGCGTGCGTGCCGCCTCGTCATCGACACCGGCGTGCATCACAAGGGCTGGACGCGCGACCAGGCCCTCGCCTATCTGCGTGACAACACCGCGCTGTCCGAGCACGAGGTCACCACCGAGGTCGATCGCTACATCTCCTGGCCGGCGCAGGCGCTGTCCTACAAACTGGGCGAGATCGCGATCATGCGCCTGCGCCGCGAGGCCGAGGCCGAGCTGGGGCCGAAGTTCGACGTCCGCGCCTTCCACGACGCGGTGCTGGCACAGGGCTCGGTGCCGTTGCCGGTGCTGGAGACCGAGATCCGCGCGTTCATCGCCAAGGCCAAGGCCGCGTCCAAGCAGGGCTGACCGGGTCGGCTTGCCAAGCGGCTGGGTTTCGGGCATCATGCCCGGCTCCCTGCGTCCGCCTCACGGCGGATTGATCCGGCAGCGCGATCCCGGCCGCAGGTAACCAACCCGCATCGCGCGGCAGCCGCAAGGCCGCCGGGGCCGCCGCCGTCCGGGCTATGGACGGCAACCACGGACACAAGAGAGGTGCTCATGTCCCGCCAATGCCAAGTAACCGGCAAGCGTACCGTGACGGGTAACAACGTCTCGCACGCGATGAA
>JACSSF010000149.1 GCA_014879375.1 Lysobacteraceae bacterium
CGGCGGCATTTCCAAGCCCATGAGCGAGGAAGCCTATCGGCTGCTTTCGACGGCGCCGCGCCGGGAGGGCTGCCCCTACGTCCTGCCGTCGCCCAACGACCCGGCCCGGCATCTGACGCATGGCGAACACTATGGCGGCTGGAAGCGCGCGCTCAAGGCCGCCGGCGTGCCCCACGTCGGCACGCACGGCATCCGCCACCGGGCCACGACCGACATTGCCAATTCGGGCGTGCCGACCAAGGTGGGCATGAAACTGACGGGCCACAAGACCGTGGCGATGTTCATGCACTACGTCCACACCGAGGACAAGCCGGTGCGGGATGCGGCCGAACTTGTGGCGAGCCGGCGGCAGGCCATCACGGGCGCGCGGCGCCCTGCGGAGGCGATGGCATGACCAGGCACAGGGCATTTGCGTCGTCCGCAGCGCCGTCGGCGCCGCGGGGCGATCCGGCTTCAATCCCTGCCTTACCATAGGCATCAGGATTTCCGAGACGCTGTCTCGGAGTTCGAGCGACTTGCGAGCGACCTGACGGCTGCTACGCTGGGGCTATCGCTGCGCCGGCTTCCTGAAACCCCCGTTCAAGCAAGACGGGTCTCAATTCCTCCAGCGCATTGGCCGGTACACCGAGCCACAGAAGATTGCGGGCGCGAGTCACGGCAACATAGCCGATGCGCCCGACTTCGGTGTCTACGCCGGCCAGCAGCGCATTAGCGTGTTCCCGGTTGGCCAAGTACAGCACAGCATCAAGGCTTTCGCCCTTCGCCTGATGGACTGTGTCCACTCGGATGCGCGGTGCGTCGTCGTTCGCTGCCAAGTCAGCGTCGGTGATCAGCGGCGCATTGGGCAACCCCCTTCTTGCGAGCTTGTTGCCCAGGTTGTTGGTGCTCGTCAAGCCGTGGTCTTGTGCGATTTGCGCCAGCAATGTCTTCGTCCGTTCCAGCAGCAGCGGATGCCACTGCGTGTCCCCGGTCAATGTCGCGGCCGGCAGCCCCGAATCTGGATTGCGCGTGAATGCCCAAACGAGCCGTCGCAGCATTCGATCATCCGGGTAGCGCCCGGGCTGCGTGATCTTTGCCACCAGTCCCTGCGGCGGGTTGGCAAGTAGACCGACGATGCCGGAAGCCACCAGCTTGAACGCGCCGAGATAGTCCTGGTGCCGGTCGCGCAGGATGGCGGCCTGTGCGAGAGCCTTGACGGTTCCCTGGCCTGGCGCCCCTTCGTTGCCGCCGAGCTTGTTGGCCATGTCCCGGGCGCGGCACAGCACGGCCGAGCTTTCCAGCTTCAGGTCGGCCGCCAATACCGCCGCCTGGAAAGCAGCGATGAGGTTCTCGCGTTCGGCGTTCCGGTAGGGCACGAAGAAAGCGCCATGCGTCGTATCGGGCACTAACCTGTCCGCGGTGTCTGCCCGCGTTGACAGCCTATTGGCCAAATCCAGAATCGCTGGCACAGACCGGAAGTTCCTGGTCAGGTGGAGACTGTTGACACCTTCCCACTGACCGTACCGTGTCAGGAACGCCCCATTGGCACCGGCGAACTCGTAGATGCCTTGGTTTGGATCACCGATCAACGAGACCTGGCAGCCCGCACCGACAAGCTGCTCGATGATGGCCTGATGAGCCGCACCGATGTCCTGCGCTTCGTCGATCAGAATATACGGATAGCGGCGGACCAGGGCGCGCAGGATGCCGGGCTGTTCTGCCAGGGTGCGGTAGCACCAGTAACGCCCGAGGTTGTGTGTATATGCACCTACCTGTCCAAGACGATGCACAAGGCGCGTCGCTTGCGCGGTATCCAGCCTAAGCGTCCGGTCGTTGTCCGCGTAGCAGAAATGGACACCGTTGTTGTCGATGCCAACTTGCATCTGCGTGATCTCGCGAGGATACGTGTTCGTCTGGAACCTGAAGCCGCCCAGGAACGCTTCCCCGCCCATCACAAGGAATGCAGCCTGCTGCGCACCCATCGTGCGATACGCGTGTGGGCGCAGCACGTTGCCGGTGATGAAGGTGTCTAGCGTGTTGATCTCGACGCGGCCGTGGGCGACGCTGGAGGGCACCTCCTGGACCAGATTCTGGTATTCGCGCCGAAAGGTATCCACGGCGACATTGGAGAACGACAGGAGAGCGACGCGACCGCGATTATCACCGAGTTGTCGGCGCATCTGCGCCAGCCGGCGTACGGCGGTGAACGTTTTGCCGCTGCCAGCGCAGGCAATTACGGACATCGGTGCGATTGGTGCGCCGATGACCTGCAACTGCTCGTCGGACGGCTGGGCCACTACTCGGGCTCCTTGACTTGGCAGGCGTGGGTGATTGCCTCGCGGATGTAGTCCGGCACTACTGAACCGCCCCGGGTTCTCCGGAGACTCGTTGGTGTGAGTCACGCCGCCATGGCGAGCTCACGGGTTTGTTGATGGTAGATCGCTTCTGCTTCGGCCGGTGGGATGTTGCCGATCGGTCCCAGCAAGCGCCTGTGGTTGAACCAGTCCACCCAGTTCAACGTCGCCAGTTCCACCGCCTCGCGGCTTGGCCAAGAGCGTCGGTGGATCAGCTCGGCTTTGTAGAGCCCGTTGATCGTCTCGGCCAGCGCGTTGTCGTAGCTGTCCCCGACGCTGCCCACCGACGGTTCGATCCCGGCTTCGGCCAGCCGTTCGGTGTAGCGGATGGAGACGTACTGCACGCCGCGGTCGGAGTGGTGCACCAACCCGCCCTGGACTGGCCGGCGCGCGTACAGCGCCTGCTCCAGCGCGTCGAGCACGAAATCGGTGCGGGCTGAGGAAGACACCTTCCAGCCGACGATCCGCCGGGCAAAGACATCGATCACGAAGGCCACGTAGATGAAGCCCTGCCAGGTCGAGACGTAGGTGAAGTCGCTCACCCACAGCGCATTGGGCCGGTCGGCCCTGAACTGGCGGTTCACCCGATCCAGCGGGCACGGCTGGGCCTTGTCGCTGTGCGTGGTCTTCATGATCTTGCCGCGCACGACGCCGGTCAGCCCCAGCCGCTTCATCAGCCGCGCCACCGTGCAGCGGGCCACCGGCCAGCCCTCCCGGCGTAGCTGCTTCCAGACCTTGCGCACCCCGTACACCTGCATGTTCTCGTCCCACACCCGCCGGACCTCGGCGCACAGGGCCTGGTCGCGCCACCAACGCTCCGGCTGCAGGTCCGGGGTGGCCTGCCGGGCCCGGTGCGCGTAGTAGGTCGACGGAGCGATCGGCAGCACCCTGCAGATCGGCTCGACTCCGTAGACGTGGCGGTGCTCGTCGATGAACGCCGTCATGGCTTGAACCGGCGGTCGAGCTCCGCCTGGGCAAAATACGCCGACGCCTTGCGCAGGATCTCGTTGGTCTGCCTGAGCTCGCGTACCTCGCGTTCAAGCGCGCGGATCCGCTCGTGCTCGTCGGTGGTCATGCCGGGCCGCTTGCCCTGGTCACGCTCGGCCTGGCGGACCCAGCGCCGTAACGTCTCGGACGTGCACCCGATCTTGCCGGCCACCGAGCCGATGGCGGCCCACTGCGAGCCGTGCTCGTTCTGGTGCTCCAGCACCAGACGCACCGCTCGCTCCTGTACCTCGGGGGAGAACTTCGTAGACTTCCTCATGGCTCCATCCTCTCAAGTGAAGGAGCCTCCGGGAAAGCCGGGGCGGTTCACTACGCACGCGGCGCCATCGGCAATCACCTGCGCGAGTGCCTGGCCGAAGCGGCCTTTCTGCACGTTGTTCTGCGGGCGCTCAAACATGCCGCTGAAAAGGGCGCGCGCCTTGGCCGCATCGCCTTCCGCGGCTTCGACCGTTACTGCGACGGTTTCGCCAATCTTCGGGTGCAGCTCCTTGAGAGCCGCCAGCATCGCGACACGGTTGTCGGCATGCAGGGCCAAGTCGTATTCGAATGTCTTGAGACCGTGGAATATCTTGACGAAGGCATCCTCGCCTTCCTTCATCTTGGCGGTGTTGTCCGACACCTTCACAGCAGTACCGGGCGCGGGGTAGGCCGCCTGCTGTTCTCCGTCGCCGTCGGGGTCGTCGACCGGGTCCGCGTCTGTGATGACAGCCACCGGAACCTTCAGTGCCTTTTCGCCGAACAACGGCAGGAACGAGTCGAAGTTCAATCCTTCGACGCTGATCAGGCTGACACCGTGTTCGCGCAGCCTATGCCCGCACTTCTCCGCCAACACGCTCACCAACATCAACTCGGCCGCGCCTTCGACGAAGATGACACGGCGGGCAAAGAACAACTCGGCACGGGTCACGTCGAGGTAACGTTCCAGCTTCTCTCGCTTCCCCTTGCCGAAGGCAATCGTACGCGGAAAGAATGTCTCCACGGAGCTTCCCGTATCGACCAGGCAGGCAAGGCTGTCGAGATCGGCGATGCTGGCGAAGTTGGGGGAGTGGCTGGTAACGAACAACTGGACAGGCTTCTCGCCTTCGACGGCCTTGATAGTCCCCAGATAGTCCAGCAGTACCGCCTGAAGTTGCGGGTGCAGGTGCGCCTCCGGCTCCTCGATGATCAGGCCTCGATAGCTTGCTTCCGGGTTCTTGGTCAGCTCACTGAGCACGACGGCCATGAAGATCAAGTTGTTGAAGCCGAGCCCGTTCTGCTCGATTTCGAACGCGTCCACCACCAGCGACAGGCGCGACGCCAGCCGCTGGAAGTCGCTACCGCTCAGGCCAAGATCCAGAATTTGGGCAAGCTGCGGCCCAAGCATCGTGCCGTGCCGATTCTTGATGGCTGTGTGAGTGTTGACGACCGGCTCGTGCTTCTTCAACTCCTCGTCGAGCTTTTTCAGCGCGTCGTTGATGCCATCGCGTCCCGCGTCGTCAGCCAGGAGCTGAAACAACCGGGCCAATTGGCTGGTGCGACTGGGCTTGAGTCCTTGCGAAGCGTCCCGCAGCGGCGGCAGATAGACACCGCGCAAGTTCTCCATCATGTCTGCGGTCAAGCCCATGTCCTCGTGGTCGCCACACCAGCGCTTGGCACGCAGCCTTCCCGTCTTGTCGGCTTCCGAGTAACGGATGGTGATATGCGCTTCGAGCTTGCCGAGTGCGTCGGGCTTCAGCGCTGCCAGGAAGTCGGCCTCGTCATCCGGGTCCAAATCACGAAAGACGTACTGGAACTCGATGTTGCCCGCCGGAGCACCGCCCTTGGGCCGGTGCATATCCTCGCTGTCAAGGCGCGGGTACGGCTCATCATGCCCCGCAAGCAGCGCACGTAGTGCATCGACGACAGCGGTCTTGCCGACGTTGTTAGCGCCGACCAGAACGTTCAGTCCTGGCTGGAAGCTCAGATCAGCTTTCTGTAGTTTCCTGAAGTTGGATATTCTCAGTTGTGCCAGATACACCGATGATGTCCTCCTGCGGCCCGTTTCGTGAGTCGGCCGGCAGCCAATTGTCGTGTCGGAGTCACGGCAATTGGCGCCCGAAAGCACACTTGGTTCGGCCGACCATCACTACCCGAGCAACGCGCGTAGGTTGTCGCGAACGAGGTTGGCTACATTGGTCGCAGGCAACCCATGCAAACGGCTCAGTGACTCCACCACGCCCGCCACATCGGCCGGCCGCGAAGGTCTGTCGCCGGTGCGAGTAAAGGGACCGTCGGTTTCCGTCAGCATCCGATCCAGCGGGATGGTCTGCACCATTGGCGCGTGCTTCTCATTGCCAAGCATTCCTGCGTTGATCGAGAAGTAGCAGCCCAACTCCAGCGCACGCTTCGCCTCGCTCTTTGTCCCGGTGAACCAATGAAGAACGATCTTGCCGCGCTCGGGTGGCAGATGCGTCTGGACAAGATCAAGTACCGCCTTGGCTGACCTGATGCTGTGGACCGTGATGATTTTCCCACCGGCCTGAGCGCAGCGCTGCAACACATGCTGGAATACACGCTTCTGCGCATCGAGCGACTTGAAGAACCGGGGGCCAGCGTCCAATCCGACCTCACCGATGTAGCGCGTCTCCGCAAGGTATCGATCCCACAATTCGATTTCGTTTTCACGCTCCGCGACCAACTGCGGATGCAGCCCCAGCGCCGCTCGAACATGCTTCGTTCGCTGCGCGAGTTCGTGATTGCGAGGCCAGGCGCGCGGTGTTGTCGTCACCGCTAGCGTGAACACGCCGGCCGCCTCCGCATCCTGAACTGCCACGGCATGGTCCGGGTAGAGATCGAGGTGGCAGTGGAAGTCCACGAGGCCGGTTGAAGAGATCATGCACGCATCCTCGTCAGCTCGGTCTCGCCTCGGCGCCGTCGATAAGCTGCGCGACTTCATCAAGGCCACGCCGGTAGACATCGGCAAGCTGATCCAGATGCGCGGCTTCATCCGCAAGCGAGCCCGGCTTGTGGATCAGAAGGTTCGCGAGCTGCGGCTTCCCTTTCAAGCGTTCGATCGCGTACTGAAAAGATCTGACTTGCACTCCGGTCGCTTGGCGCGTGTCCAACGGCTGCGCTTGAAGGTCGGGCACGGTATACGTCGTCGGGTCGTTTCCTGTCCCCCACGCTGCCGTCAACGCTGCTCGGCGGATTAGGCATGGCAGGCAATAGCCACAGTGCTCGATGCCACGTCCGAGCCATCGCGCATAGGCAGGGTGTGCACACGACAGCGAATCTGGTGCCAATTTCTTCAAAAGGGCTGGGTTATGGCAGGCTGCGGCCATCTCGCCCTTCGTCTTGTCCCAATACGGATTCTGGACCTCGCCGTCGATGCCGAGTGTGCCGAGCAGGTCATTCCACCGTGCCATGTAGTAGGGATGGGTGGTCCGCGTGCTATTCGAACCCAGCCGCAGAGGGTCCAAAGGCACATTCAATGCGATCAGCCCATTCTCGGGGACGCGTAGTACAAAACGGCGACCCAACCCAGTGCCAGCGAACACGCCGAGCGCGAAGAACAGGAACGATCTGCCGCGCGTGCTGTCTTCCGAGCCAACGTCTGCCACGAGGCCTTTCTTAAAGGTCATGCCGACACGCAACCGCTCGAAAGACGATTTGGCGTAGTTCTTCTTCAGGCCCGTGAACAACTTGCCCTGCGCGTCGCTGATCGAACCTTCGCCGAAGTGGCTGACCAGCAATGGCGTAGCACCATCCTCCAGCAGGTCGATGGCACCAATCAGGCTGTCCAGTCCCCCCGAGAACAGGCTGAGGGAATCGAAGGGCGGAGCGATCAGGCTTGGAGGCGCCGCCTGAG
>JACSSF010000151.1 GCA_014879375.1 Lysobacteraceae bacterium
GCCGGCGATTTCGCCTGCGCTCGGCAGGGGCAAGCGCACCCCCAGCAGGATGAGTGCCGATACCGCTGCGACCAGGGCCTGCACCAGGAAGGTGGCCGCGAACAGGTGCGGCGGCCACAGGCCCATGGTCCAGGTCACCAGTTGCGGCCCGACCACCCCGGCAGCCACGCCGCCGGCCATGACCAGCGACAGCGCGCGTGCGCGGCGCTGCGGGGCCACGCCGTCGGCGGCGGCGAAGCGGAACGACAGCACCACCGCGGCGTAGGCGCCGCCGAAGAAGGTTGCCGTGCAGAACAGCCAGAATCCGCCGTGGGTGACGGCGAGCATCGCCAGCAGCCCGGCCAGCACCCCGGCGCCGGTTCCTGCCAGGAAGGCGGTGCGCCTGCCGTGCCGGCGCGCGATCGCACCCATCGGCAGGATGCATGCGGCCATGCCTACCACGAAGATCGAGATGGGCAGGGTGGCCAGCACCGGCGCGGGTGCCAGCGCGCTGCCGACGATGGCACCGGTGGCGTACACCACCACCGCGTTCGCTCCGGCCAGGGCCTGGGCGATGGCCAGCCGCCAGATGTTCCCGCGCTGGATGTCTTCGGGCAGCAGGGCGGTGGCAGGGTCGCTCATGGGGCGTCGTCGTCGGGTCGCCCGGATGGCGGTTCTCCCGTTGCAAGTCTAGCGACCGCGGGAGCCGTCATGGGTCAGTCGCGTCCCCTCGCGGGTGGAGTCGGAGGGCTGGCACGGCCTTCACCGCATCGGGAACGGGATGCCGTTCCCGCGCCCCCGCGGGAGAAACAGTCGGCCATGGTGCTGGCGGCAACGGCTCCGTCACGGCCGGCTCACGGCGCCTTGCCGGCGATGTCACGCCGGCCGAGTTCGCCGCCGATTCGCTTCCCACCTCAAGGCCGAAATTTCCAGCTCTGCTCGGGCCTAACGCGGGGAGGAGGTCAGGTTGACGGACTTTACAGCTTCACGTGGTACGGCTCAGTGGGGGCAGGTCAGTGTGTATCGGCCAAGAATTTGACGGCACAAAACGTCCGCTCTTGGCCGAAAGCGGAAGAAGGGACTAGGGAATTAGGAACCGTTATCGGGGATATCGAAGAGCTGTTCGCAACCCAAAGCGGACGTGTGCCTCTGAAGCAGGGCGACCGAAGATCACTGGATTTGACCACTCCGAACATCGCCGCGATGCCGTCAGGCTCGACAAAGCCCCGTTGCCGGGGCGTGTCTGGTAGGCAGGACTTCAGAAGTAGGCCTTTGCGGAGCCGCCACTTGCAACGCTGGGCAAGCAAAACTGTATTAGGCCGTCGTGTTGCTGGTGACAAGGGCCAGTACGCGCTCGAACTCCCGTACCTCTTCAACGACAAATGCCAAGTGGTGGCTGGTGTCGTACGCGATCCACTTTCCATGACCGTTCTTAACAGGCAGGCCGTTGCTGCAATCGGTGATGACCTGGTCGCCCCAGCTGAAGCCTGGCAGAAACTCCGTAGCTTTGGCGATTTCAGCCGCAACCGCCGGCATCTGCAATGCCCAGCCTCCTGCAATCGAGTGGCCGCGCGAGACAAGGAACGCTTTGTCGCACGTATAACGGATTTTCGCGTTGGCGTTAGGGTTGCGAATGGAATCATTCGAGCCGGGACCGCGTACACCGTAGTCACCAAACACCAACGAAATGCTGCTGAATTCAGTACGGAGCGCCTGCCACAGCAGCATCTCTTTGCGGGTCACCTTCGCAGTGCTGTCCCTCTTTTTAACCGCCAAGTCGACAGACTTGGGCATCGACGATCCCGCAGTGGCGATGTACCGGAACCCATACTCATTGAGCAATTCCAGTACATGGGTAGCATCGCTGGTGATGTCGATCAGCGGCTTACTCGTCAGGTCGCCAAGATCAAGCAGCACGGCACACTCCGCCGGGCTCAGCTGCATGTCCTCCAGCATCTCCTGCATGCGGTCGTGGAAGATGTCCGGCTCTGCCGCATCCTCGACCGCACTGGCCTCGAGACGGAGACAGACGTAGGGAGCCCCTGACAGATCGAGGCCGCGCATAGCGAGTTGGTAAAGCGGATCGTCCCAACGGTCGTATCCCACAACTGGCGCCACCGTGACGCCATGCCCCTTGAGGCTGGCATAGAGGTAAGACAGCGCGTGTTCGCCAGTTTCAACCGTGGCGTCAGGTGCCCAGTTGAAGGCGTCGGCAAGCACCAAGCCGCCCTTCCAATATTTGGCAATGCTCTCGGCGACCTCGTCAAGATAGTCCGACTTCGGCGTAAAGCTGTTCTGGTACTTCTTCGCCTTCTGTCGATTCTCGCTGATGACGGGAACATCGAAGAGTGGGTGGATGACTGCAGCGTGCGCTACGTCCATGTGCCTGGACGCTTCGTACTCGCTTGTCAGAGACTTCAGAATCGGGAGATACGTCGGAACCATGTCACACCTCACTCGAGGACGGAAAGAACGACCGAACTTGCTGTTGCCCAACCAAATCAGAGAACGCTGTGTAGTTGCCGGACTCCTTTCGGAGTCTGCCGGCGACGATTGCCGGGTGTATCCGAAGCTCTCTAGCTAGTTTTTCGATCGTCTCCCTGCTGGGGGATAGATACGCCTCGCTCCGGCGCCACATAACCCTCGGAATGAAAGCTTCGCGCGATAGTCGGTTCGCCTCAGCCTCTCGCCGGTCTTCGGATGACGCATCCAAGTCGTCTAAGAAAGCCTCGTTGTTGTCGACGTGCTTCCAGACGTGCGCAACCTCGTGGACCAGCGTGAACCAGAAGTTGTCAAGCCGGTCATATCGTAGGGTCAATCCAATGATGGGGGTGCCGTCCGCGTCCTTCAACGCAGCGCCGTCCAGCTGAGTCCCCTTGAGGTGAGGTTCGATCACCACGGCAATGCCGTGACGCTCCAAAAACTCGACTGCCAGAAGTGGGCCTCGCTCCGACCAGCTCAGCTGAGCGAGTTCGCGCAGGAAGCCAGCCGTCAGCCTCTCGGGTTCAAAGGGACCCAACTTCGGCTTCATGGTGCGCGCTTGCTGGATCACGCGAGCGAGCCAGGCGTAGAGTGCATACCTAGTCGTCGGAGAAGCCGCTTCTCCGCCGATGCTGCGGCGGAATGCAGCCGCCCCAAACTGGAGCCCGGTGTCCTCGATAAACTGCTTCACCAGTTCCTCGACACCTGTCTTCGTTTTCGCAGACAGGTCCGACAGCCACCCGCGACGTGCCATTTCCTTGAAGGGAAACTTCGACCAATCTACGTCCGCCTTGCCCGACGTGGCGTGATCTTCCGGAACCGACAGCCCAACCAGCGTCTCAGCTGAGATGCCCAGTCCAATGGATAGCGCCCGGATCATCTGGACCGTAAGTGGACGTTTCCGGCCCAGTACCTCGGATACGCGGCTGCGCGTCCCGAAATACGGGACGAGATCGGCCTGTTTAAGCCCCTTTTCTTGCATTCGGAAGAGGATGGCGTCGACGGGGTCAGGGGCCTCAATCGGAAACTTGCTGTTCTCGTACGCCTCGATCAGGACGGTAAGAAGTTCGAGCCGGTCGCCATCCTTGGAACCCGCTGCGGTCTGGCACGCCATGAGCTCCTGTACCTCCCGCAGGTAGGTGAGGTACTGCTCTTCGGTACGGATAACCTTAGCGTTCATGGGGATTGTCGATATTGTTCATTTCGAGGATCAGGGCCACGCCCTGTGCGAAAGCGACTTGGAGCCGCAGCCAGTACCCACTGGTTCCGATGGGGAAGATGAAGTCGTCGCGGGTCCTCGTCCGTGCGTTCGGGAACTGTTCGGTGACGTCCTCTGGCCGCTGCCAGTGCGCGTGGGCTACCTCCGAGCACCAACTGCGGAGCCAGCGATTGACGTCCTCAGTCCCTCGTTTCAGCTTGTCGCGGCCGATGAGCTTCATATAATCAATTCCCGAATTGGGAACAGACTAACGGCTACTATTGGAGAGGTCAAGTATTCCCGATATGGGAATTCGTGACTAAGGATGCCCGTTCTCCAGAGAACGGGAAATGAGACACGAATAGCCAATACCAACACCGCATGTCGGGGTCATTTCGGACGTTTCCGGCTCTAGGAACGGGCACGTATTGGTCACGGAACCGGGCACGAACCGGGCACAGACCGATTTCGGGCCTCAGGCAGGGGATCCGGCCAGGGGTCCAAAGGCATGACCCCCAAATTTTTCATGACACGCCAACCGGGCACAAAAAAGTTCTGGTGTCAAGTCTTTCGTGCAAAGCACGCAAGGATTGAAACCGTATATGGGACAGTAGGTTAGCTCTTTTTGGGGCCGCGTCGCAGGACTGCGGCTTGATTGGCTAGGAGCCACATAGGAGCGTCGGGAGAGAAAGCCGGATCGCACCTGATCGTGCTGGATTGCCGAGGGGCGGCGGGCTTGTTTCACCATCATAGTCCAGTGGATTGGTGGCATCCAGAATGAAGAACGCGCAGCTCCAAGGCTGCGCGTTCGATGAATGCCGCAGGGTGTGAGCGACGCCATCACGTCGGCTTCGATGGCGCGCTCCATGTTGCCGTGTCCTTCCTGAATCCACGATCTCCCGCCATGAATGCCTCCAGCATGTGCGGGATGAGTGTTGTCGCATCGACTGCTTCGCCGTAGGTCTGCGCGTGTAGCGCGGCATAGCGGTCGAGGTCGGCTTTCAGGCTGGCCGGGCACGCAAAGGTCAGCTTCGTGGACTCCAGTTTTGGCAGCGGCCCAAGCCGCAGCTTCTTGGTCGTGCTCATTGCATTGCCCCCCGCTGGAAGAACATCGGTTGGTACGGTCGCAACACCAGATCGCGGTTGACGATGATCCTCACCGGCAGGCCCGGCCGCTCGGTCAGCGTCGGCTGGATGTTCATGTTGCGCCGGGTCATCTCCTGACCGACCTGATTGATGCTGTCCTGCGCGCTGTCGCGCCCGGCGATCACGATGCGGTTGCCGCCCTGCCGGTTCTCCGGCGCGGCCAGCTCGGCGCCTACGCCCAGCAGCGTCGTCAGCGCCGCGCCAGCAAAGACCCGATCCCAATGCCAATCGACGCCATCTTCAAGGCCGGAATATCCGGCCGGGTCAGTGCCCGCAAGGTTGTCGAGCTTCAGCGAGGACGTGTCCGGCAGGATGACCCGGTTCCACACTACCTGCACGCGACTCTGCCCGTAGCTCACCTGGCTGTTGTATTTGCCCAGGATGCGCGAGCCCTGCGGGATCAACAGGAACTTGCCCGTCGCCGTGTCGTAGACCGGCTCCGTCACCGTGGCGATCACGTCGCCCGGCAAGTCGGACTTGATGCCTGTCACCAGCGCACCGGCGATCACCGTTCCGGCCATTACCTGATACGGCGATGCTGGCAGCGCCAAATTACCGGAATTGCGGGTTTCCGTAGAACCGCCTTTCAGGAACGCCTCTTTCTGGTCTTGCCGGTTCTGCATGGTGGTCGGGTCGGCAGGCTGGGCCGCCGTCGAGGCCGGCCCGGCGGCGAGAGGGTCGAAGGCCGCGAGCGTGCTTGCGCCGCCAGGCGCACCCGGCGCGGCCTGCGCCACGGTGGCGGCGCTCTGGCCTTGGCCATCCGAGCGGAAGAACACTGACGAAGCCGCCGCCGCATCCGCTTCTTTGCGTCGCGCATCCTCCGGGTCGTGCCCCGGCGGCGCATAGGTTGGCGTCACCGGCTGCTGCGACTTCACGATGGCCGGGCCAAGATCGCCCGGCAGCGGCGGCCCCAGCTCTGGCACCTTCGGCGGCAGCTTCGAGTAGTCGGTCGGCAGGCCATCCAGCCCTTCGGACTTCGAGACGCGATCGACGTTGTAAAGCTCGGTCTGCTCGCCCGCGCCGCGTCGATGCGGCTGCAATGACCAGATCGTAGCCCCGAGCACAGCGACCGACAGGCCGCCGGTAAGCATGGCCAGCGTGCGCCGGTTCAGCCGCGTGACCGGGCGCGGCTGGGCGCGCAGCGCAACCGCCTCGGGCGCCACCTTGCCCGCCTGTGGCGCGGCATGGTCTGGAGTGTCGTCCTGGCTCATGTCAGTTCCTCCGCGCCACGCCGTCCGTGCGCTCGATCCGCACCACGTCGCCCTTGTCGCCTCCCAGGCGCAGTTCGGCCGCGCCGAACAGGCGATCCACGATGTAGTACGGCGAGCGGAAGCGGTAGTTCACCAGTTGCCCATCGCCCTGCGCGCCGATGACGAACAGCGGCGGCAGCTCGCCTTGCGCGATGCCAGCGGGAAACTGGATATAGACCTTCTCGCCGTCATCGAAGGCGCGCAGCGGCTTCCACGGCGGATTGCTGCCGCTGACGGCGTAGCGAAAGCGGATCTTCTCCAGCGACAGCCCGGCATCGACTGGCGCAGCGGCACTCGCCGCCTGCGCCTGGCGCTGCAAGGCCAGCATCTTGTCCTTCGGGTACTCCCAGGACACCGATGCCATCCACGTCTTCTCGGTCGAGGTCAGTTCCAGCAGGTAAGTGCGCCGACTGGTCGTGATGACCAGATTGGTCTTCAGGCCCGAGCGGATCGGCTTCACCATCACATTGACCCGCAACGCATCGCCGCTGCCGCTCGATGTGTCTCCGACGATCCAGCGCACGGTATCGCCGGCGGCCACCGTCACCAGTTCCTCGCCCGGCTGGAGCGCGATCACGGTTACGCGGCCCACGGCCGCATAGACCTGATACAGCGCGCCATCCGTGAAAGGCCACACCTGAATCGCGTTGACGTAGCCCTCGCGCGTGGGCGCAACGCGGGCCTCCGTATTGGCCCGCGAGACGCGCACCTTCTCGTCGGTCGGTTCCGGCGCGGGCTTGGCGTCTTCTGCCTCGGGCATTGGCTTCAACTGCGCCGGCAGCGCCAGCGGCTCGGGCACTTTGACCACTTCCACCGGCGCGGGTGGTTCCGGCAGCGGCTGGGCCTGCACGGTTTCATCGAGCGAGATAACGGGCGGCGGCTTGCCCTGCGTGGCGCAGCCCGCCAGGACAAACAGAATTACCGGCAGGACGGATTTACGGAAAAGATCATTCATGGTTTTGCTCCTTCGTTCGCTTCCAGTTCACGGCTCCACGACAGCCCGTTGACGTAGATGCCCAAGGGGTTCTTGCGCACGCGCTGCTCGGTGCGCGGCGTCTGCTGCACGATGGAAACCACGGCGTTCCAGCGTTCGGTGCGATCCAGC
>JACSSF010000116.1 GCA_014879375.1 Lysobacteraceae bacterium
CCAGCACCCGTTGCCGCGTGCTGGTCTTGGTGGTGGCCAATTTCCTGAAGTGCGCCTGGTCCTCGGACAATAAAGTACCGGCAGACTTGTAGAAGAATGCCGGCATGACCTGGAGCGAATCCGCTAACGAAAGAACTATCGGGTCATCTGATCGGGGTTTTGCTTTTCCGGTTTCTAGTTGGGAGACGTACTGCCGGGTTTTGTCGATATCGACCGCTACGTCGTTGAGTGTTTTGCCCCAAAAGTGACGTGCGAGTCGAAGCTGTCCCCCGTTAAACGTCTCGGTCACTGCCTGCGGTGGCGTGTGGGTTGGGCTCATAGGTGTCACCGGACGCAGCCGCGTCGTCGTAAATTGGAGTCAGATCAATCGGTGGGAGTTCAGCCGCGGCCGGGATGTAGTCGTCCACGGCGAAGAAGGCGCGAGCCGAGTCGCTGTACTGCCACTGCGCGACAACCTCACGCACCCGGTTGTAGCCCACAAAATAGACGCTGTGCTCGTCGTCTTCCGTGAGTGCGCGCTCCACGATGAAGCGCCAGAGGTCCACCGACTTGTCACCGGTCGCGGGCAACAGTTCCAACTGCTGCATCTCGCTATCAGTCGGATTCAGCACGCGGAGCTTGCGAGGATTAAGGTGGTCATCCAAAAAGAAGCGCACCGGGTGCGGGCCGATGCCGATCAGTAGATCGTTACCGGCATGCTTGATGGTCAACCATGGGTAGCGTCGCGATCCAGCCAGTTGCGTCAGTGCGTTACGAATGCGGCCCCACGGGAGGGTGCCCCGGGTGTAAGCACAGTCGTGTTCAGTACTAGTGTCGAGGAGTGCCTTGTGGAGGACCTCGAGCATGAGGTGAGCAATGATGCTCAACCGCTCTGGGGCCAACTCGGCGGAGACTTCTGCGGGGCTTGCCAGTTTTTCCACTTGTCTGTTCCCAGAACCGGTTTTGTCAAGTCAATAATTGAGCCGATTTCTCGATTTGTCAACTCATTCTTGGAGTGAGAAGCTCCCTTGCCTTGGCCCCGCAGGACTATGGCTTGAGATGCTCATGGCTGGGTGCGAGGATTTCCCCTCGTGCAGTGCGCTAACGTAAATTGCTACCTTGCAACGCAACACTGCTGGGCAACAGGGCTGGCGGGATTCGCGTTACGTGTTGCGCCCACCGCCGTCTTGGCTCGCAACGATTCCGGTTGGACTTGCGATGCAACGATGGATACGCCTGATTTTGCAGGAGATGTAGTAATTGCGCACCTTCCGACCACGCAACACTATAGATATATACCAAGATTGCGAAGTTATATGTCTGCATGACATGGTTGTCTGGTCCTTATCTGGCGCTACTTCAGGATGCTGGCTACTACCTGCTCGGCCAACGCATCAGCTGGCTGGCTTACCGAATCCAGAATCAGTTCCGGCGACTGAGGCACCTCGTAAGGCGAATCAATGCCGGTGAAGTTCGGGATCTGGTCGGCGCGTGCCTTGGCGTACAAGCCCTTGGCGTCGCGTGCCTCGGCGACTTCCAGCGGGGTATCGACGAAAACCTCGATGAACTCGCCCTCATTGAACAGCCCACGCGCCAGCTGGCGCTCGGCCCGGAATGGCGAAATGAAGCTCACCAGCACGATCAGGCCTGCGTCGGTCATCAGCTTGGCGACCTCGGCCACGCGGCGGATGTTTTCGACTCGGTCGGCGTCCGTGAAGCCAAGGTCCCGGTTGAGTCCGTGGCGGACGTTGTCGCCGTCCAGAATGTAGGCGTGCTTGCCCATCGCTTGCAGTTTCTTTTCGACCAGGTTGGCGATGGTGGACTTGCCGGAGCCGGACAGGCCCGTAAACCATACGCAGCGCGGCGCCTGCCCCAGGCTTGATGCGCGGACGCCCTGGTTGATGGTGGTGGCCTGCCAATGGATGTTGGCGGCGCGGCGCAAGGCGAAGTCGATCGTGCCCGCGGCAACCGTCGCGTTGCTTTGGCGATCGATCAGGATGAAGCCGCCAAGCGTTCGATCTTCCGCATACGGAGTAAACGGGATGGCTTCGGATGTCGAAAGATTGCACACGGCGACTTCGTTCAAGCCGATCTCTCGGGCAGCGAGTTCGGCTTGCGTATCCACATCGATGCGATGCTTGATCTCGGTGACGCTGGCGGCAACGGTACGGGTGCCGATCTTCAGCCAATAGCTGCGCCCTGGCAACAACGGTGCGTCATCCATCCACAACAGGTGAACCGCGAACTGATCGGCGACTTCTGGCGGATGCTGGCTGCTGGCTATCACGTCCCCGCGAGCCACGTCGATCTCGTCTGTCAGCGTGACCGTCACGGCCTGCCCCGCTTCGGCCGTTTGCAGGTCACCGTCTGCCGTGACGATACGCGCCAGACGCGTGCGCTGACCACCGGGCAGGACGACGATGTCATCGCCTGCATGGGCGATGCCGCTGCTGATCGTGCCGGCGTAACCGCGGAAATCCGGGCCCGGACGACTCACCCATTGCACCGGCAGATGGAAGCCGTTCTCGCCTGATGCTGGTGTCGTGTTTGCCGATTCCAGCGCCTCCAGCAAGCTGGGGCCGGCATGCCAGGGCGTGTTGCCGGATGGTGCAATGAGATTGTCGCCACGCAACGCCGACACCGGGATGACGGTGATCGAGGTGATGCCGAGCGCTTCGGCAAGTTGGCGATATTCGTTTTCGATGCCGCGGAAAACGGATTCGTCGTAATCGACCAGGTCCATCTTGTTCACCGCCAGCACGACCTGGCGGATGCCGAACAGGTGCACGATCCAGCTATGCCGGCGTGTCTGTGGCAGCAAGCCCTTGCGTGCATCCACCAGGACGACGGCAAGGTCCGCGGTGGAGGCGCCGGTGGCCATGTTGCGCGTGTATTGCACGTGGCCCGGACAATCCGCAACGATGAAGCGCCTGTGTGGCGTGCGGAAGTGGCGATAAGCGACATCGATGGTGATGCCCTGCTCCCGCTCGGCATCCAGTCCGTCCACAAGCAATGCATAGTCGATGTCTTCGCCTTGCGTGCCCACGCGCCGGCTGTCGGCGGCAAGCGTGGATAGCTGGTCATCGTCAAGCTGGCGGCTGTCGTGCAGCAGCCGACCAATCAGGGTGCTCTTGCCATCGTCCACGCTGCCGCAGGTGATGAATCGCAGCAGGTCAGGCATGTTGTCCTTCGAGGCTTGCATCAGAAGTAACCTTCCCGCTTCTTGCGTTCCATCGACGCGGCGGGATCGTGGTCTATCAGCCTGCCCTGCCGCTCCGATTGGGTGCTGCGCTTCATTTCTTCGATGATCGCATCCAGGGTGTCCGCGTCGGATTCAATGGCGCCCGTCAATGGATAGCAACCCAGCGTGCGGAAACGCACCTTGCGCATCATCGGCACTTCGCCGTGATCGAGTGGCAGGCGATCATCATCGACCACGAGCAACGTGCCGTCGCGCTCGACGACCGGGCGCTCCGCGGCGAAATATAGCGAAGGCACCGGGATGTTTTCGCGGCGGATGTATTCCCACACGTCCAGTTCTGTCCAGTTGGACAGCGGGAACACGCGCACCGACTCGCCCGGGTTCACGCGGCTGTTGTAGAGCGACCAAAGCTCAGGCCGCTGCTGGCGTGGATCCCAGCGGTGATGTTGGTCGCGGAAACTGAAGACACGCTCCTTGGCGCGGGATTTTTCCTCGTCGCGCCGTGCGCCACCAATGGCCGCATCGACCTGGTACTTGTCCAAGGCCTGCTTGAGTGCCACCGTCTTCATGATCTCGGTGTGCATCGATGCACCATGGCTGACTGGCCCCACGCCCGCTGCGACACCTTCGGGGTTCATGTGCACGCGCAGCTCCAGCCTGGTTTCTGCGGCGCGACGGTCGCGGAATTCGATCATCTCGCGGAACTTCCAGCCGGTGTCCACGTGCATCAACGGAATGGGCGCCTTGGCCGGATAAAACGCCTTCTGCAGGAGATGCAGCAGCACCGCGCTGTCCTTCCCGACGGAGTACAACAGCACCGGCCGCCGCGATTCGGCCGCGACCTCGCGCAGGATGTGCAGGCTTTCGGCTTCCAGATGGTCGAGGGGATGCAAGGCGGTCGCGATGTATAAGGTATGCGCCAGTCTAACGGCTCACTGTTCCTTGCGCGCCGCTTCGCGCGCCTCGCGCAGCCTGTCCAGCTTCTCCTTCAACTTGACTTCCATCCCGCGCGGGACGGGCTGGTAATAGATGCGTTCGCCCATCGCATCCGGGAAGCCGGTCTGATCCAGCGCAACGCCGCCTTCGGCATCGTGGTCGTACTGGTAGTCCTTGCCGTAGCCGAGTTCCTTCATCAGCTTGGTCGGTGCGTTGCGGATGTGCATCGGCACTTCCTGGGTGCCGTACTTACGCACGTCGCCGCGGGCATTGTTCCAGGCCATGTAGGCGGCATTGGATTTCGCCGTGCTGGCGAGATACAGCACGACCTGCGCGAGCGCGAGTTCGCCCTCCGGTGAGCCGAGGCGGTCATAGGCATCCCACGCTTCGGTCGCCATTGACAGCGCGCGCGGGTCGGCCAGGCCGATGTCCTCGACCGCCATGCGAGTCAGCCGGCGGGCGAGATAGATCGGGTCGCAGCCGCCATCGATCATCCGCGCGAACCAGTACAAGGCCGCATCGGGATTGGAACTGCGCACGGATTTGTGCAGCGCGCTGATCTGGTCGTAGAACTGTTCGCCGCCCTTGTCGAAGCGGCGGGTTCGATCGGCCAATACCTGTTCGATCAGGTCGCGGCCAAGCGGCTTGTGATCGTCATTGTTGGCCTCGTCCACCAGCTCGGCGGCGATCTCCAGCAACGTCAACGCGCGCCGCACGTCGCCGTCCGCGGCCGTCGCGATCGCGCGCAGGTCGTCCGGGGCGATTTCGATGCCGCGTTCGGCCAGGCCCCGCGCCGGGTCGGCCAAGGCACGTTGCAGGGCCTCGGTGATGTCGTCGGTGGATACCGCTTCCATCACGTGCACGCGGCAACGCGAGAGCAACGCGGAGTTGAGTTCGAACGAGGGGTTTTCGGTGGTCGCGCCGATGAAGATGATGCTGCCGCGCTCGATGAACGGCAGGAACGCATCCTGCTGCACCTTGTTGAAGCGATGCACCTCGTCGACAAAGAGCACCGTGCGGATGCCGGCGTGGAAGCGTTGGTCGGCTTCGGCCAGCACCTTGCGCACTTCGGGCAGGCCCGACATCACCGCCGATATCGCGATGAACTCTGCTTCCGCATATTGCGCCAGCAGCAAGGCGAGCGTGGTCTTGCCGCAGCCGGGTGGCCCCCACAGGATCATGGAATGGACATGCCCGCCTTCGATCGCCCGACGCAGCGCACTGCCCTGCCCCAGCAAACGCTTCTGCCCGACCATCTCGTCGATGTCGCGCGGGCGCATGCGCTCGGCCAGTGGGCGCATGTCGGCGCCGCCTTGCGTCAGCAGGTCAGTGGTCGAAGGTTTCGGGGAACGCGGGGATGCCACGGTCGTCGGCTGCTCGGATCTTCAGGGGAATATCCAGTATCGACCATGCGTCAAGTGCTGGACAGTATTCGTTCAGCGATCCGGCGCGGCGGTCACGGCATCACCTTCACGCGACATCGGCTTGATGGGCTGCGCCTGGACAAGCCGTCTGCTTGGAGACGAAAGGCGGCCGAAGCCGCCTCTGCCCTGTTGATGCAGGCAGGATCGGTTTATTGGCCGATCACGTCCACACCCTTGGGCGGGGTGAAGCGGAAGCTGGATGCCGGCAGGCGCGCATTGCGCTTCCACGTACCAAAGTTCATCTCGGTGCGCTGGCCCAGGCCATCGGTGATGACGATCCTCGCAAGCCCGCGCTGGTTGAAGCCGAGCCGCGCGGTTTCGAAGCTGGCGCCTGCTTGGGTCTTGGGCGTGAGGTCGAGCCATTCCATCCCGCCGCTCTGCCCTGCGTCCTTGACGTTGAACTGCTGGTCCAGCTTGCCGGGATCGACCAATGCGGCCAGCGGGCTGGATTGTTCTTCCACGCCTTGCGGCCGTTTGCTGACCTGCTGCAGGTCGGGCTCGTAGATCCACACGGTCTTGCCGTCGGCGACGATCAGCTGCTGGTAGGGCTTCACGTACTGCCAGCGAAACAGGTTGGGCGCCGACATCGACACCTTGCCGGCCGAGGACTCCTTCAGGCGCCCCTTCTGGTCGTAGACCTGCTGGGTAAAGCCGCCGTCCAGCGTCTTGAGGCCCTGGGTGAAGCTGTCGAGCTGCGCGCGCGCATCGGCCCAGGCGCTGCCACTGGCGAGTGCCAGCGCGATGGCAAGGCTGCTCAACATGGTCTTGTGGCTGCGATTTTTCATTTGGGCAACTCCGCGATGTTTCATTGAGGCCGAGTCTGCACGGCTGAAACTGAATGGGGATATGAACGCCGGCCAGCCGGCGTTCGTCGTTCAGCCAAACGGTCAGTCGCGTGGCGGCGGGGGCGCCAGCACGCTGCGGTCGCCGTTGTGCTCGGGCGGCGAGACCACGCCCGCGGCCTCCATCGCCTCCACCAACCTTGCGGCGCGGTTGTAGCCGATCTTGAGTCGTCGCTGCACACCGGAGATCGACGCGCGGCGGGTCTCGGTGACCACGCGCACGGCCTCGTCGTAGAGCGGGTCGGATTCATCGCCGCCGGACTGCGGGGCTTCGGGCAGGCCGGTCGCGCCGATGGTGCTGCCGTCGTGCATCGTCTGCACCTCCTCCAGCACGCCGTCGATGTAGTCGGGCTGCCCGCCTCCGGCCTTCAGGTGCTCGACCACGCGATGCACTTCCTCGTCACTGACGAAGGCGCCGTGCACGCGCTCGGGCATCGAGGTGCCGGGCGGCATGTACAGCATGTCGCCGTGGCCGAGCAGCGTCTCCGCGCCGCTCTGGTCGAGGATCGTCCGGCTGTCGATCTTGCTCGACACCTGGAAGGCGATGCGGGTCGGGATGTTGGCCTTGATGAGGCCCGTGATGACATCCACCGACGGACGCTGCGTGGCCAAAATCAGGTGGATGCCGGCCGCGCGAGCCTTTTGTGCGAGGCGGGCGATGAGTTCTTCCACCTTCTTGCCGACGATCATCATCATGTCGGCGAATTCGTCGATGAAG
>JACSSF010000152.1 GCA_014879375.1 Lysobacteraceae bacterium
GTGCGCACCAAGATGTGCATCAAGCCCAACGAGGAAGACTTCACCACCATCTACCACGAGCTGGGCCACATCTATTACGACCTGGCCTACAACGTGCAGCCGGCGATGTTCCAGGCCGGCGCGCATGACGGTTTCCACGAGGCGATCGGCGACGTGATCGTGCTGGCGATGACGCCGGAATACCTGCAATCGATCGGCCTGGTCGGCGCGCAGACGCAATCGGAGGAATCGCTGATCAACTCGCAGATGCGCATGGCGCTGGCGAAGGTGTCCTTCCTGCCGTTCGGCCTGATGATTGATCGCTGGCGTTGGGGCGTGTTCGATGGCTCGATCACGCCGGGCGAATACAACAAGGCCTGGTGGGAGCTGAAGGCGAAGTACCAGGGCGTCGCTCCAGTCACCGCGCGCGGCGAGGAGTTCTTCGACCCGGGCGCCAAGTACCACGTGCCCGGCAACACGCCGTACACGCGCTACTTCCTCTCGCACGTACTGCAGTTCCAGTTCTACAAGTCGCTGTGCGATGCCGCCGGCTACAAGGGTCCGCTCTACCAGTGCAGCTTCTACGGCAACAAGGAAGCCGGCAAGCGTTACTGGGCGATGCTCTCCAAGGGTGCCAGCCAGCCGTGGCAGAAGACCATGAAGGAGCTCACCGGCGGCGAGAAGATGGACGCCAGCGCGGTGCTGGAATACTTCGCGCCGCTGCAGGACTGGCTGAAACAGCAGAACGCCGGCAAGCAGTGCGGCTGGTCGGCGACGACCGCACGGCGTTGATCCACGCTGACGACGCAGCCCCAGGACGCCGGCCTCACGCCGGCGTCCTTCGTTCTGCGTGGCCCCATACTGACGACATGCAAGACGACCTTCTGCCCCAGGCGCTGACCGCCGCCACGACGCTGCCGGCGCGCTATTACGTCGATGCAACATCGCTGCAACTCGACCACATCTCGGTGTTCGGGCGCGGCTGGCACCTCGTCGCGCACGAAAGCCAGCTTCTCGGCATCGGCGACCATGTGGTGACGCGCATTGGTCCGCTGCCGGTCATCGCGGTGCGCGGGGATGACGGGACGATCCGCGCCTTCCACAACGTTTGCCGCCATCGTGCCGGCCCACTCGCGCAATGCGATGGCCGTGGCGCCAAGTCGCTGCGCTGCCGCTACCACGGCTGGACCTACGCGCTGGACGGCCAACTGCGCAGCGCAACGGACATGGCGCAGGCCGAAGGCTTCGACATCGGCGACATCCGCTTGCCGGCATTGCAGGTGGCGATCTGGCGGGGCCTGGTGTTCGCCTCGCCCGATGCCGAAGCTTCGCCACCGTTCGCCAGTCTCGTCGAGGGCATCGATGCGCGGCTGGGCACGGACCATCCGCTCGCGACTTACGGCCGCCATCACCACGCCGCCTACGACATCGACTGCAACTGGAAGGTCTATGTCGACAATTACCTGGAGGGCTACCACGTCCCGCACATCCATCCGGCGCTGAACCGTCTGCTGGATTACCGCAGCTATCGCACTGAACCCGCGCGCTGGCATTCGCTGCAGTGGAGCCCGCTGGAAAGCACGCCGGGCCTGTATGGCGACGGCGAGGCGCTGTACTACTGGCTATGGCCCAACACGATGCTCAATATTCTGCCCGGCCGCTTGCAGACCAATCGCGTGGTGCCGCTGGGGGTGGATCGATGTCGCGTGGAATTCGACACCTACTATCAGGACCCCGGCAGCCCCGCCAGCGCGGAACGCCGCGATGCCGACATCGCCTTCAGCGACGAGGTGCAGGTCGAGGACATCCGCATCTGCGAGGACGTGCAACGCGGGCTGACGTCAGGCTCGTACGTCGCCGGACGCCTCAACCCGCTGCGGGAATCGGGCGTGCATCATTTCCACGAACTGCTGCGCGAGGCGTATCGTCAGTCAGCCGAATCCGCCACGACATCGGGAACCGCGCCGTGACCGACTTGCCAGCCAGCCCCAGCGACGACAGCGCGCCGACACAAGCCCGGCCGCTTGGCCTGTGGATGGCGACCGCACTGGTGGTCGGCAGCATGATCGGCAGCGGCGTGTTCCTGCTGCCCGCTACGCTCGCGCCCTACGGCGCGGCGAGCCTGATCGGCTGGGGCATCGCGTTATGCGGTGCGCTGCTGCTGGCCGCCACCTTTGCCAAGCTCGCCGTGCACTGGCCGTGCACGGGTGGCCCGTACGCCTATGTCCGACGTTCGTTCGGCGATGTCGCCGGCTTCGGCATCGCCTGGAGCTACTGGATCTCGATCTGGTCCGGCATGGCGGCGATCGCGGTGGCCTTCGCGGGCAGCATCGGCGCGATCTTCCCCGCCCTCACCGCGACGCCGGTGCGCGCGGCGTGTTGTGCGCTCGTCGGGCTGTGGACCTGCGCGTTCGTCAACCTTGCCGGCCTGCGCGAGGCCGGTCGCCTGCAGGTGCTGGTGACCGCGATGAAGCTGCTGCCGTTGCTGCTGTTTGGCCTGGTCGGCCTGTGGTTCGTCGACAGCCGCAACTACACGCCTCTCAACCCGAGTGGCGAGTCGCTGCCGCATGTCGCACACGTCACCGTGATCCTGACGATGTGGGCGCTGTGCGGGCTGGAAGTCGCGACCGTGCCGGCGCAGTCGATCCGCGACCCGAAGCGCAACATCCCGCGCGCGACGGTGCTGGGCACGTTGCTGGCCGGCATCGCCACCATCCTCGCCTGCACGGTGGTGATCGGCCTGGTGCCAACCGACGAGCTGAAGACTTCCGGCGCGCCAATGGCCGAAGCAGCCGGGCGCGTGTGGGGCCCCGGTGCGGCGCTCGGCATCGCGGCGCTGGCGGCCGTGTCGACTTTCGGCGCGATCAACGGCTGGATGATGGTCTGCGCGCAAGTGTCACTGGCGGCTGCCGAGGACGGCCTGTTCCCTCATCGTTTCGCCCGGCTGGACAAGAACGGCACGCCGGCGTTCGGCATCCTGGTCGGCGGCGCGCTGGCGACCTTGCTGGTGATCGCCAGCTTCAGCCGTTCGCTGGTCGAACTCTTCACCTTCATCCTGCTGATCTCGACATCGGCCATCCTGCTGCCTTACGCCGCCAGCAGCGCGGCGTGGCTTCACAGCGGCGGCAGGAATGGCGGCCGCTTCATCGCCCTGCTTGCGCTGATCTACAGCCTGTACGCCTTGTCGGGCGCGGGCCTCGAGGCCCTGGGCTGGGGCGTGGTGCTGCTGCTCGCGGGCGCGCCGGTGTATTGGTGGATGCGCCGCGCGAACGGCCGCGTTCAGAGCTCGTCCAGCGGCTCGTAGTTCTCGCCGTGCTCGGGCGGAGCGGGTACCTGCACAACCTTGCGCACGGCCAGCCACCACGTGACCCAGCCGAGCGCCGCCATCACTAGGGCGCCCGCGGCCAGCAGGTAGTCGCTGCCTGAGAGCGCAGGCGATATCACCCCGGCGATGATCGCGTTCATCGCCAGGCCCATGAAAGCCTGCACGGACGAGGCCGCGCCGCGCTGGTGCGGGAACAGGTCCAGGCACATCAGGGTCACGATCGGCGTGACCAGCGCGATGCCGAAGGACATCATCATCACCGGCAACATCCCTTGCGGCACCTGCAAGTGATCGGCCCAGAGCGCATAGCCGAGCAACATGGCCGCGCCGCCGATGTTGAGCCCGAACCCGATCCCGACCTGACGGCGGCCGTGCATGCGGCCTGCAAAACGCCCCGAGAGGAAGGCGCCGCTCATCATGCCCACGATCATCGGGATGAAGAACCAGCCGAACTGCTGCGGCCCAAGCCGGAAATGGGTGAGCACCAATGCCGGCGCCGATGAAATCAGCAGGAACAGCGCGCCGAAGTTGAATGCCGCCGCCAGCGACAGGCGGCGGAACTGCGCGTTGCCGAGGATCGTCACGTAGGTACGCCCCAGGCTGCGCGGCTTGATCGACTGCCAGCGCTCGCGCGGATGCGTTTCCGGCAGCCACCACATCACCGACACGAACAGCAGCACGCCGAACAGGGCGAGGAACCAGAAGATCGCCGGCCAGCGCTGCCAGCCGAGCAGCCAGCCACCGATGATCGGCGCGACCGCCGGCGCGATGCCGAAGATCATCGAGACCTGGCTCATCAGGCGCTGCGCATCGGCGCCGTCCAGCACGTCGCGGATCACCGCGCGCCCGACGATCAGGCCGACGCCGGCGCTCAGACCTTGCAGCACGCGAAAACCGACCAGCATCGACAGCGATGTCGACATCGCGCAGCCGATGCTGGCCACGATGAAAACCGCGATGCCGGCCAGGATCACCCGGCGCCGGCCGAATGCATCCGACAACGCGCCGTGCCACAGGCTCATCGCCGCATAGGCGACCAGATAGGCACTGATGGTCTGCTGCATCGCCAGCGTGCTGGCACCGAACTGCTGGCTGATCTGCGGGAAGGCCGGGAAGATGGTGTCGATGCTGAAGGCACCGAACATCGACAGGAAGCCCAGGAGTGGGGCCAGCCTGCGCATGGACACGGCAGGCTGGCTCATCGAGCCGCGTCTTCCGCGACCGATGGGCGCCTGCGCGGCAAGCGCTCCATCCGTGCCACCGCTTGGTCGGCCAGGACTTCGGTGCGCCCGTTCGCCGGCCAGTACAGGAAGACATGCGTGCTGCTGGTGCCGATCAACCTTGCCTCGCCCTGCAAGGGAAAACGCTCGCCCATCAGCGTGATCCGCAGTAGCTGGACCACAGTCCGATCGCGCCCACCAGCAGGTAGCTGAGGGTGATCGCCAGCGCCGGCTCGCGCCTGAACAGCGGAATGATCCACGGTAGCCAGCGCATCCGGTTGGCGTATTCGTCCGGGCGCAATGGCCGTGGCGGCGCGACGACGGGGGCCGGGGCGGGACCGGCGACGGTCTCGGTCATCCAAGGGTGCCTGTTCAGGGGAGCCGACATCATAGGCGCAGACCTGCATCGCATATAATCACCGCTGCAGTGGGAGAAGCCGGCTAGCCGGCTGCCGAAGGCGCAACCGCCCGGAATCGCTCAGGCCCGTGTACCACCGCAGGCAACAACACTCTGGAGAGACCGGCGCGCGATGCGCAGACCGGCGCCGAAGGGGCAAGACGGCTACCTCCCCCGCCGTTGAAACTCTCAGGCAAAAGGACAGAGGGGCATCCCACCCATTTGCGGCCCCGTGCCGCACAGCCGGATGCCTTCGATGTCGAACGTTCAAACGCTTGCCGCCCTGGAACACCACGACGCTTTCGTCGCCCGCCACATCGGCCCGAATGATGCCGAGATCGCCGCGATGCTGGAGGTGATCGGCCATCCGTCGCTGGATGCGATGACCGAGGCCATCGTGCCCGGCAAGATCCGCCTGTCCAAGCCGCTCGACCTGCCCGGCTCGATGACCGAGGTCGACGCGCTGGCCAAGATTCGCGGCATCGCCGACAAGAACCACGTCTACAAGAGCTTCATCGGCCAGGGCTATTACGGCACCTACACGCCGAACGTCATCCTGCGCAACATCCTGGAGAACCCCGCGTGGTACACGGCCTACACGCCGTACCAGGCAGAGATCTCGCAGGGCCGGATGGAGGCGCTGATCAACTTCCAGACGATGTGTGCCGACCTCACCGGCATGGAGATCGCCAACGCCTCGCTGCTGGACGAAGGTACCGCCGCTGCCGAGGCGATGACCCTCGCCAAGCGCTCGGCCAAGAACAAGTCGAACACGTTCCTGGTCTCCGGCGACACCCATCCGCAGACGCTCGAAGTGCTGCACACGCGCGCCGAGCCGCTCGGCATCCGCATCGAGCTGGTGAAGTCGGCCGAGGAGTTCAACGCGGCGCTCGCAAAGGGTGACTTCTTCGGCGTGCTGGCCTCCTACCCGGCCTCCAGCGGTTGGCTGGCCGATTGGGAAACCGATGCCGAAGCCATCCACGCCAACGGCGCGCTGTTCGTCGTCGCGACCGACCTGCTAGCGCTGACCCTGCTCAAGCCGCCGGGCGAGATGGGCGCGGACATCGTGATCGGCAACTCACAGCGTTTCGGCGTGCCGTTTGGCTTCGGCGGCCCGCACGCGGCGTTCATGGCCTGCCGTGACGCCTACAAGCGCAACATGCCGGGCCGTCTGATCGGCGTGTCGGTCGATGCCGAAGGCAGCAAGGCCTACCGTCTCACCCTGCAGACCCGCGAGCAGCACATCCGCCGCGAGAAGGCGACCAGCAACATCTGCACCGCGCAGGTGCTGCTGGCGGTGATGGCCTCGATGTACGCCGTCTACCATGGCCCGGAAGGCCTGACCCGCATTGCCACCCGCGTGCATCGGCTGACCTCGATCCTGTCGGCCGGATTGGCGGAGCTCGGCTTCGATCGCCACCACCACAATTCCGCCTTCGACACGATCTGCCTCAAGACCGGCGACAAGACCGATGCGTTGATGGCGCGCGCGCTGTCGATGGGCGCCAACCTGCGCAAGGCATGGCAGGAATACATCTGCATCTCGGTGGACGAAACCACTACCCGCGGCGACATCGAACTGCTGTGGCGCATCTTCGGTGGCGACGAAGCGGCGATGCCCGACATCGAATCGCTCGATGGCAACGCGCCTTCGCTGATTCCCGAGAACCTGAAGCGCAAGAGCGACTTCCTGACCCACCCGGTGTTCAACACGCACCACAGCGAGCACGAGATGCTGCGCTACATGCGCTCGCTCGCCGACAAGGACTTGGCGATGGATCGCACCATGATCCCGCTCGGCAGCTGCACGATGAAGCTCAACGCGACGGCCGAGATGATCCCGGTGACGTGGCCGGCCTTCGCCCACATCCATCCGTTCGCGCCCGCCGCGCAGACGCTGGGTTACCAGGAGCTCATCAGCGGCCTCGAGGCGATGCTGGTGGAAGTCACCGGCTACGACAACGTCAGCCTGCAGCCGAACTCCGGCGCGCAGGGCGAATACGCGGGCCTCTTGGCGATCCGCGCGTACCACGCCTCGCGCGGCGACGCGAAGCGCGATGTCTGCCTGATCCCCGAATCCGCGCACGGCACCAACCCGGCTTCCGCGCAGCTGTGCGGCATGCGCGTGGTGGTGGTCGCCTGCGACAAGAACGGCAACGTCGATGTCGCC
>JACSSF010000155.1 GCA_014879375.1 Lysobacteraceae bacterium
GATTTCCAGGTCGAAGATGATGAACTGGATGGCGATGAGGTAGTAGCGCACGTCGAACTGCATGCGCGCATCCTCGAACGGGAGGAATCCGCACTCGTAAGGCGACAGTTTCTCGGCGCTGGGCTTCTTGGGCCCCACCAGGTTGCCGATGATGATCAGCGCGATGCCGATGCCCGTGGCAACGATCAAAAACAGCAGGGTCGGCAGATATTCGGCCAGCACGTGCAGTCTCGTCGGCTATGCCGCGAGAGGTGCGCGGCGTGGCTAGTGTGCAGTGGATCCCGATGAGATCCGCCTGCGCGATAGTGGTGCCCAAGAGGGGACTCGAACCCCTACGACCTAAGCCGCTACCACCTCAAGGTAGTGCGTCTACCAATTCCGCCACCTGGGCAAAGCTTCCTTCCGCACCGGGATGCGTCGGGAAGCGAATATTGTAATGGGTTGTCAGTTGCCTTGCGCGGGTTTCTGCGCATCTTCCGATGCAGCCGGCGCGGGCGTGGTCACGGTTTGCGCAGGCGCGGCCTGTGTGGGCGTCGCCTGCGGGATCGCCGGCACGGTGGGAACCGTCGGTGCAGGCTGGTTGCCCGCCGCCGGCACCTGCTGCTGGCCGGCCATCACGCCCAAGTCGGCGCGCTGCTCGTTGGCCGAACGCACGCCCTGCAAATGCAGCCATGCCATGGCGAGGGTCAGGCCGAAGAAGGCCACGGCCAGCCACTTGGTGCTCTTGGACAGGAAGTTGGACGCGCCGCGCGCACCGAACACGGTGCCGGAAGCACCACCGCCGAAGCCGGAGCCCGCCTGCGCACCCGCGCCGCGTTGCATGAGGATGAGCGCGATCATCGCGATCGCGATCAGCACGTAGAAGATGTTGAGGACCCAGAGCAGCATGTTTCAGTTCCGTGAGGCCACCGCCGCAGCGATGATGCCGTTGAATTCGTCGGCCAGCAGCGAGGCGCCACCGACCAATCCGCCATCGACGTCGGGCTGCGCGAACAGCTCGGCGGCGTTGTCGGCCTTGACGCTGCCGCCGTAGAGGATCGGCAGCGAGCCCGCAATATTAGCATCCCGCCTCGCCGCCTGGCCACGAATGAAGGCATGGACCTCCTGCGCCTGCGCCGGACTGGCGGTCTTGCCGGTGCCGATCGCCCACACCGGTTCATACGCAACGATGGCCCCGGCCAGTGCCTGCGGGCCGGCCGCATCGAACACCGCGTCCAGCTGCTCAGTGAGGCGCGCCTCGGTCAGGCCGGCTTCGCGCTCGGCCAGGGTTTCGCCGATGCACAGCACCGGTGTCACACCCGCCGCCTTGGCCGCGACGAACTTGCGTGCCACGATGTCGCTGGTTTCGCCATGGTATTGACGCCGCTCGGAATGGCCGACCAGCGCGTGGCGCGCGCCGACATCCTGCAACATCGAGGCCGCGACCTCCCCCGTATACGCACCCTTGGCGTTTTCGCTCACGTCCTGCGCGCCGAAACCGATGCCGCGGCCCGCGAACTTCGACGCCAAACCGGCCACGTACACCATCGGCGGGAACACCAGCACCTCGACATCCGAAGCCTGCGGCACCTGCAATGCGCCGATCAGCGCGTCGGCGAAGGCGCGGTCTCCGTTCAATTTCCAGTTGCCAGCGGCGATCTTGCGGCGCATGCCTGTCCTCTCCGTGATGTGTCGATGCAATGTGGTGACGTGCTCAGGCCAGCTTGATCTCGCGCAGGCGTTCAAGCAGGTAGCCATGCGCGGTGATCGGCTCCGGATAGCGGCTCGGGTTGTCCGCGCTCACGCACTGCGGCAGCGCGTCGATCAGGAAATCCGGGTTCGGGTGCAGGAAGAACGGCGTCGAGTAACGCGGCTGGCGCGCGGCCTCGCCCGGCGGATTGGTGACACGGTGCGTGGTCGAGGGGAACACGTGGTTGGTCAGGCGCTGCAGCATGTCGCCGATGTTGACGACGATCGTGCCCTCCTCCGCCGTGTACGGCACCCACTCGCCCTTGCGCGAGAGCACTTCAAGGCCCGCGGCACTGGCACCGACCAGCAGCGTGATCAGGTTGATGTCCTCATGCGCACCGGCGCGCACATTGGGCACGTCGGGCGTGGTGATCGGCGGGTAGTGGATCGGGCGCAGGATCGAGTTGCCGTAGTCGGTCTTGTCGGCAAACCAGTCTTCCGGCAGTTCCAGCGACAGGGCCAGCGCCGCGAGTACCTGTGAACCCAACTGGTCCAGTGCCTCGTACAGCGCGTAGCCGTGCTCACGGAAGCCGGCGACTTCATCCGGCCAGGCATTCGGCGGCATCACGTCGGCAAGCGCGTGGTCGCGCGGGATTTCCCGGCCGATGTGCCAAAACTCCTTCAGGTCATGGTGCTGCGCGCCCTTCGCGGTCTCGATGCCGAACGGCGTGTAACCGCGCGCACCGCCACCACCGGCGAGGTAATAGCGCTTCTTCGCTTCCTCGGGCAGGGCGAAGAACGCCTTGAAATCCGCGTAGGCCGCATCGACCAATGCATCGGGAATGCCGTGGCCGCGGATGCCCGCGAAACCCCACTCGCGATAGGTGTCGGAAAGCTCCTGCACGAACGCGGCGCGGTCTTTCGCACTGATCGGCTGGGTGAAACGGCGGATGTCGAGGCTCGGGATGCTCATGGGATGTTCTTGTCGATGTCAGCTGGCGGCCTTTACCGCCGATTCCAGTTTGTCGATGACCGATGCCACCAGCGCGGCATCATCTGCTTCCACGGTAATGCGCACGACCGGCTCGGTGCCCGAAGGGCGCAGGAATGCACGCCCGCGGCCTTGCACGATGGCCTGCGCCTCACGCAGCGCCGCCTGCACGCCGGCATCATCCACCGGCTTGCTGCCTGGCGCGACGCGGACGTTGACGGTCTTCTGCGGCACCTTGTCCAGGCCCTGCAGTGCCTGCGCCAGCGATTGGCCGGTGCGCTGGAGCACCTCAAGCACCTGCAGCGCGGCCATGATGCCGTCGCCGGTACTGGTGCGATCCAGGCACAGCAGGTGGCCGGAGGCTTCGCCGCCGAGAATCGCCTCGTTCTCCAGCAGCATCTGGTGGACGTAGCGGTCCCCCACTTTCGCCCGCAGGAAGCCGATGCCGGCATCCCCGAGTGCCTTCTCCAGGCCGAAGTTGGTCATCAGCGTGCCGACCACCGGGCCGCTCAACCGGCCACTGGCCTGCCAGTCCTTCGCCAGCACGTAGATCAGGTCGTCGCCGTCGCAGATGCGACCGGTTTCATCGACGAACAGCACGCGATCACCATCGCCATCGAAAGCGATGCCGATCGCCGCGCCACGCCTGACAACTTCGGCGGCCAGCGTTTCCGGATGGGTCGAGCCGACACCATCGTTGATGTTGAGCCCGTCCGGGTCGATGCCGATCGCGTCCACGCGCGCACCGAGCTCGCGCAGCACCAGCGGGCCCAGCTGGTAGTTGGCGCCATTCGCGCAATCGACCACCACGTGCATGCCGCCGAGGTCGAAGCCCTTGGGCACCGAGTTCTTGCAGGCCTCGACGTAACGCGCCACCGCATCGCGGGTGCGCACGGCCTTGCCCAGCTCTTGCGACGGCACGGTGGAGAATGGCGCATCCAGCGCCGCCTCGATCGCCAGTTCCGCCGCGTCATCCAGTTTCTCGCCATCGGCGGAAAAAAACTTGATGCCGTTGTCCTGATGCGGGTTGTGCGAGGCCGAAATGACGATGCCGCCATCCGCGCGCAGCGAGCGGGTCAGGTGCGCGACCGCCGGTGTCGGCATCGGCCCCATCAGCTGCACGTCCACGCCGGCCGCGACCAGGCCGGCCTCGAGCGCGGCCTCGAACATGTAGTTGGAGATGCGGGTGTCCTTGCCGATCACCACCATTGGTTTGCGCCAGCCCTCGCCCCGACGTGCGCGCAGCGCGTGGCCGTAGGCATTGCCCAGGCGCAGGACGAAGTCGGCCGATATCGGCGCTGAACCCACGCGGCCCCGGATCCCGTCGGTGCCGAAATACCTGCGGCTCATGCGACCAGTTCCGAATCTTCCGGCGGATGCGGCTGCTTCATCAACAGGGCGTTAAGGTCGGCGATGCGGTCGCGCAGCTCGCGGCGGTCGCAGATCTGGTCGATGGCGCCGTGTTCGAGCAAAAACTCGCTGCGCTGGAAGCCCTCGGGCAGTTTCTCGCGCACGGTCTGCTCGATCACGCGCGGGCCGGCGAAGCCGATCAGTGCCTCGGGCTCGGCGATGTTGATGTCGCCCAGCATCGCGAAACTCGCCGACACGCCGCCGGTGGTCGGATGGGTGAGCACCGAGATGTACGGCAGCCCCTTGGCACGCAGGCGGCCCAGCGCCGCCGACGTCTTGGCCATCTGCATCAGCGAGAACAGGCTTTCCTGCATGCGCGCGCCGCCGCTGGCGGAGAAACTGACGTAAGGCGAGCCCAGCTCCGCCGCGCGCTCGGCGCCCAGGCTGAAACGCTCGCCAACGACCGACCCCATCGAGCCGCCCATGAAGGCGAAATCGAAGGCACTGGCGACGATCGGGCGCCCCTTCAGCAGGCCTTCCATCGTCACCAGAGCGTCGCGCTCGCCGGTCGCCTTCTGCGCGACCTTGATGCGTTCGGCGTATTTCTTCTGGTCCTTGAACTTCAACACGTCCACCGGGCCAAGGTCGGCGCCGATCTCGCGGCCCGTGCCGATGTCGAGGAAGCTCGCCAGCCGCGCACGCGCGCGGATCGGCATGTGGTAGCCGCATTTCGGGCAGACCTCGAGGTTTTCCTCGAGCTCCGGGCGATACAGCACCGAGCCGCAGCGGTCGCATTTTTCCCACAAGCCTTCCGGGACGTTGCGCTTGCGGGGGCCCGCATCGGTACGGATGCGGGAGGAGGTCATTTTCTTGAGCCAGGACATGTGTCGCGTATCCAGCAGGATCAGCGGGCCAGTTTAGCCCACGCTCCCGCGTTCGCCATCCAGCGCCGCACGTAATGGGGCCAGGAACGCGCCGGCGCGACGGGCCGCTTCGGCCGCGTCCGGAGCGCCTGCCAGCGCCGCCACCAGGGCGCTGCCCACCACCACGCCGTCGGCCGACCGGGCCATGGCCGCGGCGCTGTCCGCATCCTTGATCCCGAATCCGGCCAGCACCGGGACCGGGCACTCGGCGCGAATCGCGGCAAGGCGCGTGCCTGCGGTATCGGTGCTGAGGTGGTCGGCGCCGGTCACCCCGGCGTAGCTGACGTAGTACAGATAGCCTTCCGCGATCTTGTTCAGCATCGCCTGGCGCTTCGCATCCGTAGTGGGCGATGCCAGCCAGATCAGGGCGACGCCGTGCGCGGCAAAGGCTTCTCGGAAGGGTCCGGCTTCCTCGGGCGGCAGATCGACCAGAAGCACGCCATCGACGCCGGCAGCCGCGGCCTCGCGCGCAAAGGCTTCGGCACCGCGGATTTCGATCGGGTTGAGGTAGCCCATCAGCACCACCGGGGTATCCGCGTCCCGTTTGCGGAACTCGCGCACGCTGTCGATGGCATGGGTCAGGCCGGCGCCGCGCGCGATCGCGCGCTCGGACGCCTGCTGGATCACCGGGCCGTCCGCCATCGGATCGGAAAACGGCACGCCCAGCTCGATCACGTCCGCGCCGGCATCGACCAATGCATGCATCACCGGCACCGTGGCCGCCAGCGCCGGATCGCCGGCGGTGACGAAAGGCACCAGCGCCTTGCGGCCTGAGGCGCGCAGGGACTCGAAGCGACGTTCAAGCCGGGCCATCGGCAAACTCAGGCCGGGTCGCTGGGCTGGGCCAGCTCGGACGGACCGACATCGATGCCGCGTTCGGCACCGATCGCATCCAGATGCTCGTTCAGCATGCGCCGATACAGGTCCGTCATGTAATCAAGGAACTCGGTGCGACTGCCGCGCGCATCGCGTTCAAAACCGATGTAGGCGTGGGCGTTGAAGCGTGCAGCAGCGTACAGGCTGGCCGCACTGACCCGCTTGAGGCCGTGCGTCTTCGACTGCTTGTTGGCGATGTCGATGTATTCGTTGACTGCGCCAAAAAAAGCGGGATCCAACTGGTCTGCTTGTGAATCGTTGCTCATTTCATGTCCCGTAGTTCAAAGTTGGATGCCTTCGCGCGCCGCGATGGTGTGCACGTCCTTGTCGCCGCGACCGGACAGGTTGCACAGCACGATGGCGTCTTTCGGATACTCACGCGCCAGCTTGATCGCCTGGGCGACGGCATGGCTGGATTCGAGCGCGGCGAGGATGCCTTCGGTGCGTGCCAGCCGGTGGAAAGCCGCGAGCGCCTCGTCATCGGTCACGCCGACGTATTCCGCACGACCGGTGTCTTTCAGGAAGGCGTGCTCCGGCCCGACGCCGGGATAATCCAGGCCCGCGCTGATCGAATGGGTCTCGATGATCTGGCCTTCGTCATCGCACAGCACGTAGGTGCGATTGCCGTGCAACACGCCCGGCCGCCCGGCTGCCAGCGACGCTGCGTGCTGGCCGGAATCGATGCCCTCGCCCGCTGCTTCCGCCCCGACGATGCGCACGTCGCGATCATTGAGGAAGGCATGGAACAGGCCGATCGCATTGCTGCCGCCGCCGACACAGGCGGTGATCGCATCCGGCAGGCGGCCCTGTTCGGCCAGCATCTGCGCGCGCGCCTCGCGACCGACGACGGCGTTGAAGTCACGCACCATGCGCGGATACGGGTCCGGCCCGGCGACCGTGCCGATGATGTAGAAGGTGTCGGCGACATTGGTGACCCAGTCGCGCATCGCCTCGTTCAGCGCGTCCTTGAGCGTGGCCGAGCCGGACTTGACCGGCACCACGGTCGCGCCCAGCAGCTTCATCCGCCACACGTTCGCCTTCTGGCGCTCGATGTCGGTCGCGCCCATGTACACCACGCATTCCAGCCCGAGACGGGCGGCGACGGTCGCGCTGGCGACGCCATGCTGGCCGGCGCCGGTCTCGGCGATGATGCGGGTCTTGCCCATCCGGCTGGCGAGCAGCGCCTGGCCGATGGTGTTGTTGATCTTGTGCGCGCCGGTGTGGTTCAGGTCCTCGCGCTTGAGC
>JACSSF010000043.1 GCA_014879375.1 Lysobacteraceae bacterium
AGCGCGATGGATCGCGTGGTTGCCGCGCTGCTGCAAGGGGAGGACACCGATGCTGCTTGAACTCACCCGCTGGCTGGAGCAAACCCAGGGCCACTTCGGCCTGTTCCAGTACCTGACGTTCCGCGCCATCCTGTCGGCGTTGACCGCGCTCGCCTTGTCGCTGTGGTGGGGCCCGGGCGTGATCCGCTACCTGTCTTCGCTGAAGAGCGGCGGCCAGCCGATCCGCACCGACGGCCCGCAATCGCATTTCTCCAAGGCCGGCACGCCGACGATGGGCGGCGCGCTGATCCTGATCACGATCCTCGCCGCCGTCCTGTTGTGGGGCGACCTGCGCAACAAGTACGTGTGGGTGGTGCTGGTGGTGATGATCGGCTTCGGCGCGATCGGCTGGTGGGACGACTGGATCAAGATCGTCAAGCGCGATCCCAACGGCATGCGTTCGCGCACCAAGTATGCGTTGCAATCGCTGCTTGGCCTGGCCGCGGGCATCTATCTTTATGCCTTTGCCGATGTGCCGGCGGCGACCACGTTCTACGTGCCGCTGTTCAAGTCGGTGGCATTGCCGCTGGCCGGTATTGGCTTTGTCGCTATCGCGTATTTCTGGATCGTTGGGTTCTCAAACGCGGTGAACCTCACCGATGGCCTGGATGGCCTCGCGATCATGCCGACGGTGATGGTGGCCTGCGCGCTCGGCGTGTTCGCGTATGCCTCGGGCCACGCGGAATTCTCCAAGTACCTGCAGATCCCCGCCGTGCCAGGCGCGGGCGAGCTGTTGATCATCTGCACGGCGATCGCCGGCGCGGGGCTCGGCTTCCTGTGGTTCAACACCTATCCGGCGATGGTGTTCATGGGCGATATCGGTGCGCTCGCACTCGGCGCGGTGCTCGGCACGCTCGCGGTGATCGTGCGCCAGGAGCTGGTGCTGGTGATCATGGGCGGCCTGTTCGTGATCGAGACGCTCTCGGTGATGATCCAGGTCGCGAGCTTCAAGCTGACCGGCAAGCGCGTGTTTCGGATGGCGCCGATCCACCACCACTTTGAGCTCAAGGGCTGGCCGGAGCCGCGCGTGATCGTGCGCTTCTGGATCATCTCGGTGGTGCTGGTGCTGATTGGCCTGGCAACGTTGAAGGTGCGCTGATGGACGGACGCTTCGACACCGCCGCCAGCCGCCAGGCCACACGCTTCGACGCGATCCAGGGTCGCTTCGATCCGTGGCTGCTTGGCTGTTTCATCGCCCTGGCCGCACTGGGCCTGGTGATGGTGGCGTCGAGCTCGCTGGCGATCGCGGAAAGCCGGGACCTGACCCCGCTCTATTATTTCAATCGCCATGCCGCCTTCCTTGGCGTGGGCATCCTGCTGGCAGGACTGGTGATGACGCGCGGCGACATTCGCCGTATCGAGCAGTACAGCCGCCTGCTGCCGATCATCGGCATCCTGATCCTCCTGCTGGTGCTGGTGCCGGGCCTGGGCCATACGGTGAAGGGCGCGCGTCGCTGGATCAGCCTCGGCCCGATCGGTTTCCAGCCGGCGGAGGCGGTGAAGCTGATCCTGATCGTGTGGCTGGCGAGTTACCTCGCGCGTTTCTCCGACGAAGTGAAGGGCGCCTGGACGGCGATGTTCAAGGCGTTCGGCGTCGCGCTGGTGTTCTCGGCGATCCTGCTGCTGCTGCACAAGGACTTCGGCACCACCGCGTTGGTGCTGGCGATCACCGCCGGCATGATGGTGCTGGGCGGCGTGCACATGCCGCGCATGGTCCTGCCGGTGCTGGCGATCATGCCGCTGCTGGTGCTGATGATTCTGCTAGAGCCCTATCGCGTGCAGCGACTGGTCTCCTTCAGCGATCCGTGGAAGGACCCGTTCGGCAGCGGCTACCAGCTCACCAATGCACTGATGGCGGTGGGCCGCGGCGAATTCGCGGGCGTGGGCCTGGGTGGCTCGGTGCAGAAACTGTCCTATCTGCCCGAGGCCTACACCGACTTCATCATGGCGGTGATCGCCGAGGAACTCGGCTTCGTCGGCGTGTGCCTGGTCATCACCTTGTACGCGGTGCTGGTCGGTCGCGCGTTCTGGATCGGCCTGCAATGCGTGGAGATGCGTCGCCACTTCGCCGGCTACCTCGCGTTCGGCATCGGCCTGTGGATCGCCTTGCAGGCGTTCGTGTCGATCGGCGTGAACCTCGGCCTGCTGCCGACCAAGGGACTGACGCTGCCGCTGGTGTCCTCGGGCGGCTCCAGCATCCTGGTCACCTGCGTCGGCATGGGTTTGCTGTTGCGCGTGTCGTGGGAACTGGAACGTGCGCGCCGGCAGGTGGCGTTGCGCCGTGATTCGGCGATGCCGGCGACTGCCGCCGCAGTCGCCACGGTGGATGCCAGGCCGGCGAACGAATCCGCAGCGACATCGCCCAAGCCTGTCCGCGAAGCCGCGAACGTGGCCGCCGACATGTTGGCCGAGGCCGGTGAACGCACGCGCAGCACCCTCGCGCGCCTGCTTGATCGCACGCCCAAGGCCAAGTACACCGAATCGCGTCCCCGCCGCGAGCGCGTCGAACCCTCGTTTGGAGGCGCCTCCGGCCAATGAGCACGAACGCGCCCGTGATGATCCTCGCCGGTGGTACCGGCGGCCATATCTTCCCCGGCCTTGCCGTGGCGGCCGCGCTGCGCGCGCGCGGCGTGCCGGTGACATGGCTGGGCGCGGACGGTGGCATGGAAACGCGCCTGGTGCCGCAGCATGGCATCGAGATCGACACCATCGCGGTCAGCGGTGCACGCGGCAAGGGCATCGCCAAGTTGCTCAAGCTGCCGTTCGCGTTGATCGGTTCGGTGCGCGCGGCAGGGGCGGTGCTGAAACGGCGCCAGCCACGCGCGGTGGTGAGCTTTGGCGGATTTGCCGCCGGCCCCGGCGGTTTGGCCGCCCGCTTCGCCGGCATCCCGCTGTTGGTGCACGAGCAGAATCGCGCGCCGGGCCTGACCAATCGCGTGTTGTCGAAACTCGCCCGCATCGTGATGACGGGCTTCCCCGGCACGTTTGCGGGTGAGCGCGTCGTCGGCAACCCGGTACGCGATGAAATCGCGGCGTTGCCGGCGCATGACATCGGGCCTTCTGCACCGATCAAGCTGCTGGTGCTGGGCGGCAGCCAAGGCGCCCGCGCATTGAACCAGGCGATGCCGAAGGCCGTGTCGGCGTTGCCGGCCGGCAGCTTCGACATTCGTCACCAGTGTGGCGAGCGCATGCTGGACGAAGCGCGCCGCGCCTACGCCGATGCCGGGCTGGAGGTCGAGCCCGAAGCCTTCATCGCCAACATGGCCGCCGCCTATCAATGGGCCGATGTCGTGGTCTGCCGCGCCGGTGCGCTGACGCTGGCCGAACTTTGCGCCGCTGGCGTGCCGTCGGTACTGGTGCCGTTCCCGCAGGCCGTGGACGACCACCAGACCCGCAACGCGGAATATCTGGTCGAGCGCGACGCCGCGGTGTTGGTGCCGCAGTCCGATGCGCTAGCCGACTTGCTGCATGCACAACTGCTGGTCTTCGCGGCCGACCCGGCGCGACTGCAGGCGATGGGTCAGGCCGCGCGTCGTCTTGCCAAGCCCGATGCCGCCGAGCGCGTGGCCGATGCCGTGCTGGAGGTGGCGAAATGATCAAGACCGTGTTCGAGCGCCGCTTGCAGGACCCGGGCGACCTGGCCCGCGCGTTCCGTCGCGTGCACTTCGTCGGCATCGGTGGCGTCGGCATGAGCGGCATCGCCGAGGTGCTGTGCACGCTGGGCTACGAAGTCTCCGGCTCCGATCGCGCCGACAACGCGGCGACGCGGCGCCTGTCGAAGCTTGGTGCGCGCATCGACCGCGAGCACGCGGCGGCCAACGTGCTGGGCGCGGACTGCGTGGTGGTGTCCTCGGCGATCAAGGCCGACAACCCCGAGCTGATGGAAGCGCGTGCACAGCGCATCCCGATCGTGCCGCGTGCCGAAATGCTGGCCGAGCTGATGCGTTTCCGTCGCGGTATCGCCATCGCCGGCACCCACGGCAAGACCACGACGACATCGCTCACCGCCAGCGTGCTGCACGAGGGCGGCAAGGACCCGACGTTCGTCATCGGTGGCCAGTTGCTCGCGGCCGGTGCCAACGCGAAGCTCGGTGACAGCCAGTGGCTGGTGGCCGAGGCCGACGAAAGCGACGGTAGCTTCCTGCGCCTGAACCCGCTGATTGCCGTCATCACCAACATCGACGCGGATCACCTGGAAAACTACGACAACGATTTCGCCAAGGTCCAGGCGGCATTCGGCGAATTCCTGCATCGCCTGCCGTTCTATGGCCTGGCCGTGCTGTGCATCGACGATCCGGAAGTCGCGATGCTCGCCGATGCCACGCCGCGTCACGTGCTGACGTATGGCTTCAGCGATCACGCCGAGGTGCGCGCCGAGAGCGTCCGCCAGATCGCCGCCACGATGCACTACGACCTTCGCCTGCCCGATGGTTCCAGCACGCCGATCGTGCTGGCATTGCCGGGTCGTCACAACGTGCTCAACTCGCTGGCCGCCTCTGCGATCGGCTGGCAGCTGGGCATCGCGCCGAACACGATTGCCGCGGCGCTGGAAAAGTTCGAAGGCATCGGCCGTCGCTTCAACCAGCTGGCCGAACTCACGCTGGAGAACGGCGGCACGGTCACCGTGGTCGATGACTACGGCCACCATCCGAAGGAACTCGCCGCGGTGTTCGATGCTGCGCGCGGCGGCTGGCCGGATCGTCGCCTAGTGGTCGCGTTCCAGCCGCATCGCTACAGCCGCACCCGAGACCAGTTCGATGATTTCGCCGCGGTGTTGTCGGAAGTCGATGCGCTCGTATTGACCGAGGTGTATCCCGCCGGCGAAGCGCCGATCGCAGGTGCGGATGGCAAGTCGCTGGCCCGCGCGATTCGCACGCGTGGCCGCATCGATCCGGTGCTGGTCGGCTCGCCGACCGATTTGCGCGATGTCCTCCCCGACGTGCTGCGTGACGGTGACTTGCTGCTGCTGATGGGCGCGGGCGACATCGGCGCCGCCGCGCAGCAGATCGCCGCGGAAGGTTTCACGCGCAAGGAGGCGATGCATGATTGATTCGATGCAAGACGCCGCTTTCACGCCGCTGGCCGTGACCGATCCCGCACGATTCGGCCGCGTGGCAGTGCTGCTCGGCGGTACCAGCACCGAGCGCGCGGTGTCGCTGGATTCCGGTGCTGCGGTGCTCGAAGCACTGCAATCACGCGGCGTCAATGCACATGCCGTCGACGGCATCCCCGCGCTGGTCGATGAAATCCGTGCCGGCAAGGTGGATCGCGTGTTCAACATCCTGCACGGCAGCCACGGCGGTGGCGAGGATGGCGTGCTGCAGGGCGTGCTCGAGCAGCTTGGCGTGCCGTATACCGGCTCCGGGGTGCTCGGTAGTGCGTTGTCGATGGACAAGATCCGCACCAAGCAGGTGTGGATCGCCGAGGGCCTGCCGACGCCGCGCTTCGTTCGCATTCCGCCGGGCGGTGACGTGCGCGCCGCGGTGTTGGAGCTGGGCTTTCCAGTGTTCCTGAAGCCCTCGAGCGAAGGCTCCAGCGTTGGCGTCGCACGCATCATCGACGAGACCGCGCTGGACGCGGCCGAAGCCATCGCCCGCGAATACGGCGGCGAGATGCTGATGGAACAAATGGTGCGTGGCGATGAATTCTCGGTGCCAGTGATCGGCGACCGCGCCCTGCCGTCGACCCGCATCGTGCCCAAGGGCGAGTGGTACGACTACCACGCCAAGTACATCGCCGACGACACCCAGTACATCAGCCCGGGTCTAGAGGGTGATGACGAGGCCGAGATCCGCCGCCTCGCGCATGCGGGGTTCATCTCCGTTGGCTGCAGCGGCTGGGGTCGCGTGGACGTGATGCGCGATGTCGAGCGCGGCTTCCAGTTGATCGAGGTGAATACCGCGCCGGGCATGACCAGTCATTCGCTGGTGCCCAAGTCGGCGCGCGCGGTCGGCATCGAGTTCGACGAGCTGTGCTGGCGCATCCTCGAACAGACGATGGGGGAGGGCGCATCCAAGTGAACGCCTTCCTGCGCATCGCCGGCATCCTCCTCGCCATCGCGGTCATCGTATTGCCGGTGGTCGCGGTCGTGAACGGCTGGGTCGGTACCGAACGCTTCCCGTTGACCAAGCTGCGGGTGGCGAGCGATGCGCGCCATGTCGATGACGTCGAGTTGCAGAAAGTGTTGTCGCCCTATGCCAGGCAAGGCTTCTTCGCCGTGCGCCTGGACGATGCGCAGGCCGCGCTCGCCAAGTTGCCGTGGGTGGAAGAGGCCGAAGTGAGCAAGAAGTGGCCGGACGTGCTGGAAGTGCAGATCCGCGAGCATCGTCCGCTGGCGTTGTGGGACGAGACGCTGCTGCTGTCCGAGCGCGGCCGCCTGTACCCGCGCAGCGCAATGGGCAATGCGTTGCCCAAGGGCTTGCCGCAACTTGGCGGCGACGCGCGTCGCGTGGCCGAAGTGCTGGCGTTCTACAACCAGTCGCGCGAGATGTTCGCGCCGCTTGGCCTCGGCGTGCGTGAGTTGCGCCAGGACGCGCGCGGCAGCTGGTCGCTGCGCCTGTCCGATGGCGCGCAGGTGATCGTCGGCCGTCATGACGCTGAATCGCGCGTGCGCCGCTTTGCCGAACTGCTGCCCAAATTGATCGCGCCGGAAGGCCGCGCCTTGCAGCGCGCCGACCTGCGTTACGCCAACGGCTTCGCCCTGAAGTGGAGCGAAGCCGCATCCCCCACTGCCATGCCCCGGAAAACCGCATGAACCGCAAAGGCGACAAATCCCTGATCGTGGGCCTCGACATCGGCACGTCGAAGGTGACGGCGCTGGTGGGCGAATATTCGCCCGGCATGCCGATCGAGGTGATCGGCATCGGCAGCCACGAATCGCGCGGCCTGCGTCGCGGCGTGGTGGTCGACATCGACTCCACCGTGCAATCGATCCAGCGCGCGGTCGAAGAGGCCGAGCTGATGGCCGGCTGCGAGATCCGCTCG
>JACSSF010000157.1 GCA_014879375.1 Lysobacteraceae bacterium
GAAGGCCGTGTTCGACCCCAAGGGCGGCTACTTCAAGGCCGGCGGCGTGTACATGCCGTCGCTGGTGGCTGAGCTCGGCATGATTGTCGAAGACCACCTCAAGACCATCGGCATGCTGCGCGACCCGGAGATGAGCGAGCACCAGCGCGCGCTGATCGCCGAGAAGCGTCGCGCGTACGAAGAGCACGAGGCCGGCTCAAAAAAAAACGCTGAAATAACGCCGCCGGCCGACCGCAGCACCGCCGAAGGCCGCGATGAGGAAGTGATTGAAGTCACCGGTGAGGGCGTGTCGTTCCCGCCTTCGGCCACCATGTGCCACAAGTGCAGCACTAAGGCATTAGTGCTGATGGACGGGTGTGCGACTTGTTTGAATTGTGGGTATAGCAAGTGCGGGTGATGTGCCCCTGACTATTAATCAGGGGGTCGTGTTGTTCGCACTCCGTGTCGCGCTTGAGTTGAAGGTATCCGCAATGGTCACAGGCAATGGTATGTCGTTCGGGCATGGCTTCGGTCTCTCAGTAAGAGATCTCGGAGTCGCGCTTCGGTGTCGCAGAACATGAGACGCTTCTCGAGGATTAGCTAGCAAAAAGCCCCTCGCAGAAATAAAGCGCAATCAATCGTCGTCTGACGGCCAAATAGTTCTCAACACCAATGGTGTAGCGGCGTCACCCAAGTTCAACATCGGTTTCGTCGACTTCTCTGCGGTGACAAACTCAGATGCCCCACCTGCTTGTGCAGTAGCGACATGCATTGCATCCATAGGCTGCAGCCCTTGCTTCGAAAGCATTAGCTCTAAAGCAACTTGTTGAGCCGATGAATCACATTGAACCCTCTCCGCACTTGCAAAGAACTCTTTATAAAACTCCAACTCGTCTGCTCGCTTGTTGTGAGTGGGCTGGGGCAGCAGTTCCATCTCGATCATTGAACTAAACAGGTATGTCGCACCTGCGCGATCGAGTTCCTTAACTGCCTGTTCCACCAAGCTCTGATCACGCCCCGTTGCCGCGATCATCAGCACGCACGTGTCGAGATATACCCTAGACATACGTTATTCAGAGCGCATCGCCGCGACTTCTTCCAAGATGTCTTCCACAGGGCGCAAGCCGCCCTGCTTTGCTATGCGCGCTCTAATCTCCATAAGTCTTTTAGCAAGAGCGGTCTTAGGCTGATATGCGTGACGCACCAGAGTCCAACTGTCAGCCGAACGCGACGAAGAAGTTCTCGGAGACTGAATTATCCAAGCAGCGCCGCTCCTCGGTGCCTCCGTAGTGGCTGGCGCGACCAATGCCGGCACTACGCTGGCAATCACTGCCATGCCGCGAGAGGTCACGCAATCGAATCTGTCTAAATGGAACATGCTCAGTACTCCGGTCCCAGTGCCTCAAGCGTTTCATGCTTTAACAGGCCAAAAAAGACTTCTTTATTAGCAGAATGCAGTCTATTGAGCGCATGATCCAATGTACCCCAAAAATCATCCTCTGCATCGCAGATTGTATCTACGTCAACCACTAACCCCTGCCTTCCATCACCAGCCTGCGCGGGTGTTCCCACCTGAGTGATGATGAAGATATCGTCGATGCGTCTACTTAGATTGATCTGCACAGATTCGTAATCACGAACATGTGCCAAGCGTAAATCGACATCGAGCAGATCAAGACCCGACGAACTTTCAGTAGGAATCACGTCCGCGTATCGCAGAGATAGACGCGTAACTTTCTGCGCGAGCTTGGATTCTCGTAGGACTTCGAAAACTTTGAGAACGTACGCTTTGAATTCGCCCCATCCACTGTAAGGGGGCTTGCTAGATATAGCGAGGCTGTTATTGCTGACAGCAACAAACAAATTTCCGTTCTTTAGCCTTAGATGCGGCTGGTACTTGAACGCCTCATGTACCAAAAGCGCTTCAGGAAAATCTGAAACGACCAGTTTCTCCACATCTTCAAAGTCGCCCAACTTGCCAACGAGCAGTCCAGGCAGAAGGTTGGCAACACCAGCTTTAGAGGCTTCGAACCTAACCTCGCAAGTCACGTCCACTATCGGCTCAGAAGTCAGTCTAGTGGGAAGGGTGATCTGAGTCGTCACGGGCGGCTCTCCTTCCGTAAACAGTAACACATTTGCCCAATCTGGCGGTTTGTCATCTATCCACATCCAAGGGTTAAGTGGACCTAAGCGCTTGATCCGGAAAACAGAGTCGGGTTCACTTCCACTTCCATGAACTAATGCGACGTATCCCCCGAGCTGATTGGCACTCGTTCGTTAGACTGTCAGTCAGCTCAATTCACTGCTGCCCAAGGACCCCTCATGCCTTTCACCACCACCCCCTCCGGCCTCCAATACGAAGACACCGTCGTCGGCACCGGCGATGAAGCCAAGCCCGGCCATAACGTCACCGTGCATTACACCGGCTGGCTGTTCGTGGACGGCGAGCAAGGCAGCAAGTTCGATTCCAGCAAGGATCGCGGCGAGCCCTTCATCTTTCCGCTGGGCGGCGGCATGGTCATCAAGGGCTGGGATGAAGGCGTGCAGGGCATGCGCGTCGGCGGCCAGCGCACATTGATCATCCCGGCCAATCTTGGCTACGGCGCACGCGGCGCCGGTGGCGTCATCCCGCCCAATGCCACGCTCAAGTTCGACGTCGAACTGCTCGGCACCTGATCGACAGAACTGCTGGCGCACCGCCCTAAAACATAGAGTCAGTTGGTGTCCGGATCCGCTTCGCCCAGCAGGCCGGCGATCTGTGCACCCAGGACCAGATCGGTAACTTGCCCGAAGTGCTGATGGCGCAGGCGGCCCACGCGATCAATCAGGATCAGGGTCGGCGTGCCGCGCATGGCGTAGGCACGCATGGTGCGCGGAATCCGGTCCTCCGGATTGGGCTGGTCCACGCCGACCGGGAAGGGAATGCGGTATTCGTGCAGGAAGGCCTGCAGCGCCAGCGGCGTCATCGCCTCGTGATGCTCGAATACCGTGTGCAGGCCGATGACGGCGACTTGATCCTTGGCGAAGGTCTCTAAGACGCGCATCGCCTGTGGCAGCCCGTGCGAGACACAGCCAGGGCAGAGCATCTGGAAGGCTTCCAGCACGATCACCTTGCCGCGCAGCGCCTCCAGCGTGATGGGCGACGGAGTGTTGAACCATTCGGACACTTGCAGTGGCGGCGCGAGAGGATGGAATGGAGGGGGCATAGGATGTGTCTCCAAAGGCCTGTTGCCGTGGCTGAGATCAAGCGGACAGGCTACCCGTCAGAACGGTACGCCATCCAGCCGGCCCATCTTGCCGCTCAGGAAATCCTGCTGCGCGCGCCGCGCGTTCTCCGGCGTGTCCATCACGAACGGCCCGGCGAAGATCAGCTCGCCCTGCACGCCGTCGCCGCCCAGCAGCGCGATATCCGTCGCCTGTTCGCCACTCGCCTTCAAGGTGACCGTATCGCCCGGACCGAACAGCGCCAGCGCGCCGGGGCCGAGCGCTTCGCCTGACGGACCTTCCGCCGCGCCATCCAGCACGTAGAAACCCAGCTCCGCGGCATCGACATCCAGCTGCACCTGCGCGCCCGCTTGCAGCCGGACGTGCGCGAGCACGGTGGGCTGCGCGGTCTGCATGGGGCCGGTGACATCGTTCACCGTCCCCGCGAGTACGCGTACGCGCGCACCGGCCAGGTCGATCTCGGGGATGTCGCCAGCGCGGAACGAGGCGTATTCGGGCTCGACGAATTTCATCGACGGCGGCAGGCTGGTCCACAGCTGCAAACCGTGGCGACCGCCGCTGGGTTGCTCCGCATGCAGCAGGCCGCGACCGGCGCGGATGCGTTGCGCGTCGCCCGGGCCGAGCGTGTCGCGAAAACCCAGGCTGTCGCGATGCTCGACACCGCCTTCCAGCAGGTAGCTGATGACCTCGATGCCGGCGTGCGGATGCGGCTTGTCGCCGATGCCGCGCTGGCTGTGGTGGCGGTAGTGATCGAGGAACACGAACGGGCCGAGCGCGACCCGGTCATTCACCGGCAACGCGCGCCACAGCAGCATGTCGCCGTCATCGATGATGCGGTCGGACGGGATGATCGCGTCGATCTTGCGTGGGTACATGGCCGCCTCAGGGTTTGAACAGGTTGAGGTTGAACGCATCGACATGTTGCTTGACCAGCGGCGTCGGGTATTCGGTCAGGAACAATTCGGTGGTGGGGTGGACGATGGCGTGCAGCAAGTGGCCGGCGGCGGTGGAACCATCGCGGCGGCCGATCACCATGTGTGCGTGCACGGTGGGCACGCCATCCAGCTGGCCGATGTCGCCAATCAGCGAGACGAGCTCAAGCTGCTCGTCCAGCGCCACTGCGGTTTCGTACAGGCGCGTCTCCGGGTTGTACCAGCCGAGCCTTGCCGAGGACAGCGCGCCGATTGCCTTGAAACTGCTCGCGGACAGGTCGTGCTCACGCGCGAAGACATCGAGCAACCCGGCGATCTCGTCGCCGACTTCGAAAATCAGCACGTAGGCATCGGGATGGCTGCCGATCTTCTTCGATTTCATCGCGATGGCTCCTTGCGTGCGTGGATATCGCCGGATGGGTGACCGATGTCGCATCGTCACGGACCCGTCACGTTGCGGGGCCGAGTCTGCGGAAACGCACGTGGCCTGCACTCCGGTTTCACATCGGTGTTGACAGCTTGACCGCATCTGTCGGGGAGGACGTGGATGAACGATGTTGCCTTGTTGTTCGCGCGCCTGCTCCTTGGTGTGCCTTTTATCGTGTGGGGCGTGATGAAACTGCGAGGCGGCGATGCCAAGCTGGTACCGGTGCTGGTGCGCATGGGCATGCCGGATGCGAAGCTCCTCGCCCACCTGGTGGGGCTGTGCGAGTTTGTCGGCGGCGTGGGGGTCGTGATCGGCTATCCGGCGCGGACGGTGGGCGTGCTGCTGGGGCTGTGGTGCTTGGTGACGGCGTTTGTCGTGCAGCGCAAGAACACCTCGGAGTTGCTGTCGCACGTGACGATGGCAGGCGGCTTCTTCATGTTGGCGACGGCAGGCGCAGGCGCATTGTCCCTGTTCCATGGGGCGCCGACCGGCGTCTTTGCCCACTTGCCTTGATGCATTGCCGCGTCCGGCAGGGGGAGGACGCACGCCGATTCGATTGATGTGACAGCCACGAGAATCAAGAACAACGGGAGGGAATGACATGGCCACGACCGGAGAGCAGGCAGGACACACCTACTGGGGATTCAAGGCGCTTGCGCTGTTGACCCTCGTCGCGATGGGCTTGCCGCTGTTGATCGGCGGTGTGTACCTGATGGTGCTGGGTGGTAGTTGGTACTACGCATTGGCCGGCGCCGCCTATACCTACGCTGCCATCGAACTGTTCCGCGGCCGCATGCGCGGCGTGTGGATCTGCGTCGCGGTGCTCGCGGTGACCGTTCTGTGGGCATTGTATGAATCGCGCGGCTTCGATTTCTGGGCGTTCGAAGTGCGCACCATCGCGCCATTGTTCCTCGCCGGCGTGGGCCTGCTGCTGACCAGCCGCGTCGCCGCGAGCAAGGGCCGCCCGGCCAAGACCAGCGGCTACACCTGGACTGGCGCGATATTGATGCTGGGCGTGGTCGGGTTCGTCGTCGGCATGTTCTTCCCGCACGGCGTGATTCGCGGCGATGCAGCCAAGCTGACCGCCGGCACGCCGAGCGCGGCGAACGTCGCCGCAGGCAACGAGTGGCCGGCCGGCGCACGCACCACTGAAGGCATCCGCCATGCGCCGGGCCAGCAGATCACGCCGGAGAATGTCGGCCAGCTGGAAATCGCCTGGACCGTGAAGACGGGCGAGGTGAATGATCCGGTCAAGGGGCTGGAAGAACAGAACACGCCGCTGTATGTCGATGGCCGGGTGTTCCATTGCTCGCCCGACAACAAGGTCACCACCATCGATGGCGCCACCGGCAAGGTCTTGTGGACGTTCGATCCGAAGGCCAAATCGCCGTTCTGGAACCGTTGCCGCGCGATGGCCTATTACGATCCGGGCGAGGGCGACGAATGCGGCCCGCGCGTGCTGATGGGCACCATCGACAACCGCCTGATCGCGATCCGTGCGGTCGACGGCAAGGTCTGCCCGAGCTTCGGCAACAACGGCATCGTGGACACGTCCATCGGCATGGGCGAGATCACCCCCGGCTTCGTCATGCATACCTCCGGCCCGCTGGTGGCGAACGAAAAGGTGGTGATGGGCGCGTGGATCGCGGATGGCCAGAAGACGGGCGAACCCTCCGGCGTGGTGCGCGCCTGGAACGCCCGCACCGGCGAGCTGGAATGGGCCTGGGACCTGGGCCGTCCCGACATCGACAAGCTGCCGCCGCCGGGCGAGACCTACACGCGCGGCACGCCCAATGCATGGCCGCCGCTGACCGCCGACGCCACGCTCGGCCTGGTGTATCTGCCGCTGGGCAACGCGACGCCTGATTTCTGGGCCGGCGAGCGTCGACCGTTCGACGACAAGTACAACAGCTCGGTGGTGGCGCTGGATCTGGCGACCGGCAAGGAGCGCTGGCACTTCCAGACCGTGCATCACGATCTCTGGGATTACGACCTGCCCGCGCAGCCGGCCTTGGTCGATTTCCCCGATGGCAAAGGCGGCACGACGCCGGCCCTGCTGCAGACCACCAAGCGCGGCTACATCTTCGTGCTCGATCGCCGCACCGGCAAACCACTGGTGGAAACGGTGGAGCGCCAGACGCCGGCGCCCGATGGCACCGCGACCGGCGAGCGCTATTCGGCCACGCAGCCGTACCCGATCGGCATGGCCTCGATCGGCACCGAGCCGATGACCGAGAAGATGATGTGGGGGATGATCCCGGTGGACCAGATGGTGTGCAGGATCTGGTTCAACAACCGGCGCTATGACGGCGACTTCACCACCCAGTCGACCAACGAGACGCTGATCTTCCCGGGCAACTTTGGTGGCTTCAACTGGGGCAGCGTGTCGGTGGACCCGACCCGCAACATCCTGGTGGTCAACGACAGCCGCATG
>JACSSF010000195.1 GCA_014879375.1 Lysobacteraceae bacterium
GTGCACGCCGATCAGGTCGCCGTCGAAGATGCCTTCGTCGATCATCGAATCGCCCTTCACCTTGAGCAGGTAGTCGGGCTTGGGCGAGAACAGCACGCGATCAAGGATGAGCACCTGGTCGGAGCCGATGTCCGCGCCGATCGGCACGCCCGCGGCCACCTGGCCAAGCACCGGCAGGCGGACGGCGTTCTCGTCCAGATCCTCCAGCGGCAGGTTCGGCTGCGGCGACATCGGTGGACGCAACACGCGCAGGCTGCGGGCGACGCCGGGCTTGCGCTCGATGGCGCCGGCGGCCTGAAGTGCCTCCAGATGGTATTGCGCGCCACGCACGCCCTTGAAGCCGAAAGCGTGGGCGATTTCGGTCTGTGCGGGCGGGTAGCCATCGGCCTCGATGCGCTCGGCGATGAAGGCGAGGATGGCCTGCTGGGTCTCGGTGAGGGCGCTGGTTGTGTCCATGTGAGTAGTAATACTACTCATTGGATAGTTATGCAAGCGACTTGTAATCGAAATTAATTTATGTTTTAAGTAAAATATCTTGGCGAGGGAGTCCCCGGATGAATTGGTCGAACTATGGACGTTGGATCGCCGCACTGGCCGCTCTGGGCCTGCTTTCCACGCTGATCGGGCATGCCTTTGCGTTCTGGGTGCTGGCCAATGCCGATGCGAACTGGAGCCAACTGGACATCGCGCCCTTGCAGATGGGGGTGGATGCCTTCGCAGGCTCCGCCATGGGCAAGTTCTACGGCGTCCTGGCCGCTACCTCGATGTTGCTCGGCAGCGTGACGTTATGGGCAGCGTTCATCCGACTTGGATGGACGGTGCAACGGGCAGCCGGATTCGACGCGCATCTGGATGGCGCGTTTCGCGGCATCGCGCAGGCGTTGCTGATGTTCCTGATGTCGCGCGTACTGGCAGCAGTCGTACTGCTTTGGGCGCGCGAGCAACTGGCACCCGGCATGGGCGTGAACATTGCGGAAGGGATGTTGCTGCCGTGGGTGCTGGCGATCTGGGTGGCGTGGCTAGTGGCGAAATTGTTGGCGGAAGCCAGCCGGATCGATGCCGAGAACCGGGGCTTCGTCTGATGCCGATCATCGTCAACCTGGACGTGATGCTGGCACGGCGGAAGATGCAGTCAAAGACGTTGGCCGAGGAAATCGGCATCAGCCAGACCAATCTTTCGTTGCTCAAGCAAGGCCATGTCAAAGGCATCCGGTTCGAGACGCTGGAGGCGATTTGCAAGGCGCTGGACTGCCAGCCCGCCGACCTGCTGGAATATCGCCCGGAATGAACATCGACCCTTGCCCCTGCGGCACCGGCCGCGATTACGCCCGTTGCTGCGGCGCGCTGCATGAGGGCGCGCCGGCCGCCGATGCCGAGGCGTTGATGCGTTCGCGCTACAGCGCCTACGTGCGCGGACGGGAGGCGTACCTCCTGTCGAGCTGGCATCCCTCGACCCGGCCGGCTGCGCTGGATATGGCGGGAATGGCCAAGACCAAGTGGCTACGCCTGCAGATCAAGGCGCACCGGGTGATCGATGCGGATCATGCCGAGGTCGATTTCGTCGCCCGGTTCATCGAGGCTGGGCGCCACGGGCAGATGACCGAACGCAGCCGTTTCGTGCACGAGGATGGACGCTGGTACTACGTGGATGGCGACGTGGCCTGATCAGCCGCCGATGATGCCGGCCAGCGCCGCCGCCACTGTCTGCCGGCGCACCGCATCGCGGTCCCCGTCGAAATGGAACAGCTCGGCGCGGGCATAGCCGCCACGACGCTTCCAGCCGATCCAGACCGTGCCGACCGGCTTGTCCGCGCTGCCGCCACCGGGGCCGGCGATGCCGGTGACCGCGACCGCGACGCTGGCGCCGGAGTTGACCAGCGCGCCGGAGACCATTTCCACCACGCATTCGCGGCTGACCGCGCCGTGTTCCTCCAGCGTCTGCGGCCGCACGCCCAGCAGGGCCTGCTTGGCCTCGTAGCTGTAGGCGACCATGCCGCTGTCGAACCAGTCGGACGAGCCGCTGATGCCAGTCACGGTCTTGGCGATCCAGCCGCCAGTGCAGCTCTCGGCAGTGACCAGCGAGTCGTGTCGGCCGCGCAGGTGTTCGCCGGCCTGGCGGGCGAGTTCGTCTAGAGCGTGGTCGTCGGCCTGCATCGCGGGGTGCTCGTCGTCGGGGAGTGCAGTATCCCCCGAAGCCCCTGCATCGCAAACAGAAACGGCCCGCCATGGGGCGGGCCGTCTGCAGGGTCAGGCGATGATCAGTAGCGCAGACGCAAGGTGGCGCCATACATGCGCGGCGCACCGAGGAATGCATCGAAGGTGTTGAACGGATTGCCCGGCACCGGCGAGACGTTTTGCAGCGGGCCGTCGAAGCCGACTTGCACGTAATCGGTGTCGGTGAGGTTGGTGCTCCAGATCTCGACCATCCAGCGGTCGTTGCGCGCGCCGAAGCCGACGCGGGCATTGGCCACGGTGTAGGCGTCCTGCATCTTCTCCGGGTCCAGGTCCGAGCCGGTGTTGTACTTCGACACGTATTTGGCGCCCAGGTTGAAGCGGGCCACGTACTTGCTGCCGACATCCCATTCATAGGTGGCCGATGCTGACGCGGACCATTTCGGCGCAAAGCTCATCTGCGCGCCCGGCAGCTTGTACAGGGCACCGGTGGGCGCGACGAAGTCCCCACCTGGGATGTGGTCGCCGTACTTGGTGTCCGCGTACATCAGGCCGCCTTGCAGCATCAGGCCGTTGACCGAACGCGGCTGCCACAGGAGCTCGGCATCCACGCCCTGGGATTTCACCTCGGGGATCGAGCGCACCACGAAGCTGGTGCCGAGGAAGCTGTTGAGCTGGAAGTCCTCGTACTTCTGGTGGAACAGGGTGGCGTTGAGCAGCAGGCTGCCGTCCAGCCACGTGGTCTTGGCGCCGAGCTCGTAGCTGTCGACGAACTCCGCCGGGAACGAAGTGTCGAGCACCGGCACGATGCCGGTACCGCCGCTGGACAGGCCATTGGAGGACTGCACGCGATCCAGGTTGAAGCCGCCGCCCTTGTGGCCGCGTGCGGCCGAGAGATACGTCATCACGTTTTCGTTCCAGCGGTAGGCCGCCTTCAGCGTGCCGGACCACTCGTTTTCTTCCATCGACTGACGGGTGTCGCGAGTGGCGGCGTTGTGCAGCGGGTTGGCCCACGGCAGGCAGGCATAGCCGATCACCGTCGGCGTCGCGGCGACCGCCTGCGCCTGGGTCAGGCCACGCGCCATCAATGCGCCGACGACCTGGGCCTGGTTGGCCAGCATGCTGCCGCAGCCGGCACCGCCGTTGGGATTGCTGTAGTTGGAATCGAGGTCCTTCTTCTCGCGGGTGTAGCGCAGGCCCAGGGTGATGTCGAGCGCGTCGGTCGCATGCCAGGTGTTGTTGGTGAACAGCGCGGTGCTCTTGGCGTTCTGCTTGTAGTGGTCCAGCGCGCCGAGGCCCGCGAACACCGAGCCGTACGGCCGGCCGCTTGCCTGCGAGAGGAACAGCGGCGCGGTCGGCGACTGGCCGAGCGCGGGATTGATGATGGAGAGCAGGGCGATCGACAGATAGGGCTCGTAATGCGGGCCGATCTGGTAGGTCTCGGTGCGCTTGAGGTCCTCGTCGGAGTAGAACGCGCCAACCATCCAGTCGATCTTCTCGCTGCTGCCGGTCAGGCGGAACTCCTGGCTGAAGGTCTTGAAGCCGGTGAAGGATTCATCCTTGTTGGCGTTGCGGTAAAGGATGTCGGCGGTGCTGAAGTCGTAGTCCAGGCCATTGATCGCCTGCCAGTCGCGCGAGCCGGTGATCGAGGTGAGCGTGGCGCCGCCCAGCCAGCCGGTCTCCCAATTGACTTCCAGCGACAGGCCCTTGTCCTTGATGTCCTGGGTGGTCGGCCGGTTGCTGTAGGAGACGCGGTCGAACGGGTCGTCGGTGGGCGCGGCGACGGCCTTGCCGCCAACCAGGGCGTTGAGGATCGCGGCCGTCGCGCCGACCTTGGTCTGCACCGCCGAGCAGCAGTTTTCCTCGCGGCTGGTGTAGTCGGCCGAGAACAGGATGTCGAGCGCATCGGTCGGCTCGAACAACAGCTTGCCGCGTACGGTGTGGAAATTCTGGTCGTAGTCCTTGCGGTCGAAGCGCGGGTCGTTGTTGGTCCGGACCGTCATCCAGCCGTCGCGCTCGCGCTTGGCGGCATAGACATTGAACGCGGCGTTGTCGCCCAACGCGCTGTTGAAACTGCCGGCCAGCCCGAGGGCGCCGTAATTGCCGATGGTGAGCTCGCCCTCGGCGCTCTGCTGGTAGGCGGGGCGGCGGGTGATGACGTTGATGACGCCGGCGGAGGTGTTCTTGCCGAACACGGTGCCCTGCGGGCCCTTCAGCACCTCGATGCGCTCCAGCTGGCCCAGGTCGCCGAAGCCAACGCTGTTACGCGGGCGGTACACGCCATCGATCACGATGCCGACCGAAGACTCCAGGCCCACGTTGTCGCCCACCGTGCCGATGCCGCGGATGCGCGCGGTGGTGATCGCCTCGCTCTGCGTGCTGGTCACGGTCAGGCCGGGGACGAGGACCTGCAAGTCCTTGATGTCGCGCACGCCGGTGTCCTGCAGCAGTTGCTCGGACACGGCGGTGATCGCGATCGGCACGTCCTGCATCACTTCCTCGCGCTTCTGCGCGGTGACCGTGATGCTGTCGAGCGAACGCGGCTCGGTCTTTTCTTCCGCCTGCGGGGCTTGTTGCGCCCAGGCCGGCACGGAGATGGTGAGCGAGGCGAGTGCCAGCAGGACGGCACGGGTCAAAGGCTTTCGGTGCGGATTACGCGACATCGGATGCTCCCCTGTGAATGACATGACGAAGCCGTGCGCACGCGGCACGACGATTGAAGTCACATCACGATCGGGTGGGGGTCCGCTCGGACGTGCCGGCATGTGGCCGACAGCCGCAAGCTACCACAGGACGCGGCTTCCGTGCGGGGGTGGATGGAGGCCCCGGCGGAACTCACTGGCCGGGCCGATCGGGCACACTATCAAGCTCATGTTTTCCACCGGGATCGGATGTCCAGCCTCGACCAGCACACGCCGCTCATGCGCCAGTTCTTCACCGCCAAGGCGGAGCACCCGGACGTGCTGCTGTTCTTCCGCATGGGGGATTTCTACGAGCTGTTCTACGACGACGCGCGCAAGGCGGCCAGGCTGCTCGACCTCACCCTGACCCAGCGCGGACAGTCCGCCGGGCAACCGATCCCGATGGCTGGCGTGCCACACCACGCCTACGAAGGCTATCTCGCGCGGCTGGTGGCCTTGGGCGAATCGGTGGCGATCTGCGAGCAGATTGGTGATCCGGCCGCGTCCAAGGGCCTGGTCGAGCGCAAGGTGGTGCGCATCGTCACCCCGGGCACGGTCACCGACGAAGCCTTGCTGCAGGATCGCCGCGACACCTTGCTGATGGCGGTATCGCGCGGCAAGCAGGGCTATGGACTTGCATGGGCGGACCTCGCCGGCGGGCGTTTCCAGGTCGCGCAGGTGGAGAACGAGGACCAGCTGGAAGCCGAACTGGCCCGCCTTGAGCCCGCCGAGCTGTTGCTGCCCGATGAAGGCGAGTGGCCTGCCTCGCTCCTGGCGCGGCATGGCGTGCGACGACGGGCGCCCTGGCTGTTCGATGCCGATGCGTCGCGCCGCAAGTTGCTGGCGTTCTTCAACCTGCACGACCTCACCGGTTTCGGCATCGACGGCCTGCCGTTGGCGATCGCAGCCGCCGGCGCGTTGCTGGGTTACGTGGAAGAAACGCAGAAGCAGCAGTTGCCGCATCTGACCGCGATCACGCTGGAGACGGGCGACGCCGCCATCGCGATGAACGCGGCCACGCGCCGGCATCTGGAACTCGACACCCGCGTGGATGGCGACACCAAACACACGCTGCTTGGCGTGCTCGATTCCACCATCACGCCGATGGGTGGGCGCCTGCTGCGGCGTTGGCTGCATCGCCCGCTGCGCACGCGCGAGATCGTCGAGCCGCGCCTGCATGCGGTGCAGACCTTGCTGGATGCACGAAGCTTTGAGGACCTGCGCGAGGCGTTTCGCGGGTTTGGCGATGTCGAGCGCATCCTCACCCGCGTCGCGTTGCGCAGTGCGCGCCCGCGCGATCTCTCGACGCTGCGCGATGCACTGCTCAAGCTGCCGGAACTTCGCACGCTGCTCGCACCGCTGGATTCGCCGCGCCTGCAATGGCTCGCCGACACGCTGGGCGAGCATGTCGACACCGCCGCGTTCCTGCAGCGCGCGATCATCGAGCAGCCGCCGCTAATGGCGCGCGACGGCGGGGTGATCGCCGAAGGGTTTGACGCGGAACTCGATGAGCTGCGCAGGCTCTCCACCCACGCCGACCAGTTCCTGATCGACCTGGAAGCCCGTGAGCGCGAGGCGACCGGCATCAACACGCTCAAGGTCGGCTACAACCGCGTGCATGGTTACTACATCGAGATAGGCAAGGTGCATGCGGGCAAGGTGCCGGTGCATTACACCCGCCGGCAGACCCTGGCCAATGCCGAGCGCTACATCACCGAAGAACTGAAGTCCTTCGAGGACAAGGTGCTGTCCGCGCGCGAGCGCTCGCTGGCACGCGAGAAGGGCCTGTACGAAGACGTGCTGGATGCGCTGAACCAGGACCTGCAGCCGTTGCGCCGCGCTGCCGAAGCGTTGGCCGAGCTCGACGTGCTGGGCGGTTTTGCCGAACGCGCCGAAGCGCTGGACTGGTCGCGTCCGCGCTTGCTGACGGACGCGGTGCTGCAGATCGAAGGCGGCCGCCATCCGGTGGTGGAGGCGGTGCGCAGCGAGCCCTTCACGCCCAACGACCTGCTGCTGGACGATGCCACGCGCATGCTGGTCATCACCGGCCCCAACATGGGCGGCAAGTCCACCTACATGC
>JACSSF010000158.1 GCA_014879375.1 Lysobacteraceae bacterium
TCTAGCGGTCCAGGACGTCGCCCTCTCACGGCGAAAACACGGGTTCGAGTCCCGTAGGGAGTACCACCTTGAGAAGTGGGTTGGTCGCGTGGCTGCCGAGTGATCCTCGCCCACCGCGAACCTGTCATGCCCTTCGTCGTCACCGACAACTGCATCAAGTGCAAGTACACCGATTGCGTCGAAGTCTGTCCGGTGGACTGTTTCCACGAGGGCCCCAACTTCCTCGTCATCGATCCGGTCGAGTGCATCGATTGCACCCTGTGCGAGCCCGAATGCCCGGCCAACGCGATCTTCCCCGAGGATGACGTGCCGGCTGGCCAGGAGCACTTCATCGCGCTCAATGCCGAGCTCACCGCCGAGTGGCCGGTGATCACCACGCGCAAGGAGCCGCTGCCGGAAGCCAAGGAATGGGACGGCAAGCCGGACAAGCTGCCCTTCCTCGAGCGCTGAGCCGGGCCTGGCCGAAGCGACATCCGCAACGAAAACGGGCGCCCTGGGCGCCCGTTTCGCATTCCACGGCGGCGATTACTGGCCGCCGAGCGCGGTCTTGAGCTGGCCGATGACGGCGACCGGGTTGGCGCGGTTGTCGGGCATGCCGCGCGGATCGACCGCCGAGACATACACGCCGTTCGGGGTCTGCGCGGTGCGGACCAGGAAGTTATCGCCGCCATAGCTGACGTCGTAGCTGCCGAGCAGCTGCGCCTTGCTGGCGATGGTCAGCCCTTGCACGCCGGCCAACGCATCGGCCAGCTTGGCGAAGACCTCGTCGCGCTGGGCGCCGGCGATGTTGAAGCCGGACGGGGTAGCCACGCCCTGGGCGGCGCGATTGGTGGAAGACGCCATCACGCTGGCGCCGCCATCGGGCAGAGCCATCGCGCCCTCGGTATTGGGGCGATCCAGCGGCGGCGGGATTTCCAGCGGACGGGCTTCGCCACTGAGCTTGTAGGCATCGTTGTCCTTGCGGAACCAGCCGCAGCCGGAGGTCAGGGCCACGGCGGCGGCGAGGCTGGCAATGACGGCGACGCGGCCGGGGGAAGCGATGCGCATGGAAATCTCCTGGGGGTTCATGACGAGGTCGCCACCGGTCGGCGGCATTCGTTCTCAAGTGCAAGGATAGCGGCTGCAGCCGGTGCAAGGCGTCCTTCGTTCAGCAACGAGAGGGACGTCAGCGGCAAACGCAGGCCTTCGCCGATGCCGGCATGGCGCAGCAACGCCTTGACCGGGATCGGATTCGGCTCGCAGCCAATGAAGTCGAACAGGGGTTGCAGGGCATTGTCGACGACCGCGGCGGCATCCACCTCGCCCGCCCGCGCGTGGTCGCACAGGCGTCGCATCGCCGCCGGCAGGACGTTCGACGCGACCGAGATGACGCCATCGGCGCCGGCCAGCATCGCCCGGCAGGCCGTCGGGTCGTCGCCCGAGAGGATGGCGAAGCCCGGCGCCTTCAGCGCCAGCAGCGCGGCCATTCGCGCGGGATCGGCCACCGCTTCCTTGATCCCGACGATGTGGGGATCGGCGGCGAGTTCGGCCACGGTCTCGGGCTGCATGTCGCAACCGGTGCGCCCCGGCACGTTGTAGAGGACCACCGGCAAGCCGCCTTCGGCCGCGACGATGCGGTAGTGGGCCACAAGGCCGGCCTGGGTCGGGCGCACGTAGGGCGGCGTGACCACCAGCGCGGCATCGGCGCCCAGCGTGGCCACACGGCGGGTCAGTTCGACCGTCTTGGCGGTGTTGGACAGGCCCGTGCCCGCGAGGACCGGCACCCGGCCCGCCACCCGCGCCACCGCGCGGCGCAGCAGTTCATCGAATTCGGCATCGGTCAGGGCGGCCGCCTCGCCGGTCGATCCGGCCACGACCAGCGCCTGCGTGCCGCCCGCCAGCTGGGCGTCGATCAGCCGGGTCCACGCATCGAAATCGACCGCACCATCGGCGGCGAACGGGGTGGCCAGCGCGGTGATGCTGCCGGCGAGTGCGTTGGATGCGTGTGCCAAGGGGGGCCCGTGGATGTGCGAGAAGGTGACGCAGGCGGCATGGCCCGGCATCGAATGACGCTGGATGTTACTTGCGGCGTGAAATACCCGGCAAGTATCCTGCACCTAGCTCCCGGCCACATGCCGGCTACCGTTCAGGCCCAGCGCCTGTCACCCGGAACCGCCTTGAACGACCAGTCCGCCCGACCTTCGCAGAACGAGAACCATCTCTTCATCAATGCCTACAGCACGCATCCGGCGTCGCCGCTGCTGTCGGTGACCCGGCGCATTGCCGACAGCGGCTGCAACCTGGTCGATGCACGCCTCACCACCGTGGGCCGCGATGTCTCGGTGGCCGCGCTCGCGACCGGCTCGTGGGATGCGGTGGCGAAGCTCGAATCGATGATCGAGCGGCTGGCGCGCGACGAATCCATGCGCATCATCCATTACCGCACCGGCCCCAAGCCTATGCAGTCGAACCTGATCCCGTACGTGGTCGAGGTGGTCGCCGCAGACAAGCCGGGCATCCTGTTCCAGCTGGCCGATTTCTTCGACAAGCAGGGCATCACCGTCGAGAACCTGCACAGCTCGCGCTACAAGGCGATGCAGACCGGCGCGGAGATGTTCACCGCGCAGATCACCATCGGGGTGCCGGCCGACATGCACATCGCCGCGCTGCGCGATGACTTCCTCGAGTTCTGCGACCATCTGAACCTCGACGCGATCATGGATCCGATGAAGTTCTGACGATGACCACCCCCGACACCGGCAAGAAGCTCCCCGCATCCACCTTGAGGCTGCCGCTGGCCCTGGGCGATGGCACGACCACCACCCTCGCCGACTACAAGGGCCGCTGGCTGGTCCTGTACTTCTATCCAAAGGACAGCACGCCCGGCTGCACGACCGAGGGCCTCGACTTCAACGCGCTGCTGCCGACGTTCCACAAGCTGGGCGCGGACGTGCTCGGCGTGTCGAAGGATTCGGTGAAATCGCATGCCAACTTCTCCGTCAAGCAGGGTTTCGGCTTTCCGCTGGTCAGCGACGCGGACGAAACGCTATGCCGCGCGTTTGGCGTGATCCAGATGAAGAAGCTCTATGGCCGCGAATACGAGGGCATCGTGCGCAGCACCTTCCTGATCGACCCCGAAGGCCGCATCGCCCGTGTCTGGCAGCCGGTGAAGGTCAAGGGCCACGCCCAGGCCGTCCTCGACGCACTCAAGGACGCGCAATCGCAGTGACCACCGCGCCTCGCATCCCGCGCCATCGCCCGGCCCCGCCGGCCGGTGGCGTTTTCATTTCCACGCCCGCAAGGAAGAACGCCGCATGACCGAAGGCAAGCGCCTCTACGTCCTCGACACCAACGTGTTGATGCACGATCCCACCGCGCTGTTCAAGTTCGAGGAGCACGACATCTTCCTGCCGATGCAGGTGATCGAGGAGCTCGACAACGGCAAGAAAGGCAATACCGAGGCCTCGCGCAACGCACGCCAGGTCAGCCGCTTCATCAACGAGCTGATCGAGGAACAGGGCGCCGACAAGATCGCCACCGGCCTGAAATTGCGTCCGCCGGGCGGCCTGCAACTCAAGAGCGAGGCGGCTCGCGGCGTGTTGCGCTTCCAGACCGGGGAATTCGGCGGCGGCGAGGCGCTCGGCAAGGCGATGCCGGACAACCACATCATCGCGGCGATCCTGTCGCTGAAAGAACGCGAAAGCGGCGATGAAGTGGTCTTCGTGTCGAAGGACATCAACCTGCGGATCAAGGCGGCGATCGCCGGCATCCCCAGCGAGGATTACGAGAACGATCGCGCGATCGACGATTTCAACCTGCTGTTCACCGGCTCCACCGCGCTGCCCGAGGATTTCTGGCAGCGCTCGGGCAAGGAGCTGCGTTCGTGGACGGACAAGGGCCGCACCTATTACGAGGTGATGACCGGCGACGAGGACGACTGGTATCCCAACCAGTTCCTCTACCTGCCGGGCGACGAGCAGAGCGAGTTCCGCGTGGTCTCGATCAGCGGCGGCAAGGCGGTGCTGCAGATCGTCGATGACTACCGCAACCAGCAGCACGCGGTCTGGGGCATCACCGCGCGCAACCGCGAGCAGAACTTCGCGCTCAATGCCTTGATGGACCCGGACATCGACTTCGTCACCCTGCTCGGCACCGCCGGTACCGGCAAGACGCTGCTGACGCTGGCCGCCGGGCTTGCCCAGACGATGGACGCGCAGCGCTACCGCGAGATCATCATGACCCGCGCCACCGTGAGCGTGGGCGAGGACATCGGCTTCCTGCCCGGTACCGAAGAAGAGAAAATGACGCCGTGGATGGGCGCGTTGACCGACAACCTGGAAGTGCTGATGCCCAGCAACAAGGGCAGCGGCAGCTGGGAGCGCGCGGCGACCAACGACCTGCTGGCCTCGCGCATCAAGATCCGCTCGATGAACTTCATGCGCGGTCGCACCTTCCTGTCGCGCTACCTCATCATCGACGAAGCGCAGAACCTCACTCCCAAGCAGATGAAGACGCTGATCACCCGCGCCGGCCCCGGCACCAAGATCGTGTGCCTCGGCAACGTCGAGCAGATCGACACGCCGTATCTGACCGAAACGACATCGGGCCTGACCTACGTGGTCGATCGCTTCAAGGGCTGGACGCACAGCGCGCACATCACCCTGCGCCGCGGCGAACGCTCACGTCTGGCCGATCACGCCTCGGAAGTGCTGTAACGGCGATGGCCCTGGATGCGGCGCGCGTGCAACTGCGTCCGTGGCAGGCGGGCGATGCCGACGCGCTGCATCAGTTGGTGCGTGCGTCGCACGCGCCACTGTCACGATGGCTGCCCTGGTGCCATCCGGGCTATGGCCTGGCAGATGTACGAAGCTGGATCGACCATTCGCTCGCCAGCTGGCAGGCGCGCAGCGCGTTTCCGTTCGCAGTAGTGAATGCCGATACCGGCACGTTGCTGGGCAGCGCGGGCCTCAGCCGATTCGACGTCGCGCAGAAGATCGCCAACCTCGGTTACTGGGTCGGCGCGCCTTTCGTTGGGCAAGGCATCGCGGCGGCGGCGGCGCGCGAGGCCGCGCGTTTCGGTTTCGATGACCTCGGCCTGCAACGCATCCTCGTGCGCGTACTGCCGGACAACCACGCCAGCCTCGGCGTCGCCCGCAAGCTGGGCGCGCGATACGAAGCCACCGTGCCAGACGACACCCGCCATGGCGACGCGCCGCGCGACCTCCTTGTCCACGTGCTGACCGCACGCGACCTCGCATGAACCCACCGACCTGGCACACGGCACGATGAAGAGCTCCGACCACTTGCCCGTTTGGGTGATGCTGGGCGCCTGCGCCCTCGCCTGCATCGCGGGCATGGTCAACGTGGTCGGCTACATGGGCTTCGAGCACCAGGGCATCACCCACCTCACCGGCACCACCACCCTGTTTGGCGAGGCGCTCTCGGGCGCGGATTGGGGCGCCAGCGCGCAACTCGCGGGGATGATCCTCGCCTTCGTGCTGGGCGCGGCGGTGAGCGGCGCGATCATCCAGGACGTGCAGTTGCGGCTCGGACGCCGTTATGGCGTCGCGTTGGCGCTGGAGTCGGTGCTCTTGTTCGCCGCGGCGGCGATGTTCAAGCAAGGCAGCGTGGCGGGACCGCTCCTCGCCGCCACGGCCTGCGGCCTGCAAAACGCGATGGCCACGACCTACAGCGGCGCACTGGTGCGCACCACGCATTTGTCCGGCTTGTTCACCGATCTTGGCATCGGCATCGGCCATGCCCTGCGCCGTATGCCGCGACAGGCCACGCGCACGCGGCTGTCGCTGCTGACCATTGCCGCGTTCGCGTTTGGCTGCATCATTGGTGCGGCGTTGTTCCGCCGCCTGTCCTACGATGCGCTCTTCGTCCCTGCGATCTGGACCGGCCTGGTCGGCGTGGGATATGCCCTCTATCACCATCATCGCTACAACCGACATGCCCGCTGACACCCGCCCGCCTTCCGCCCTGACCATCGCCGGTAGCGACTCCGGCGGCGGCGCCGGCATCCAGGCCGATCTCAAGGCCTTCGCCGCGCATGGCGTGCACGGGCTGAGCGCGATCGCCGCCCTGACCGCGCAGAACACTCATGGTGTCGATGCCGTGCACGTGCCGCCCGTCGATTTTCTGCGCGCGCAGATCGACACCTGCTTCGCCGACTTCGACATCCACGCGGTCAAGCTGGGCATGCTGGCGAACGCCGCCGTGGTCGATGTCGTGGTGGATGCGCTGCGCACCCATCGTCCCCGCTTCGTCGTGCTGGACCCGGTGATGATCTCGACCTCCGGCGCGCGCCTGCTCGAGTCCGATGCGCAAATCGCCTTGCGCGAGCGGCTGCTGCCGTTGGCAACCGTGCTGACGCCCAACATCCCCGAGGCCGAATGGTTGCTGGGCCACCCCATCCCCGATGCCGCCGCCGCGCGCACCGCGCTGCGCGAACTGCATGCGCTCGGCCCGAAAGCCGTGCTGCTGAAGGGCGCGCACCTGGACGAAGGCGATCAGGTGATTGATCGCTGGTTCGATGGTGTTGCCGAGGCGGAATTCGTCCACCCCCGCCTCGATGTCGAAGGCCACGGCACCGGCTGCACGTTGGCCTCGGCCATCGCCGCCAACCTGTCCCTCGGCCTGCCGCCGATCGAGGCGACAAAGGCGGCCAGCGACTACATCGCGCGGGCATTGGCGTCGGGCTATGCGCCGGGGCGCGCCAACGTGCGGGTGCTGGATCATTTCGTCGACAGGAATCGGGCAGGCACCTGAATCCACCGCTTCGGCAGAGTGTGACCGACTGCCCGGCTCGCTGTCGCCCCATGCGATAATTGACTGAATTGGCCCCGTAGCTCAGCTGGATAGAGCGTCCCCCTCCTAAGGGGAAGGTCGTGCGTTCGAATCGCGC
>JACSSF010000064.1 GCA_014879375.1 Lysobacteraceae bacterium
GCTGGATGTGATGAAAGAAAACGCCCCGGGAGGCCGGGGCGTTTTTGTTGGCGGGTTGCCGCGCCGATGGCGCTGGCCCGTGGAATCAGAGCACGGGGACACCCGACAGCGGCTTGACTATGCCCGCCCCGCCGGAGACATAGCCCTCGCTGCCATCCATGTCGGAAATGCCCATGCGCAGTCCGGCCTTCTCGATCTCCCAAGACGGCGTCCGCAACGGGCCGCGTTGCTCGATCCGCCAGACGCCGGCCTGGCGTCGCGTCTCGCTCTGATCGGCCTTGCCCGTCATTTCGAAATTGATCATCAATACGCCAGAACTGACCTTGGGGTCCGTCGGATCCACGCCCTCGCCAAATCTCACCCGCATGCGCTTCACGCTGCGAACCGCCTCGCGTTCCATTTCACCGAAAGCCTTCCCCATCAGGGCCGATTGGCCGCGGACGTTGAACATCGCCGACTGCACGACGACCGCATCCGCCACGCTACCGTCAGGCGCCAGCAGAACATTCACCAAGGCCGCGCCGCTGACACCGCTGCTCAGCATCATCGCCGGATAATTGGGCCGGGGACGCTGGACCACTTCGATGCCCGCTTCTTTCGCGCGATCGCGGGAAGCCTTCGATTCGCCTCCCCTCGTGCCGTCGTGGAACCGCACATTCTCCACGTTGACCGTGTACTTCTTTTCTTCCAGCTCACGGGCCACGACCGTCATCCGCATATGAGTCTTGGCCATCACGGGATTCCCCTGTGCGTCCTTGACCGGCTCGAAGCGCCATGTCGCGATGCTCAGGTCTATGAGCGACTTCACTTCATCCGGGACATTGTCGGTCGTGATCCGGTATTCACCCGCCTGGCCCTCGGGCGTGATCAACAATTCTCCATCCACCCGCATGCTCAGCACCGATTCCGAGCCGGCCACCTGCATCGCGTTGCCGACCGGCTTCGATGCCTGCGCCGTCGCGTTTTCGACCAGGCCTGTCATCGACAATGCCAGCAATACGCCGGCCAAGCCCCAGCTTTTCCTTTCCATCCTGCCGATCTCCTTGTGTCCGGTCATGCCGCCGCTGACAGCTCGTGCACGATAACCCGGTTGCGTCCCTTGTGTTTGGCGCGATACATGGCGGCATCGGCGCGCATCAGCCAGCTGGTCGCGGTGTCGCCGGGCTGCCAGCCGGATGCACCGATGGAGGCGGTTACGGGCTCGCCACGACACTGCAGGTTCGATTCGATCCGTCCGCGCAGGTTCTCCATCCGTGCACGCATGCCATTGATGTCGGCGCCCGGCAGCAGCAGCACGAACTCCTCGCCGCCGATGCGGAACAGGCGGTCGCTCGCGCGCAGGTAGTCGCTGATCAGGCGCGACAATTGCCGCAGCACCGCGTCACCGGCTTCGTGGCCATGGGTGTCGTTGATTTCCTTGAAACCGTCCAGGTCCAACAGGGCCAGGCCGAAGATCTGCTGGCCGTCCTTCGCCTCGTGCAAGGCCTGGGCGATGGCCTGCTCAAACGCGCGACGATTGTCCAGGCCGGTCAGCGGGTCGCTCATGGCCAGGCTTTCCAGCTGGCGCCGCTGGCTTTCGGCGCGGCTTGCGAATACCCAGGAAAACAGGACCGTCATCACCAGGGTGACGGCCACGGTCGTCATGTGGAAGGCCGTATTCGTCCCGCCGAGCAGCAGCGCCACACCCACCACGGCCAGTGACAGCATCGTCGCCACGCCCACGCGCGGCAACAGCATCGCATTGGTCAGGATGGCGATGAATACCCAGTAATAACCGCTCTCGGGCGAGACAAGGCTGATGACCGCCGCGAAAGCCGACACGGGCAGCGTCGCGAAGTAGGCGATGTACCGGATCGGACCGCCACGCCATCCCCAGATCATCGCCGTGGCGATCACCGCCAAAAGGCCCGTATCGAGCAAGGCCAACACATACTCTTGCCGAACCCAGCGCCAGATGGCGAATGGCGTGATCGCAAGCATGCCGACCAGACCGAGCGTCATGGTCAGCGTGTACCTGAAATCGGTTTTCAGGCGATGTTGTGGCAAGGGCCCGTCCGTGGAAGCCTGATTACATTCGCAGCATACGACGTGGCTGTCGCCGCGCCTGAATGGGACTTATCGCTCCGAATCGCGCAGGAAACGCGCCATCGACAGCGGTGCTGCATCGGTGGCGAATTCGGCGGCGACATCCATGTAGCCCCGCATCGCGGCGATGTCGCGGGGAGTGCGGTTGAGGCGATCGCGCAGGTGGGGATCGGCGCCGGCCTGCAGCAGCGCCCGCACCACCCGGCCGAGGCCATGCAGCGCGGCCAGGTGCAGCACGCCGAAGCCGCGTTGCTCCTGCACTGACAAGCTGGCGCCTTCTTCCAGCAGGCGTTCCATGCCGTCGATCACCACCTCTTCGTCGCAGGGCGAGCCCGGTTCGGCGCGCGCGCCGAGCAACAGCAGCAGCGGCGTGAGACCGGTCGGGGTCGCTTCGTCGATGGGTGCGCCGGCCAGTTGCAGGGTGTCGACCAATGCCAGCAGCCGGCTGCGGTCACGGGTGGAGAAGCCGAACAAGGCAGCGCAGTGCATCGGCTTCAGGCCTTCCACGTCGCCGGCATCGATGTCGGCGCCGGCAGCCAGCAGGCGCGAGACGACGTCGGGCAGGCCCAGCGCTGCCGCCAGCATCAGCACGGTCACGCCGCCCGGCATGCGCTGGTCCAGATCGACACCGGCCGACAACAACCGATCCAGCACGCCGAGATGGCGCATGCTGACCGCCGCCGACAGCGGCGTCGCGCCACTCTCGGTCGCAAGGCCGGTATCCGCGCCGGCCGCCAGCAGGCGCGCGATGACGGCTTCATGCCCGCCACCGGCCGCGCGCAACAGCGCGGTGCATCCCTGCGCATCGCGGGTGTCCACGTCGAAACCGAGATCAAGCAGATGCTGCACCGCATCGGCATCGCCCATGATCGCGGCCGAGGCCAGATCGCGCGCCTGCAAGCGCCTGCCCGGATGCGGCCAGCCGCGCCAGTCCAGCCACGCGGCGAGATCGCGTTTGCCACTGGCGAGCGCAACGCCGAGCGCGGTCTGCCCGTCGCCGGCGCGCACGGCCGGTTGCGCGCCATGGCGCAGCAAGGCCGGCACCATGCCCGGCACACCCAAGGCCGTGGCGACGTGCAGCGGGGTCAGGCCGCGTGCATCGGCCTGGTTGGGATCGGCACCGAGGTCCAGCAAGTGGGATGCAAGGCGCGGCCAGCCCAGGCGCAAAGCCAGCAGCAACGGCGGCTCGCCTTCATGCGAGGCGAATCCGTCGGCGCCGCGCGAAAGCAGGTCCAGAGCCAGCGATGCGCCGTCTGCCTGGGTGACCCGCATCGCCATGCAGGCGGCGAGGTAGCGCGCCAGACCGGCGCGGCCCGCCGGCGATGCGGTGGCTTCCAGCAGCAGGACCATCGCCTTGCGCGCCTCGGGCAGGCCAGCGCTGTCCATCAGCACGAACAAGGCGGTGTCGCCCTGGGGGCCGCGCACGTCGAGGGTGGGGTGATGGCGCAGCAACATCGGGATCCGCGAAGGATCACTCGATGCGGCTTCGACCAGCGCGCGTCCCAGTTCCTCGGCCGACAACAATTGGGCGAGGCGCGCGACGGAGGCCTCATCGCCCGCGACCAGCGCTTCGCTCAGCAACTGCATCGGCGGGCGCGCGATGTCGACCTCGTCATCCGCGCTCAGGTTGGCGGTGGGCAGCGGGTAGTTGGGATCGATCGCGGCGACCAGCGACCAGCGACCGGACGCCACCGCGCGATCCAGCGCGCGCTCGCCGTGGACGTCGAGCCGCTGGGTGTCCATGCCGCGCTCGCGCAGCCAGCGTGCCAGCGCGGCGCTGGCCTGGCCTTCGTCGAGCGCGCGCATCAAGGCGTCGCGGCCTTCGCCATCGACGGCGTCGGGGTTGGCGCCCGCGTCCAGCAAGGCTTCCATCACGCCCAGCTGCCCGGCCGGTGCGGCCAGCAACCAGGCATCAAGACCGGCTTCGTCGCGCTTGTGCACGTCGGCGCCCGCATCCAGCAATGTCTGCACGATGCCGACGTGGCCAGCGCTCGCGGCCTGATGCAGCGCAGTGCGTCCGTCCGCGCCCACCGCGTTCACCGCGGCCCTGTGTCGCAGCAGGTATTGCACGCCGACCGGATCGTCTTCCTCGGTGCCGGCCGCCGCCAGCAGCACCGGATCGCCGCCTGCCGGGTGCGCCTGCGCGCCGCGCTCGGACAGGAATTTCGCCAACCGCCAGTTGCCGACGAGGCACGCCATCGCCAGCGGCGACTGGCGCGCATCGTTGAGCGCGTCGATCTCGCTCGCGGCGTCCAGCAACAGGGCGGCCACGCCGGGATCCGTGCTGCGCGCGGCGTGATGCAGCGGCGAGTTGCCCTCGGCGTCGCGCGCACGCGGATCGGCGCCGTTGGCAAGCAGGGTCATCACTGCCTCGGGACGGCCGTGCCAGCTGTCGCGGGTCGCCGCCAGCAGCGCGGTCAGGCGGCCCGGCTCGGCACCGAGCGGCAGCCCGCGCTGGATCAATTCGCGCAGCAGGCGCAGGTCCGGCAAGACCACCGCCAACTGCGCCAGGCCGCGCTGGTCACGCTCATCCACGGGCGGCGGCGACAGCGGATCGGCGCCTTCATCCAGCAGGGCCAGCGCACGCTCGACGCGTCCGGCGCGGGCCGCGGCATACAGCGCGGCAGTGGCGGCGGCGACGGCCTCGGGCGAATGCGATGCGGGCGCTGCCGGCGCAAGATCGCCTGCGGCGCTTTGGCTTGCGGATGCTGTTCCGGCGTCGATGGAGGAAATGGATATCGCTTCCGTATCGACATCGGACTTGGTTTCGCCCTTGTCCTGCATGGATGCAGCAGCGTGTTCGGCAAACAGCGCGTCCAGCTCGATGCGATCGGCGTTGCGCAGGCGACGCTCGCCCGCGGGCTCGCTCTTTTTGTCGGCCTTTTTCTTCTCTTTCTTCTTGCCGGTCTTCGCCTCGGCCTCGGCGCGGGCAACGCGCGCGGGCGCGCTTTCACGCTTCATCCGCAGCACCGGCCACAGCGCCCATGCCGCCAACAGCGCGGCCAAGCCCCAGCGCAGCGGCATCGGCATGAGCTCCGGCCAGCCCAACGCAATGCCGCCGCCGACCAGCGCCGTTGCCGGCAATGCCGATTTCAACCCGCGCCACGCAGCGGGATCGATCTCGATCACCCGGCGCCAATCCCGCAAGCTGTCCAGCTCACCCGCGAAGGCGCGCGACCACAGCGGCCAGCTGCGCCATGCGGCGAGCAGCAACAGGCCGGCCGCGGTAGCGGTGGCGAAGGCCGCGCCCAGGTTCCCGGCAGCAGCCAGACGGGCCAACGGCCAGCCGAGCAACACGCCGCCCAGCACGAACGCCGCCAGCCACAGGCGCGCCAGCGCGGCGAGCGATGCCTTCGGCTGGCCGCGCGCCATCGCCAGCGTGCACGCCACGACGCCCGCCAGCACCGCCAGCGGCGCGAATGGCCCGGCCAGCGGCGCAATGATGATCGCGACGATGCCCGGCAACGCCAGCCAGCGCCGCCGCGGCACGAATGTGGGCAAATCAGGCATCCGTGCCCCAGTCCTCGGTCATCGGGTCGCCCGCCAGCGAGGGCGGGAACTGCAGGTGAAAGCCGCGCGCGGTCAGGTTCGCCATCACCTCGGCCGCGCTCTCGCGGGCCAACTTGCGCTCCGGCGTCAGCTCGACCTCCAGCACGAACGTAAGTGGTCCCAGCTGCGTGCGCAACGGCTCCGGAAGGCGGGTGAAGTCGTCGCGACCGGTCAGGAAGACGTAGGTGTCGGCACGTTTCCGGCTTTTGTAGACGTAGGCGAGCATGCGGGCACCAGGGGAAATCTCCGGTGATTGTGCGTGAAAGCGCCCAATTGCGGAACCGCCGTCGCATTCGCGCATAATGAAAGCGCAATGGATGCAATGCGGAGCCGCGATGAACGCTCTACATCCAGCAGCTCTGACCTTGGTTCCATCCGCGCAATGGAATGATGCCGCGTACCGCGCCCGCTTCGATGCGCTCTATCAGCATTTGCAGATCATCGCGCGCCGCGAATTGCGCCGCGCCCCTCGCGGCACCCTGAATACCAGCGCATTGGTCCATGAGGCCTATCTGAAGCTGCTGGGCGACGCGCGGGATGTCAGTCGCGACGGTCCCTTCCTTGCCCTGGCCGCCAAGGCGATGCGCTGCGTACTGGTGGATTACCTGCGCGCAGGCAGCGCCCTCAAGCGGGGCGGCGACTTCGCCCGCGTCACCCTGGCCACCAACCTGCCGCTGGAATCGCCCGAAGCCGGCATCGATGTCCTCGACATCGAGCGCGGGCTGCAGGCCCTGGCCGACATGGACCCGCGCCTGGCCACGGTAGTCGAATGCCGCTTCTACGGCGGCATGGAATTCGCCGAAATCGCCCGCCAGCTGGCGGTCACCGAGCGCACCGTCTACCGCGACTGGCGTCGAGCGCGCGCCTTCCTGATCGCCAATCTGGGCGATGCGCCATGACCACGATGGAGGCCGAACGTTGGCGCCGGTTGTCGCGTCTGTTCGACCAGGCCGTCGAACTGGAGGGCGATGCGCGGCGCAGGTTCATCGAACGCGAATGCGCCAACGATTCGGCGATGTGCGCCAAGCTGCAACAGATGCTGGATGCCGATGCGCAAGCCAGCGCGTTCGATGATGGCATCGCCGCCGCCATCACCCTGCCCGATGTCGCCGCGGACGACGACGATGAAGCACTGAACGCGATCGGCATGCACCTCGGTCCATGGCGGCTGATGCGCATGCTTGGCCGTGGCGGCATGGGTAGCGTGCACCAGGCCGTGCGCACGGATGAGTCCGGCCAGCAGGCCGCGATAAAACGCCTGCATCGCCGCTGGGATGGCAGCGGACAGGCGCAGCGCTTCCTGCAGGAACGCCGCATCCTCGCCAATCTTTCGCATCCCAACATCCCGCGCCTGATCGACCACGGCCTCGATGACGACGGCCAGCCATGGTTCGCGCTGGAATACGTGGATGGTGCCACCCTGACCGAATGGGCGGATGCACGCCGGCTGGACTTGCGCGCACGCATCGACCTGTTCCGCGAGGTCTGCGCCGCCGTGCAACATGCCCACGGGCATTTCGTCGTCCATCGCGATCTCAAGCCCGCCAACATCGTGGTCGATGAAGAAGGTCATCCCAAGGTGCTGGATTTCGGCGTCGCCAAGTTCATCGACGGGCAACCGGGCGAAACCCGTACCGGCATGTTTGCCGGTTTCACCCCGGAATACGCCGCACCCGAGCAGATCGACGGCGGCCCGATCACCGCCGCCACTGACGTCCACGCGCTCGGCGTGATGTTGTACGAGCTGCTCTGCGGACAACTGCCCTTCCGCTTCGGCTCCAACAACCTCAGGCAGGCCGCGGAGGCGATCACTTCGCAGACCGCGACACAGATGCAGAAGGCGCTGACCACCGGCGATGCCGAGGCGGTGGCACGACGCATGGCGGATCGCCGCACCGATGCGCGCGCCTTCCATCGTTTCGTGCGCGGCGACCTGACCCGCATCATCCAGACCGCGCTGTCGAAGGAGCCCGAACGCCGTTATCCCAGCGTGCAGGCATTGTCCGACGACCTGCACCGTTTCCTGAAAGGCCAGGTGGTGTCGGTCAGTGGCGACACCTTTGGCTATCGCACGCGGAAATTCGTGCAGCGCAACCGTTGGGGCGTGGCGATGGCCGTCCTTGCCGTCATTGCGGTGGGCGCAGGCATCGCCGGCATCCTGATGAAAACGCGCGAGGCGCAGGCCGCCGCCGCGCAGGCAAGCGCGGAAGCCGCGCGCGCCGAACGCGAGGCGAGACGCGCACGCTCGGATGCGGAATCGCTGGCCTCCACCAACGAGTTCCTGCGCTCAGTGTTCGAAGGCGGCATGACCGAGGCGGGCGGCCGCCCCGACATCACCCTGCAGCAGGCGATGGATGCCGCCGTCGAGCGCGTCGGCAACGCCGGCGAAGTCGGCCCGCAGGCCAAGGTGCGCTTCCTGCTGGCGGCGGCCGGGAGTTATTCCGGCATGGGCCAGGACCAGCACGCCGAGGCCTTGACCCGGCAAGCGATGGCGATACAGCAGGCCGAGTTGCCCGACTCGGTCGAAGACAAGGCCCGCGTGTTGGCGATGCTGGCCTGGCTGCGCATCGCCTACGAGCCCGAGCAGTCCCTCGCCATGGCCAGGGAGTCGCTCCGGCTGGAGCGCAGCCTGGATCCGCCCAGCCTGGTCGGCTTGTCCAGCGCCTATTCCGCGCTCACCAACGCGCAGCTTTTCAGCGGCGATGAAGCCGGCGCCATCACCACCCTGCGCGAGGCGCGCGCGCAGATGCGCGTAGCCGGCGTGGCCGAGAACAGTCAGGACATGGCGACGATGGCGCAGATCGAGGCGATATCGCTGGCCGGGCTGAAACGCTGGGACGAGGCCTTCGTCGCGCACCGCGAAGCCATCGCCATCCGCGAGCGCGCTCTGGGGCCGGACTCGGTCGGCGCCGCGCAGGAACATTTGTATTACGGCAACACCCTGCTGCGCGCGGGGCGCAACGCCGATGCACTGGCCGAGATCGAACGCGCCGCCGGCCCGATCCACGCTACCCTGCCCGCTCAAAGCGATTCGCCGATGCAATCGCGTTATCTGCGCGGCGTCGCCTTGCTCCGCGTCGGGCGCTTCGGCGAGGCCGCGGCGGAACTGTTGCAAGCGCATGAATACGGGCGGACTCATCCCTTTCATGATCGCCAGGCGCTGGTCGCCTGGTATCTGGCGCAGGCACGGGCGCGCTTGGGCGATTGCGCCAACGCCCGTGCCACCCTGGCCGACATGGCGGCGCGCGGCATCCCCCTGCCCGACGACAAGCCGCCGCCATTGCAGGGGACGGGCTGCCGCGAATAGCCCGCCGGGCCGGGTCGATGTCAGTCCCCGCTGCCGAAATCCGATTACCTCCAAGTGGACAGCCTTGTCGATGACACGCAAGCGGCCACTGCATCAACTCACTTGGAGGACATTGACATGAACATGCACCATCGCAACACCGGCCGCCTGCGCCGTTCCGTGCTGCCCTTCGCCATCGCCGCCGCATGCCTTGTCTGCCTGCCTGGAGCATCGCAGGCGCAATCGCTGGGGCGCCCCGACTTTCCCACCAGCAAGGAGGTGGATCCAAGCATCCTGAACAAGGGCGCTCCCGACATCTCGATTGTTCGCTTGTGCAGGCCTTTCCGCTACAGCGGCACGGTGCAGTTCCCGCGCAATTTCTCCGGCATGACCGGCGAGTACGCCGTACCGACCGACGGCATACTGCGCATCGACAAGGTCAGTGCACGGCTGCACCAACCCGGTCTGCGTGACGCAGATCTCGGGGGCTGGACGCTGGGGATTTTCGGCTGGTACGACATGGTGCGTGAGGGTGACCAAGCCACCTATTCGTCCGCGCGCGATGGCGCCGTGTACCTGGACAGCGGCTCGCTGGGCAAGGTGACCATCTACCGTCGCAACGCGAACGCGCAAGGCAGCGGCGAATTCAGCGTGAGCGGCTGCCTGGTCGACGCGATCCCGCCGCAGCTGCGCAAACCGGACCATATCGACGACCGCCTGCCACCCAAGCATCTGGACCCGGGCGGTGCACTCAAGGCAGAGCAGGCCCCGTCGCCCGTCATCCGGGTCAAGCCAAGGCGATGACTTCGCATCCCGGCTTTGAGGGGGAGGACACGGCGCGGAACAGGCAACGTGACCGATGGCAGGTGCCCCCCGGCGGGCACCTGCTACCCTCCCTCACTTGCTTCCACGGGATGTCCAGATGCGTCGTTTCGCCCTGTCTTTTAGCTGCCTGCTCGCCCTCGCCTGCACCGCGCAGGCGCAACCTTCAACGCCGCTGACCCTGCAGCAGATCATGGCCGACCCGGACTGGATCGGCCCGGGCGTGGAGGATGCGTGGTGGCGCTGGGACGGCCGCGCGATCGATTTCAACCTGAAGCGCGAAGGCGAGAGCATCCGCGACACCTTCCGCGTCGGCATCGATGGCGCCAGCACCATGCAGCGCATCGATGGCGGCGAGCGAGCGCAACTCGACGGCGAAGGCGCGATCTACAGCCGTGATCGCCGCCGCAGCGTCTTCGTGCGCAACGGTGACGTGTTCGTCCGCGACCTGTCCTCGGGCGCGCTGACCCAGCTCACCCGCAGCAACGCGCGCGAGTCGCGCCCGCAGTGGAGCGACGATGGCACGCTGATCTGGCGCCAGGGCAACGACTGGTACCGCTGGGACGGCCGCATCGTGGCGCAGGCGGCCTCGCCGCAGGCCGCCGACAATCCCGGCACGCCGCCCAAGGCCGACGACCTGCGCGACCGCCAGCTTCGCCTCATGGACACGCTCAGGAACGAGGTCGCGCGTCGCGAGGCCGCGCGCAAGCAGGACGAGGCGTGGCGCAGCGAAGACCCGACCCGTGCACCGGCGCCGCTCTACCTTGGCAAGAACGTGGCGATCGTGGACAGCGCGCTGTCGCCCGACGGCCGCTGGCTGTTGGTGGTGACGACCGACAAGGGCGCCGACGAGGGCCAGGGCGGCAAGATGCCCCGATATGTCACCGAATCGGGTTACGAGGAATTCGAGGAAGTGCGCACGCGGGTGGGCCGCGGCGATCCGCTGCCGCACAAGCTGTGGCTGGTCGATGTCGCTTCGGGCGGCGTGCGCGAATTGAAGTTCGACATGCTGCCCGGCATCGGCGTCGATCCGCTCGCGGCGATGCGCAAGGCGGCCGGCAAGGAGCCGCTGAAGGGCAACCGCCCCGTTCGCATCGAAACCGATGGCGACGGCAGCGGCCCGGCTATCCACTGGAGCGGCGACTCCCGCAACGTCGCCCTGCTGGTGCGCGCGATCGACAACAAGGACCGCTGGATCGCGACGGTCGATACCGCGAAGGCGACGCTGCAGACGCGCCATCGCCTGACCGACCCGGCGTGGGTCGGCTGGTCGTTCAACGAGTTCGGCTGGCTGCCCGATGGCCGCACGCTCTGGTATCTGTCGGAAGAAGACGGTTATTCGCACCTGTACACGCTCGATAACAGCGGCGCGCGCAAGCAACTGACCCGCGGCAAGTGGGAAGCGTCGTCGGTCGCGGTGGCGCGCGGCGGGAGCCACTTCTACTTCCGCTGCAACCGCGCCTGGCCGGGGGATTACGAAGTCTGCGCGGTGCCGGTGAACGGCGGGGCGGTGCGCGAAGTCACCGCGCTCGATGGCGTTGAAAGCTACGCGCAATCGCCCGATGGCGCGAAACTGCTGCTGCGCTGGTCCGACAGCTACATCCCGCCACAACTGGCCGTGATCGGCGTGAATGGCGAAGGTCTGAAAAAGCTCACCGACACCCGCACCGCCGCGTTCAAGCAGATCGACTGGGTACAGCCCGAGTACGTGCAGGTGCCATCCAAACATGGTGCAGGCACGATCTGGGGCAAGTATTACGGCCCAAAGCAGATGGAGGCCGGCAAGCGCTACCCGATCGTCATGTTCGTGCACGGCGCGGGTTACCTGCAGAACGTCGAGACAACCTACCCCAGCTATTTCCGCGAGCAGATGTTCCATAACCTCTTGGTGCAGCAGGGTTACATCGTGCTGGACCTCGACTACCGCGCCTCCGCCGGCTACGGGCGCGACTGGCGCACCGCGATCTATCGCTGGATGGGCAAGCCGGAGTTGGAGGATTACCTGGATGGCCTGGACTGGGTGGTCGACAACAAACAGGGCAATCGCGACCGCGCGGGCATCTACGGCGGCAGCTATGGCGGCTTCATGACCTTTGCCGCGCTGTTCAAGCAGCCCGGCGTGTTCAAGGCCGGCGCGGCGCTGCGACCGGTGGCCGACTGGTCGCAGTACAACCACGAATACACCAGCAACATCCTCAACACGCCTGAACTCGATCCCGAGGCCTACAAGCGCTCCTCGCCGATCGAATATCCGCAAGGGCTGCAGGACCATTTGCTGATCGCGCACGGCATGATCGACGACAACGTGTTCTTCAGGGACTCGGTGATGCTCTCGCAGCGCTTGATCGAACTGCGCAAGGACAAGTGGGAGATCGCGCCCTACCCGCTGGAGCGCCACGGCTTCCGGCATCCGGACAGCTGGCACGACGAATACCGCCGCATCCACGAGCTGTTCGAGAGGACGCTGAAGACGCCGTGAAAGCGGGCCTGCCCGCGTCGCTGGATCCGGCGCTGCTGCCCAGCCAGCTGCCGGATTTCGCCCACTGGTTCCGTTACCCGTTGCATCGCCACGACTTCCATCCCCTGCGCGATGCGAAGGCCGCGCGCCTGCTCGGCTACTACAGCGCCAAGCCGCTGTATGCGCGTCTGGACGCGCACGGCCGGGTGGATCGCGGCAGCGGTTTCGATGGTCGCGTCGCCGGCGTGTTCGTGCCCTCGCCCGCCCGGTCATGGCGACACGCCGGGCTCTTCTTCACCACGATGCCGGCAGCCGACGTCAGCCGCGATGGTCAGCGCAACTGGCCGGCGATCAACGCCGCGGCCGAACGCGCGTTGCACCGGCAATTGGGTTGATGGCGGCGCGTTGCCTGCCTGGGCGATATTGGATGTCGCATCGATGCCGCATCGCCCGGCTTGCCGGCACGGCAACGGATCGCGCGCGATAATGGCGGGATGAAAGACGCCCCCGACTTCAACGCCGTCCGTGATTACCTGACCGGCTTGCAGGACCGCATCTGCGCCGCCATCGAGAACGCCGACGGCGAAGCACGCTTCGTCGAAGACGCCTGGACCCGCGAAGGCCAAGGCGGCCTGCTGGGCGGCGGTGGCCGCACCCGCATCCTGCGCGATGGCGCGGTGTTCGAGCAGGCCGGCATCGGTTTCTCGGATGTCGCCGGTACCACGCTGCCGGCCTCGGCCACCGCCGCGCGCCCGGAACTGACCGGCGCCGCGTGGCGCGCGGTCGGCGTGTCGCTGGTGTTCCATCCGCGCAACCCGCACATTCCCACCACCCACGCCAACGTGCGCCACTTCCGCGCCGAAAAAGACGGCGAGACGGTGGCGTGGTGGTTCGGCGGCGGCTTCGACCTGACCCCTTACTACCCGTACGACGAGGACGTGCTGCACTGGCATCGCGTCGCCCGTGATCTGTGCGAGCCCTTCGGCGGCGCGGCGCGCTACCAGGCGCACAAGCGCTGGTGCGACGAGTATTTCTTTCTCAAGCATCGCGACGAGACCCGCGGCGTCGGCGGCCTGTTCTTCGATGACCTGCAGGAGGATGCCGAGGCCGACTTCGCCTACCTGCGCGCGGTCGGCGATGGCTTCCTCGATGCGTACCTGCCCATCGTCGAGCGCCGTCGCATCATTCCCTATGCAGAAAACGAGCGGCAGTTCCAGCTGTATCGCCGCGGTCGTTACGTCGAGTTCAACCTGGTGTTCGATCGCGGCACGCACTTCGGCCTGCAATCGGGCGGGCGCGCGGAAAGCATCCTGATGAGCCTGCCGCCGCTGGTGCGCTGGGAGTACGGCTACGTGCCCGAACCCGGCAGCGAGGAATCACGCCTCGCCGACTACCTGCGCCCCCGCGACTGGCTGGCCGAACTCGGCTGAATCCGGTTCGACGCGCGGCGGCACCAGGGTACGCACTTCCACCCATCCCTTTGCCTCCCACGCCTGCAAGGCATCCGGCGTGATGGCCAGGCGCCACGGCCAGGCGGCCTTGCCTGCCGCGGTCAGCCACAGCCATACCGCGCGGCCACGGCCCTGTGCCTTGGCCTGGTACATGCCGGCATCGGCCAGGCGCACGATGCGCTGGAAACCGTCGATATCGACTTCATCATTCGACGGCACGCGCGTGCTGCCGATCGATGCGCCGACGTGCAACGCGAGATCGGCATGCATGATCGGCGCGTCGAAGGCGCGCAGCAGCGTCTGCAGCCACGCATCGACATCCGCCCCATCCGGCAGGTCCTGGACCAGCAGGAATTCCTCGCCGCCCCAGCGGAACAACTCGCCATGCCTGTCGAGCACGGCGCGCAGGCGCAGGCCCGTCTGATGCAGCACTTCGTCGCCGGCGGCGTGACCGTGTCGATCATTGATGGCCTTGAAATGATCGATGTCCAGCAACGCCACCACGCGACGCCTGCCCGGATGCTGGCGCTGGTCCTGCAGCCAGTGCGGCAGGTAATGCCGGTTGTAGGCACCGGTCAGGGCATCCTTCCATAGCGCCTTGCGTTGCTGGCGCGTGGCATGCAGCAACAAGCCGAGCAGCACTGCCATGCCGATGGCGAGCAGGCTGGAGATCATCAGTGCCACGTTGCGCAGGCGCTCCTTGTCGAGCTTGGCTTCCTGCAGGCCGTTGGCGATCGACAGGTCACGGATCTCGCGCTCGCGCCGGGCGATGTCGTCTTCCACCTGCAGGCTGGCGATGCCTTGCGCGCGATTGCTGTCATACAGGCGCAGCAGCAGCGCGTGTTGCTCGCGCAGGGCGGCCAGCGCCTCGTGGTCGCGGCCGGCATCGGCCAGCACATCGACCTTGAGGTCCAGCCCCTGCAGCAGCGCGACCACCTGCGCGGTCTGCTTGAAATAACCAAGCCCCTTGTCCATCGTCGCGATGCCGGTATCGATGCGCCCCAGCACGGCGTCGGCCGCGCCTTGCAGGACTTCGCCCTCGGCCGTGTAGTAGGGCGAACCCGCGGCGCTCGCCTTGAGCATAGAGGTCGCCACCTCGTGCGCACGCTCGGGCTGTCCCGACTGCAGGTAGGCGCGCACCAGTTCCTGCCGGATCCGCTGGCTGGCATTGGCGGCATCGCCCACCGGCATGTGGCCGAGCGCCGGCACCAGCAGTTCGATGGCTTCGTCGGCGCGGCCCGATAGCCTGTAGGCCGCGGCGCGGGTCGCCGTGAGATGCGCGCGGAAGGTGGGGCTGGCCGATACCGGCACGTGCTGGCCCATGCGTTCGAGCACCTCCAGCGCGCGCTTGGGGTCATGCATGTCCACGTACAGGCGGGCCACGATCTCGCTGCGTTCGGCCACCAGCGCGGGATTCGGCTCGGGCAACGCGCGGGCCAGGTCGCGCGCCTGCAGCAGGTTACGCAGGGCCAGTTCGAAATTGCCGACGTCCCAGTACATGTAGGCATAGGCCATCGCCAATGCATCGTGCACTTCCGGCGAGGCCCGGTCCATGTCCAGGCGCAACCGGCCCAGCGCATCCAGGCTGGTTTCGATGTTGGCATCGGAATGGCTGTCGAAGATCTCGCCGATCTGCATCAGGCGGGCGGTATCGAGGTCGTCGTTCTGCACCGCCAGCCGTCGCAGCGCTTCGCGCTCGGCGCGGGCCTGCGCGTGGTCGTCGGCCAGACGGATGCGTACCTGCGCGAGCTCCTTCTGCACCACATACGGAGGATCAGGCGGCAGCCGTGCCTGCAGCGATTGCAGGCGCTCGCGCACGATGTCGTCCGGCAGCCGCTCGCGATGCAAGCGCGCGATCTCGGCCTGCCACTGCACCCAGTTCGGCGCGGCGACAAGCGGCAGCATCCAGAACGACAGGCACAGCGCCAGCATCCAGCGCCGCCATCGGCGCCCACCGGGCGTGGTCACGTCCGCTCCCGGCGGCAGGCGGCCTCTGCAACGAGTGTTCTCATGGGCAGCCGCCCTGCACGCTCAACATCACCGTAATCATCATGTGGATGATGAAGCATGTACCGTGCCGTTGCCGGCCGGGATGCCCCAATCCACGTCACATTCTGGCGTTGCCGGAGTGCCTTCCGTCCCTCGTCACCACGCTGATGCTGCCGTTGGTCTCCAGCAAGGCCAGCTGGACTTCGTCCAGGCTGTCCACGCCGTTGATGCGCATGGCCTCATGGAAGTCGGCCTTGCTGATCAGCTCGCGCAGCAGCACCGACTTGAACAGCTTGCCGTCGCGCGCCAAGACCACCGGCACGCCTTCGACCAGTATCTCGGCCGGGCGGTTGCGCGCGGTGACCCAGGCGACGCCGTAATTCAGTGCCACCAGGGTGATCGCCATGATCGTCGCGCCGGTCAGCGAGTTGTCGCCGCCGTTGATGCCGTTCTGCACCGCGTTGCCGATCAGGATCAGCAGCACCAGGTCGAACGGGGTGGACTGGCCCAGCGCGCGCTTGCCCGACACGCGGACCAGCACCATCACCAGCACGTACATGGCCACTGCGCGCAGCACGAAGTGCCACCACGGCGCGGACAGATGGAATAGATCGTTCATGCGCTCGCCCTCCCATGGAAGGGCGCATTGTCTCGCAGGCGGGTGACGGCCGTCAGTGGGCCGCCGCACCGGCCACGTGGTTGCCGCGTCCGAGCTTGCGGGCGAGCCAGTCGCCGACATCGTGCAGCACGGTATAGGCCGCCGGGATGACGATCAGCGACAACGCGGTCGAGGTGATCAGGCCGCCGATCACCGCCCACGCCATCGGCGCACGGAACGAGGAGTCACCGGCGAAGCCGAGCGCCAGCGGCAGCATGCCTGCGCCCATCGCGATCGTGGTCATGACGACCGGGCGCGCGCGCTTGCGGCAGGCGTCGATCAGCGCATCGTGCTGGCTCATGCCGTGCAGGTCCTCCGCCATCACCGCGTAGTCGACCAGCAGGATCGAGTTCTTGGTGGCGATGCCGATCAGCATCAACAAGCCGATCAACGCCGGCAGCGAGAGCATGTTCTGGGTGATCAAGAGCGCCCCGAACGCGCCGCCCGCGCACAGCGGGATCGCGGCGAGGATGGTGAGCGGCTGCATCGGATGCCTGAACAGCAACAGCAACACCATGTAGATGCAGACGATGCCGGCGACCATCGCCATCACGAAGCCGGTGAACAGTTCGACGAAGATTTCCGCATCGCCCGTGTTGAGGAAGGACACGCCCGCGGGCAACCGCTGGACCGACGGCAGGGCCTGCACCTCCTTCATCACGTCGCCCAGCGGACGCCCATTGAGTTCGGCGGTGAGGGTGATGTTGCGCTGGCGCTCGTAGCGACTGATCACTGAAGGCCCGCTGCCCGGCACGATGGCGGCCACGGCGTCGAGCGGCACTGCGCCCGCCTTGCCGCGCACGCGCAGCTGGCTGATGGTCGCCGGGTCCTCCAGCGATTCAAGATCGAAACCGACGCGGATCGGCACCTGGCGATCGGGCAGGTTGAGCTTGGCCATGCGCTGGGTGTAGTCGCCGGCCGTCGCCACGCGCGCGGCTTCGGCGATCGCTGCGGTGGACACGCCCAAATCGGCCGCACGCGCCGGGTCGGGCTCCACGCGGATCTCCGGCCGCAACAGGGACGCCGACGAGGACACGCTGCCGAGGCCTTCGATCTTGCGCACGTCGCGCTCCACGGCGGCAGCGGCGGTGTTGAGCTTCTGCGGATCATCGCCCGCCAGTACCAGCTGCACCTGCTCGCCGGGCTCGCTGCTGATGTAGCTCAGCTTCACCCCCGGCAGCACCGACAGGCGCTCGCGCACCACGGCCTCGAGTGTCTTCTGGCTGCGATCGCGATCACCCTTGTCGCCCCAGTCCAGGGTCAACACCGCCTTGCGTGGATCGCTGTTGCCGCTCTTGGAGGGATCGCCCACGTCCGGCACGCTGCCGACCTGCGCGAATACCTGCTTGAGCTCGGGGATGTCGCCCAGCAGCGCGCGTGCGCGCTCGGTCATTCGCGTGGTGTCCTCCACCCGCGTGCCCGGCGAGAGCTCCAGCGACAGCATGCTGCGGCCCTGGTCGGCGGTCGGGATGAAGGTGGTCGGGATGAACGGGATCATCGCCAGCGACAGCGCGAACAGCACCGTCGCGATGACCAGCGTCATCCAGCGATGGCGCAGCGCGGTATCGACCCAGCCGAGATAGCGCGTCATGAAGCGCGATTCGTGCTCATGCTCGGGTTCGGGCTTCAGCAGATACGCCGCCATCATCGGCGTCAACAGGCGTGCGACCAGCAGCGAGAACATCACCGCGGTCGCCGCGGTCCAGCCGAACTCGCGGAAGAACTTGCCGGCGATGCCCGGCATGAACGCGACCGGCACGAACACGGCGGCCAAGGTGATCGATGTCGCGATCACCGCGGTGCCGATTTCATCCGCCGCGTCGGTCGCCGCCTGCAACGGCGACTTGCCCATGCCGAGGTGGCGGACGATGTTCTCGATTTCCACGATCGCGTCGTCGACCAAAATGCCGACCACCACCGACAGCGCCAGCAGCGTGATCATGTTGAGGCTGAAGCCGAGGAAGTAGATCACCGCGAAGGTCGGGATGATCGACAGCGGCAGCGCCAGCGCGGAGATCCACGTCGCCCGCCAGTTGCGCAGGAAGAAGAACACCACCACCAGCGCCAGCAGCGCGCCTTCGACCAGCATCGTCATCGACGAGGTGTAGGAGATGTCGGTTTCCTCGGTCATGTCGCTGACGAGGTTGAACTTCATGCCGGGATGCGATGCTTCCAGCGCCGCGAGCGACTTCTTGACCTCGTCGCGCACGTCCAGCTCGTCCGAGCCCTTCGAGCGCGACAGCGCGAAGCCGACCACCGGCTTGCCGTCCAGCAACGCCGTCTGGGTGATGTCCGCCGCGCCGTCGGTGATGCGCGCGATCGATGACAGCCGCACCGCGCGGCCATCGGGTAGCGCGATGCTGTAATCGCGCAATTGCTGTGCATCCGCGACGGTGCCGATGGTGCGAATGGTCTGCTGGTCGCCGCCGATCTCGGCCTTGCCGCCCGGGCGCTCGACCTGGGTCAGCGCGAGCTGCTGCGAGACCTCACCCGCGGTGATGCCGTAGGCCTCCAGCGACTGCGGGTGCAGATCGACGCGGATCTGCCGGTCCACGCCGCCGATGCGCTTGACCGAGGCAACGCCCTCAACGCCGTACATCGCGCGGGCGACATCGCGATCGACGAACCACGACAAGTCCTCCTCGCTCATCCGCGGCGCCGACACCGAGTACGTCAGCAGCGAACCGCCAATCTCCACCTTGGTGACGATCGGTTCCTGGATGTCCTGCGGCAGGTCCATGCGGATGCGGGTGACCGCATCCTTGGTGTCGTTGAGCGCCGTCATCAGGTCGGTGTCGAGGTAGAACTCGATCGCGGTGGTGCTGGTGCCTTCGACCACGGTCGAGGTCACCCGCTTCACGTTCGCGACCGTGGCGACCGAATCCTCCACCTTGCGAGTGACTTCGGTTTCCAGCTGTGAGGGCGATGCGCCGGGCTGGATGATCGTCACCACCGTCATCGGGAAGGCGATGTCGGGGAAACGCGCGACCGGCAGCTTGTGGAAACCCCACAGCCCGGCCACGCACAACACGAAGAACAACATCACCGCCGGGACGGGATTGCGGATGCCCCAGCTGGACAGATTGCCGCCGCCGCTCATGGTTGGGCGTCCGCGCCGCTCTTGCTGGATGCCGTCGTGTTGCTGGCCGGCACCACGCGCACGCGATCGCCATCGGCAAGGAAGCCTGCGCCTTCGACCACCACCTGGATGCCGTCCTTGAGGCCGGTCACTTCAACAAAACCGCCCGCGCGGCCCGCGGTTTCGACCCGCTGCTGGTGCGCGATGGATGCAGCATCGACCGTGAACACGGTGGCGAAGCCATCACGCAGCACCACCGCCGCGAACGGCACCACCAGCGTCTGGGTGACGCCGGTTTCGATGCGGCCTTCAAGATACGTGCCCGGTTGCAGCGTGCCCGACTGGATCAGGCCCGGCGGCAAGTCCGCGTACAGCGTGCCGGTGCGAGTCGTCGCATCCACGCCCGGACTGACCGCGCGCACGCGGCCTTCCACTGCATCGCCATGGGGCGAGGTCAGGCGGATGATGTCGCCGGGCTTGGCCAGCGCCAGCTGCGAGGCCGGCAGTTCCGCGCGCCACTCCAGCCGGCTGTCCTTGATGAGGTGCATCAGCGGCGTGCCGGCGGCGACCACTTGCCCCGGCTGCACCAGACGCTTGCTGATCAGGCCATCAGCCGGCGCACGCAGGTCGGCGAAGCTGCGACGCAACGCGGCCGCGTCACGCGCGGCGCGCGCGGTACCCAGGCGCGCCTCGGACGCGGTGCGATTGGCGCGCAACTCGTCCAGCTGCATCGCGCTGATGTACTTGCCCGAAGCCAGTTGCTGGCCGCGCGCCAAATTGGAACGTGCCAGCGCTGCACCAGCCTCGGCCTCGCGCAGGGCCGCATTGGCTTGCGCCAGGTCGGAATCGAGCGTGCGATGGTCCAGCGTCAGCAACACCTGCCCGCGTCGGACCGTCTGGCCGACATCGACATTCAGTGCCGTCACTCGCAGGCCGGTGACTTCGACGCCCAGCTGCATGTCTTCCACCGGCGATATCGGGCCGGACACAGTCAAGCCGCGCGGCATCTCTCGGCGCAACACCGGTGCAGTGCTGACCGCCATCGCGGAGGCGGCGGCTTGCCTGGCGGCATCGGCCTCCGACGCGTCCTTCTTGCAGGCTGCTAACGCGGCGACCAGCGCCATGCCCAGCATCAGCGGACGGAGCAGTCGCGAATCAGGAACGATCGACACGGTCATGGCAGGAGGCCAGCGAACAGGTGGGGCGCTAGTGTACCGGCAAGTTCAATAATAGTGCGCCCGCTCAGGCAGTATCGACGCTTGGTTTATTCGGCCCGGTTGGGATTGGGCAGGAGCCGGCCGGGATGACGTACGCGCAGCCAGATCGTCTGCACGGCCAGCACCGCAGCCACGCCGAGCGCCGCCCAGGCCAAGGTGTCCGCGCCGACCAGCGCGGAGTGCGATTGCTTGATGTACACCGCGACCAGACCCCACAACGCAGCCAATGCGTAATCGATGTTGCCTCGCATGCGCTGGTTCATCCACAGCAGCAGGGCGGCGGCCAGCGCGAGCAACAACAGCGACCACATTGTCATGTCGTCGGTCGGCAGCAGGTCGAAGGCGACGATCACCTGCGCCAGGTTGAGGAAGGCCGCCAGCGACAACCAGCCCGCGTGCAGCGACAACGGCGCCCACGCCCACAGCCACTGCCCGCGCTGCGGCGTGTCGTCGAGCGGCAGGACGCGCGCGGCCCGAAGCAAACAGAACACGGCGCCGAAGATCACCACGAGGCACAGCCAGAACAACCCGGGCTGCGCCACGCCCATCGAGAACAAGGGCATCCACACGGTGGTGAGGGCGAAACCGCCGGCGGCCCAAGGCGCGATCTTCCGCAAGGTCGGGTCGCCGCGCAGCACGCGCCGCGATTGCCAAAACGCGTAGACGAGATCGAGCAGAAAAATCAGCCCCCAGATCGCGAACGCATAACCCGCTGCGACCAGCAGGGTGGGATAGTGATCGGACACCGCGCCGTTGTCCGGCCCGAACGTGCCGGTGTTGGACAGCCACGCGACAACGGGCATGACCACGGCAAACAGGATGACGAGGATGCGCATGCGAAGCCTCCCGAAAACTCCCGACGAGTATCCATGGCCGCCATGACGGCCAGGTGCAAGCCGCTCAGCCTGGCAGGCGGAAGAACGTGGTCGCGGCGTCGGTGGTCGCCTGTGTCACCGCCTCGATGCTTTCGCCGCGATCACGCGCGACTTCTTCGGCGATGTGGGCAAGGTACATCGGCTCGTTGCGGCGGTCCTTCGGCATCGGCTGGAGGTTGCGCGGCATGAGGTACGGCGCATCGGTTTCGATCATCAGCCGATTGGCGGGGATGTGCTTCACCAGCTCGCGCAGGTGCGCGCCGCGACGCTCATCGCACAACCACCCGGTTATGCCGATGTACCAGTCGTTGTCGAGGTAGTCGAACATTTCCTCGCGCGTGCCGGTGAAGCAATGCACGACCGCCGGGCCCAGCTGGCCATCGAAATTCTTCATCATCGCCATGAAGTCGGCATGCGCGTCGCGCTGGTGCAGGAACAGTGGCTTGCCCACGCCGTTAATGGCAAGGTCCACCGCGATCTGCAACTGCCGCTCGAACGCCTTGCGCTGCAGCGGGCGCGGGGAGAAATCGCGAAAATAATCGAGGCCGGTCTCGCCCACTGCCACCACTTCCGCATGCGCATGCAGGGCGCGCATCTCGATGTCGCATTCCTCGGTGTACTCGCTGGCATGATGCGGATGCACCCCCGCGGTCGCGAACAATTCGCCCGGATACGCCTGCGCCAGTTCCAGCGCCTTGGGCGAATGCTCGCGCGATGCTCCGGTGATCACCATCCGGCCCACGCCCGCCGCACGCGCGCGCTCGATCACCGCCGCGCGGTCGCGGTCGAAGCTGTCATGGGTCAGGTTGGCGCCGATGTCGATGAGCATGGGGATGTCGCAAATTCGCAAGCCGCGAAGGATACCCGACCCGCCACGTATCCTTGTCTTCGTGGACACGCCCGCCTTCCCCATCAATGACGTCATTCCCGCCATCCGCGATGCGCTCGCCGTGCATCCGCGCCTGGTGCTGGAAGCGCCGCCCGGTGCCGGCAAGACGACGCAAGTGCCGCTGGCCTTGCTGGACGAGGCATGGCTCGGTAGCAGGAAGATATTGATGCTGGAGCCACGTCGCGTCGCCGCGCGTGCGGCGGCAACCTTCATGGCGAGGCAACTGGGCGAAGCGGTCGGCGAAACGGTCGGCTATCGCATCCGCTTCGAGAACAAGGTGTCGAAGACGACGCGCATCGAAGTCGTGACCGAAGGCATCCTGACGCGATTGCTGCAGGATGACCCGCTGCTGGAGGGCGTCGGCGCGATCCTCTTCGATGAATTCCACGAGCGTCACCTCGCCGGCGACCTCGGCCTTGCCCTTGCCCTAGACGTGCAGGCGAGCGTGCGCGAGGACCTGCGCATCGTGGTGATGTCGGCGACGCTCGATGGCGAACGCCTCGCCGATTGGCTGGATGCGCCGCGCATCAGCAGCAGCGGGCGAAGTCATCCGGTCGACATCGCGCATTTTCCCGCGCGACGGGACGAGGCACTGGCGCCACAGGTACGCCGCGCGGTCGAGCACGCACTGGCCGCGCATCCCGGCGATGTGCTGGTGTTCCTGCCCGGTATCCGCGAGATCAGGCAGCTCGAGGCATCGATTGCCGACCTGGCTGCCTCCGCTTCCACCGATGTACTGGCCCTGCATGGCGATCTGCCGGTGGAGGCGCAGTCACGCGTGCTGCAACCTGCCGATGACGGCCGCCGCCGCGTCGTGCTGGCCACCAACGTCGCAGAATCCAGCGTCACCCTGCCCGGCGTGCGCGTGGTGATCGATGCCGGGCTGGCGCGCGAACCGCAGTTCGATCCTAACTCCGGGTTCTCACGACTGGATGCGGTGCGCATCTCGCAGGCCTCGGCAGACCAGCGTGCCGGACGCGCGGGACGTGTCGCGGCAGGCTGGGCGTATCGGCTGTGGCCGGAATCGCAACGACTGGCGCCGCAACGTCGCGCCGAAATCACGCAGGTCGAACTGGCAGGTCTCGCGTTGGAACTGGCGGCCTGGGGCAGCGATGCACTGCGTTTCCCCGATGCGCCGCCGCCTGGTGCGATGGCCGCGGCGCGTGACTTGCTGCATCGCCTTGATGCACTGGATGCGAATGACGCGATCACGCCACTGGGCCGACGTATGCTGGCGCTCGGCACCCATCCGCGTTTGTCGGCGATGTTGCTGGCTGCACGTGATGGCGAGGAGCGCGCGCTGGCCTGCGATCTCGCTGCATTGATCGAAGCGCGCGATCCTCTCCGCACGCGCAGCGATGCCTTGGCAGAGCGCTGGCAGGCGCTGGCCGCATTCCGGCAGGGCCGTGTGCCGGCGGAGGCCAATCGCGGCGCACTAGCCGCCATCGATGCGGCATCGAAACAGTGGCGTCGTCGATTGCGCGTGGATGCCCCACCGCCATCGCACGTGCCTGCGCATGCACTCGGCGATTTGCTCGCCCATGCGTTCCCGGACCGCATCGCCTACCGCCACGCTACCGATCGACATCGCTATCAACTCAGCAATGGACGGATGGCGCGCTTGTTCGATGACAGCACGTTGGTCGGCGAGCCGTGGCTGGTTGCCAGCGAATTGCGATTCGACGCCCGCGATGCGTTGCTGTTGCGCGCCGCGCCGGTGGATGAACGACGACTGCGCAACGACTTCGCTCCTCATTTTCGTGAAGGCGATGAGGTGCGTTGGGATGCGGAACGCCGCGCGCTGGTCGGCGAGCGCATCGCGCGCTTCGACGGCATCGTGCTGTCGTCCAAGCCGACGGGCAAGGTCGATCCCGCGCTCGCCAGCCGCGCCTTGAGCGAGGCCGTGCGCACATTGGGGCTGGATGTGCTGCCGTGGAGCGCAGCCACCTCGCAATGGCGGCTGCGCGTGCAATGCCTGCGCGCATGGATGCCGGAATTCGCCCTGCCCGACCTGTCGGATGATGCATTGCTCGGCACGCTGGATGTGTGGCTCGCGCCCGCCTTCGCCGGCAAGACGCGCCTGGATGCGCTCTCCGAAGACGACCTTGGCGAGGCGCTGAAGTCCGGCATCGACTGGTCGATGCGAAACCGCATTGACCAGCTCGCGCCGATGCGCATCGAAGTGCCGTCCGGGCTGGAGCGCCGCATCGAATACCGCCTCGACGACCATGGCGAGCCGGCGCCGCCGGTGCTCGCGGTGAAGTTGCAGGAGCTGTTCGGCCTCGCCGAGACGCCGCGCATCTGCGAGGGCCGCGTGCCGTTGATGCTGCATCTGCTCTCGCCCGGTGGTCGGCCATTGCAAGTCACCCGCGACCTGCGCAGTTTCTGGGACCGCACCTATCCGGAGGTCAGGAAGGAGATGAAGGGACGGTATCCGAAGCATCCGTGGCCGGAAGACCCCTGGAATGCCGTGGCGACGCATCGCGCCAAGCCGCGTGGGACTTGAGTGCATCGTTCAGCCCTTGGCCGGTTTCGGGCACGCTCGCTCACGAAAAAGCAACGCGGACACACGCACACTCCGATTCATCATCGATCAAGGGCGCATCGCGTCAACGGAGCCGACATGAGCAAGCTGGAAAACATCACCGACCGTGCCACGCGACTGGCCAGCCAGTTGGGTGACGACATCAAGGGTGTCCTGCCCGACAACGCCATGAAGTGGATCGAAACCGGCGCGGTGATCGGCACGGTCAAGACCGGTGGTCGCGTGGCCAGTCGCTTCGTGCGCCGCAACCCGGCGGTGGCCGTCGCTGCCGTGGCGGGCGCGGGTTTGCTCTGGTTCGCCGCCCGCCGGCACGCCAAGAAGAAGGCGGCGGAGGGGGCCATCGAAGGCCAGTCGCGCCGGATCGAAGCCAAGCGCGGGTCGGCGCGGCATCGTCGCGGCAGCTGACAGGCAGCATCGTCCACAAACAAAACGCCGCCCAAGGGCGGCGTTTTCAATGGGCAAGCGCGGGCGACTCAGCCGACGGCGACTTTTGCCGATCCGGCATCGGCCTGGGTGATCGCCGGCAGTTCGATGACGAAGCGCGCGCCGCCACCTTCGCGATCCTCGTAATACAGGTTGCCACCGGCGTTCATCACGATCTGGCGCGCCAATGACAGGCCGAGGCCGCTGGAGTTCAGGTCGTCATCGTCTTCGCTCAAGCGGGTGAACGGCTTGAACAATTCGCGTTGCTTGAACGCCGGGATGCCCGGCCCGCGATCGGACACCAGCAATTGCCAGTAGCCCGGCGCGCCGGCGCGCACCTGGAAGTTCAGCTCGCCACCCGCGGCCGCGTACTTGCCGACGTTGGTCACCAGGTTCTCGGCGACCTGGCGCAACACCATCGCCTCGATCCCGACCGCGCATGGGCGATCCGGCACGTGCGTGGTGATGTGGATGCCGCGCGCTTCCAGTTGCAGGGCGTAGCGTTCGACCAGCCACGCGACGACTTCGCTCATCGATGCCACCGGCGGCTGCCCTTGCTGCGCGTTGCGCTGGCGGCTGGACTGCGTTTCCAGGTAGCTGCGGATGTAGCCGATCGCATCCTGGGTCGCCTCGTGGATGATGCCGAGGTAGCGCGGCACGCGCTCGGCGTTGCACTCCCCCTGCATCAACATCTCGCTGGCGAAAAGCACGCTGGTCAGCGGGTTCTTCAAGTCGTGCGCAACCAGGTTGACCAGGTGCTGGCGTTCCTGCGCCACGCGTTCCAGCCGATCACGGGTCAGCTTGAGCACGATGTGCGCGTTGACGCGCGCCAGCAGCTCTTCGGGGATGAACGGCTTGGTCACGTAATCGACGACGCCGGCATCGAACGCGCGCAGCAGCAATTCGCGGTCGTGCGCGGCGGTCAGGAAGACGGTCGGGATCCGGGTCAGGTCCGGGTCCAGCTTGATCTCGCGCATGAACTCGAACCCGTCCATGCCGGGCATCATCATGTCGAGCAGGATCAGGTCGGGCTTGTAGTAGCGGCTGCGTTCAAGCGCGGCGCCACCATCGCCGGCAGTGGCCACCTGATAGCCCTGCCGCTCCAGCAGCGTGGTGACGACCCGCAGGTTCGCGGGCTGGTCGTCGACCAGCAGAATCCTACCTGCGATGGCAGTAGTGTTGGGCAAACTGATAATCCCCGAGGCAAGCAATTATGTCTGCCTGCATTGGATTATAGGAATGCCTGAAGTGGGCTGAATACGGTTATTTGAAACTGAATCATTCACGTTCAGCCGACTTCCACCCGCCACTCCCCCGGCGCCAGTCCCGCCAGCGTGATATCCCCCATCGCCACCCGCACCAGCCGCAAGGTCGGCAGCCCGACTGCCGCGGTCATTCGCCGCACCTGCCGGTTGCGGCCTTCACCCAAGATGACTTCCAGCCACGCATCGGGCACGGTCTTGCGGAAACGCACCGGCGGGTCGCGTGGCCATAACGACGGGGCATCGATGCGGCGGGCGCTGGCCGGCAGGGTCGAGCCATCCTTCAGCTGCACCCCTTGCTGCAGCCGTTGCAGCTGCAGCGCATCGGGCTCGCCTTCGACCTGCACCCAGTAGGTCTTCGACTGCTTGTGGCGGGGGTCGGTCAGCCGATGCGCGAGGGCGCCGTCATCGGTCAGCAGCAACAGGCCTTCGGAATCGAAATCGAGCCGGCCCGCCGGATACACCGCCGGCGGCAGCCCGAACCCGGCCAGTGTCGGCCGCGGCGGTTCGCTGCGATCGGTGAACTGGCACAGCACGCCATACGGCTTGTTGAAGGCGATCAACATGGAGGTACGCGACACGGGCAAGTCGTTGACCCGGGCCGCTGCGGCGGCATCATTGCCGTGACGTCGGCACGTTACCGGAGGCGCGGTTTGACGAAGCGCAGCGTCATCCGGTCGCTTTCGCCGATCGCCTGGTACTTGGCGTCATCCTGCTTGTCGTGGCGATTGGTCGGCGGCAGCGTCCACACGCCGTTGGGATGGTCGGCGTTGTCCTTCGGGTTGGCGTTGACCTCGCTGCTCGCATCCAGCCGGAAGCCGGCGCGCGTGGCGAGATCGATCACCAGCGCTTCGGTGAGGTAGCCCGATTTCTTCATCGCTTCCAGCGAGGTGTCCGGCTTGGCGCGATGATCCACCACGCCCAGCACGCCGCCCGGCTTCAGCACATCGTAAAACGCCTTGAAGTAAGCATCGGCATTGTCGCCGGCAACCCAGTTGTGCACGTTGCGGAAAGTCAGCACCACGTCGGCCGAGCCGGGCGCGCCCAGCGACGGCTGCTTGCCGTCGTATTCCAGGTATTGCGCGCGGTCGTACAGGGCCGGATGGGCGGCGAGCTTCGCCTTGAGCGCGGCATTGCGCTTGCCGCCGCCACTGTCGGCCGGCGCGCTCGCGGTCGCGGCGATGTAGGCGCCGGAGCCGCGCAGATAGGGCGCGAGAATCTCGGTGTACCAGCCGGCGCCGGGACTGATCTCGATCACCCGGTCGCGGCTGCCGACGCGGAAGAACTCCAGCGTGGCCTGCGGGTGGCGATACACGTCGCGCGCGCGGTTGGCCTCTTCCCGCCACGGCCCGGCGATCGCATCGGCCAGCAGTTCACCATCGGCTTCTGCCCAGGCCTGGTCCACCTCGGCGGCGGCTTGCGCGCGGGTGCCCGGCACGGCGCTGCAGGCGATCAAAGTGGAGGCCAGCGCGATGCCGGCGGCGAGACCCATGGCGCGATGAACAGGCATGTCGATTCCCCAAGTTCGAGGACGCAAGAGTAGCGCGACAAGGATGAAACCCGCGTGGCAGTGCACAAAAAAAGAAACCCGGCCGGAGCCGGGCTTCGTGCACCGCGCGGAGGCGGACTCAGCCGTTCAACGCGGTCAGCGCGGCATTGAGCGTGGCGCTCGGGCGCATCGCGGCATCGGTCTTGGCGATGTCGGGGCGGTAATAGCCGCCGATGTCGACCGGCTTGCCCTGCACGCCGATCAACTCGTCGGTGATCTGCGCCTCGCCATCGACCATGGCCTTGGCGACCGGCGCGAACATCGCCTTGAGCGCCGCATCGTCATCTTGCGCGGCCAATGCCTCGGCCCAGTAACGTGCCAACCAGTAATGGCTGCCGCGATTGTCGATGCCGCCCAGCTTGCGCGTCGGCGACTTGTCGTTGTCCAGGAACCGGCCATTGGCGACATCCAGCGCATCGGACAGCACGCGCGCGCGCAGGTTGCCGGTGGTGTTGGCCAGGTGCTCAAGCGAAGCCTGCAGGGCGAGGAATTCGCCGAGCGAATCCCAGCGCAGGTAATCCTCGGCGACGAACTGCTGCACGTGCTTGGGCGCGCTGCCGCCGGCGCCGGTCTCGAACAGGCCGCCACCGGCCATCAGCGGCACGATCGACAGCATCTTGGCGCTG
>JACSSF010000160.1 GCA_014879375.1 Lysobacteraceae bacterium
CGAGACAGTGTCGAAGAAGTAAAAGGCCCCGCGAAAGCGGGGCCTTTTACTTCTGGCCGCTTTCGGCCAGAAGCAGACATTAACGGGGCAGGCGCCAGTGGGCTGTTCTGACCTGCCCACGCCAAGCATCTGGACCTTCGCAAGACCTTGTCCAATAACACCAACGACAACAAGCAGTGGCGGGCAAATGAACTGCATCGACGAAGAAGGGCTCTGAGCTGATCGCCGCGAAATTCACCGCCGCCATGGGCCGCGCTTCCCTCTCGCCGGGCAGATTCCTGGGGGGGGCGGCGCGCGGGGGCTTTCGCATTGACTGAGCCAGCGTCGGCACATACTTTGATTCACCTCTGCCGATGAGCGCTGGCTACCCCCAGCGCGTGCTGCATGCCTGTTTCCGATTCCGCCCTGACCCGATCGTTCCTGGACCTGTCCAAGAAGGACGATGCCGAGACCCAAGACTATGAATTCCTCTACGGCCTGCTGCCCGGCGGGGACCTGACCTGGGACCAGCTGCTGGAAGCGGACCGGGTGTTGATCGTCTCCGAAGCGGGTGCTGGCAAAACCTACGAGTGCAAGGCGCAGCAGGAGCGCCTCTTCGCGCAAGGCGAGTCGGCGTTCTACCTGGAGCTGGCGAGCCTGGCCAATTCCACGCCGGAAGCGCAACTCAAGCCGGCACAGCGCCAGCGATTGGAGAGCTGGCGGAGCGCGCAGAACGAGCGCGCGGTGTTTTTCCTCGATTCCATCGACGAGCTGCGGCTGACCCCGCACTCATTCGCCCTCACGCTTCGCCAGTTCGCCAATGCCTTGGGGGACGATCTCGACCGGGCCTGTATCGTGCTGACGACGCGACCGGGCACCGACGATCGTGCCATCGTCGAGAACGAGCTGCCTCTTCGACAAGTCGTGCGCGTCATAGAGGCGGAGGAAGCGTTTGCCGACGTGGCCATGCGAGTGGAGCTGCCCAATGACGCCAGCGCCATGCCGCGGTCGCGCTTCGTCGCACTGGCGCCGCTGAACGAAGCGCAGATGCGAGCGTTGGCCCATCTCGAAGGCGTGGGCGATCCGGACGAGCTACTGAAAGCTATCGAGGCGGCGCACGCCCAAGAATTTAGCAAGCGGCCGCTGGACTTCGTCGAGCTGTGCGCGGACTGGAAGGCCCACGGCCGCATTCGCGGTCACCGCGACCAGTTGGAGTCGAGCATCGCGGTCAAGCTGCGACCGCGCGCCCGCAGCGAGCGCGATGAACCGGCGGATCTTCAGCCCGACAAAGCGCGCGAGGGCGCCGAGCGCTTGGCTCTCGCGGCGCTAATGACGCGCAATTTCACCTTGTGGCATGACGCCGAAACCGGCCGGGGACACGGCGCCGACGCGCTTGACCCCCAGTCGGTCCTGAGGGATTGGACCGCTGCGGAAATCCAAACCCTGCTCGAACGGCCGCTGTTCGGCTTTGCCTCCTATGGCCGCGTGCGCTTTCACAATCGGTCCGCCATCGAGTACCTGGCGGCCTGCCGGTTGCTCGGGCTGATGAAGCATGGCTTGCGCATGCGCACACTGCAGCGTTTGCTGTTCGTGACCTCCCCCGTCGGCCTGAAACTCGTGCGCCCGACCATGCAACCGGTGGCGGCCTGGCTGGCCTCGCTGTTGGACCCGATTCGCAATGAAGTGCTGCAGCGCGATCCGAGCATCTTGCTGCGTTTTGGCGATCCTGGCGCATTGCAACCGGCGATGCGCGTCCAAGCCCTGGAGCTGTACGCCCAGCGCTACGGGAGCGGTGGCTGGCGCGGCATGCACGTGCCGGCGCTGCAGGCGCGCCGCCTGGCCTCGCCGGAGCTGGCGCCCACAATCCGCAAGCTGTGGGACGCGGGCATCGAAAACGACGAAGTGCGCGAGACGCTACTCGACCTGATCGAAACCGGCCGGATCCATGCCTGCGCGGACATCGCTTTTGACGTGGCGGTGGATGTCGCGCGCGACGTGCGCGAGCGCCTGGACGGCCTCAAGGGCCTGGCGGCGACCGATGACCCGCGTCTGACCGGGCTACTCGACCAGATCGCCTCCCAGCACGCCGGCTGGCCGCCAGATCTGGCCAAGCTGGCGATTTTGTATTTGTTCCCCGCCAAGATGACCCTGGTCCAGATGTTGGGGTCCCTGCGTGCCCTGAAGTACCGTCGCTTCGACGCGGGCGGCATCTCGAGTTTTCTGCCCGATGCAATCACGCGCGCGCGAATTGCCCCGGCCGGCTTGGAGCTGCTTCGCGACGGACTGACGCATTACGTCACCGCAGACTGCGCATGGGACCCTGTCAACTATCGCATGCGCACCGGTCGACGCGACCTTGTCGGCCCGCTCACGCGGGTGTGCGAGCTGCAAGTCCAGGATCGTGCCGCCGATGGCCCGTTGGCCGAATCTGTCGCCCTGGTCTTGCAGCTGTCGCGCGATGACGACTACGCCGACGATGACACCCGACGCTTGCGCGAGCTGCTTATCACCGCGCGCCCCTCGTTGCGCGCCGCCGTGTTCTGGGAACAAGACGCACTGCTGGCCAGCAAGATGGCCGGCAAGGATGCCGACGATCGGTTGGTGCGCATCTTGTGGGCGCCCTCGCTCGCGCTGGATCTGGCCTTGGACCAAGCCTGGATGGAGGCGGCCCTGTGCGATATCGCCATACCGCCTGCACGGCGACGCTTAGTGCTGGACTGCCTCATTCAAACGGTACGTGGCACGGCTCCTGCCCTGTCCACGCTCAAGGCACTGCGGCCGATGGTGAGCGATGCCCCGGCGCTGGCGGCCCATCTCGATGAAGCCGTAGGCCACATCGAAAATCCCCCGCCGCTGCCACAGTGGGCAGAGGAGAGCCAAAAGAAAAAGCGCGAGCGCGAGCGCAAGCAATTCAAGGACCGCGCCAGTTGGAAGTTGTTCTTCCGCGAGTTGAACGATGCCCAAGGCCAGCGCCTGTCCGCAGATCGCGCCGCCAACTCGGCTATTAACTTGGTCGAAGTGATGTCGCGCGTGCGCGACGACAACCAGCACATCGGTTGGAATCGAGGCTTCCTCGAGCGCATTTTCCCCGACAAGGTTGCGCAGCTTCGCCAGTTGCTGATCGACCAGTGGCGCAAGGTCACACCCACCTTGCCGTCCGAGCGGCCCGAAGAACAACGCAACTGGTACTACACAAGCTGGCGGGTGGGACTGATCGGCCTCTATGCAGAGGCCGAAGACCCGGCCTGGGCGCGACGGTTGACGAAGGCCGAGGCGCAGTTGGCGATGCGCTATGCGCTCACGGCCATGAACGGGTTGCCAGCGTGGGTGGGCGCGTTGGTGCAGGCACACCCGGAGGTCGTCCGGGACATGCTGGCGCCCGAACTGGAGGCGCAACTGAACGACACCGGCGAGCAGTCCACGCATTCGTCGCTGCTTCAGTACATCGAACACTCCGGACCCAGCGTCACCGCCCTGTTCGTGGACACGATCCGGGCCTGGCTCACCGCTGCCTTGGCCTCCGGCGCCTCCCTCCACGGATCCAACAAGTTCGAACGGGCTATCGACCTGTTGCTCATCCACGGTACGCCCGGAGATGCGGCGTCGATTGTTGCCGCCGCGCAAACGTTCATAGCGCGTGGCCTGGATCAACAAGGGCTGTTGTTCTGGCTGCCCCTGCTGTTGCGGCTTGCCCCGCGCCAGGCTGTGGACGAGATGGAGCGGTTGGCAGCGCCCGTCACGCCCGCCCTCATGTCGATCGTGACCGATTGGCTCGGCGTGCTGTTCGGCCATCACTCACGCGGCGAGGCCGTGACCACGGAGCTGCTGGCGGACCCCGAGCTGTTGTATCGCCTAGTGCTGCTGGCTTACCGCCATATCCGTGTCGCTGACGATCGCGAGCACGATGGGCCTAGGCGATCAGATTCGCGCAGCAATGCCGAATTCGCCCGAAGCCGACTGGTCCAACTCTTGTTCGAAAGCAAAGGTGCGGTCGCCTGGGAGTACAAGTTGAAGTTCGCGCGAGATCCCCTGGCGGCGCACTTCAGAGAACGCGTCACCGCCCTGGCTGAGCAGACCATGGCGCAAGAATGGGATGCACCGCTGTATCGACTGTCGGACGTGGCCGCGCTCGAATCGATCCATGACATGGCGCCAGTTACGCGGGCGGATATGGCGGCCTTGCTGCTCGATCGCCTGGGCGAGCTTGATGATCGGCTGCGCCAGGATTCCTCCCCGCGGCAACTGTGGGCTCGGCTTCGGGAAGAGACGGAACTGCGACGGCTGGTTGCCGCAGAGCTCGAGCACCTGGCCAACGGCGCGTACAGCGTGTCGCAAGAGCAAGTCACCGGAGAGGAGAAGGAAACGGACGTTCGCCTGCGCTCCTCCGGCTATCCCATCGAGGCCGTGATCGAGCTGAAGGTGGGTGACAAGGACTACTCGGTGGCGGACTTGCGCAAGGCCCTGCGCGACCAGCTGGTGGGTCGGTACATGGTGCCGGAAGCGCGCCGAGTGGGCTGCCTGATGATATCGCTTGCAACGTCCAGGCAATGGAAACACCCCGAGGACGGACACCTGATCGACGTCGAGGAAGTCATCGCCCTGCTGCAGATCGATGCGGACGACATCGTCGCCGGGCTGGGATTTGAGTCGCTGCTCGTGGTTCGTCAGCTGGACCTGCGGCCGGTCGTATTGCCTTGACTTGTGCGCCCGACGCACCCCTTTAGTCGCGGGCCGAGCGCTGAGCCCGAAGTCGGCTTGCATCGCCAAGCTCAACTCGAGCCGTCGAACTTGGCTCAGCCTTTGACCAAAGGCGTTTTTAAAAACTGCGACAGCACGTCCCTGTGCGCGTGGTGCTCCAGCGCCACGTCGGCGTACTTGGCCCGCCAAGCGTAGAAACTGGCCGGACTGAAGCCATGCTGCCGGCCCAGCTCGGCGAGCGCCATGCCCGCATCAGCCTGCTTAATGAAACCGATGATCTGCTCGGTGCTGAATCGACTCTTCTTCATGTCCGTCCTCTTGGGCTGACGGACTTTGCAGCTTCACGTGGTACGGCTCAGCGGGGGCAGGTCAATCGCGCGCACCTGGTGCGCGATACTTCTTCCGTCAAGGCATACGACAAAATAGTCATTTTTTGCTCGCGGGCATGGTGAGTACCCGCACCTTCGATTGGGTCCAGCCGATAGCTGGTGAACGTCTCCTTCGGGTCGGAAACGGACATTCGGCCAATTTCCAATATCAGCCAGAGGCAGTGATTCTACGATTTTGAATCGGGCTTCCGATGTTCGTCGAAATCAAAGCTGCCACTACACGATGTACGCCTCATCCTCATTGGTGCACGCCATTAGAAGCCGCCTAGGTCGCAGACGGCTCCATCCGCTGCGCGAGCCTCATCTCCAAATCGTATCGATATTGCGGATCTTCACACAAGGCTACAGCCTTCCGAAGTTCGGCCTCGTGAGCAGGATCGTTCATCGCAAAAAGAACATCGGCGCGTTGCGATATGAAAGTCGGCTTACGCTCGTCGAGGTTTGTTTTAGCAAGCGCCTCATCGATGCGGGCGAGCGAATCTTCTAGCTCACCCGAGGCCAAGTGGGCCTCGCTACGCCTCAGTAGCCAGAATGCCTCGCGCTGTCGATCCGGCGCTTGTTCCAAAATGTTGGCCGCGTCCGAGGCGCGCCCGAGCCGAAGCAGCGAATCTGCGTGATGCGTACAGGCGAAACCCGTCCGATTTGTCACGAGGGAAAAGAAGCTTTCTGACTGTTTGAAGCGAAGCTGTGCATCGCTGATGGCATCTTGCCGAAGCAGTAGCTTTCCGGCGGCAGTTAAAAGTCGTCCAATTGCAACCCTCTCATCATCGTCCTCGGCGTCTTCGGGGGCGCCTAGGTCGATTGCATCTAGTACCTCAAGAAAAATGCCTGGTGCTTTGTACGACCATTCTGGGCCGACTCCAGCAAACGCGCGTATCGGCTGATCCTCGCCCGAGCAAGCAGCTGCCTTGATCTGCTGGGCCATGAAGGGGCCAAAACGATCGGTCATCTCTTGGACAAAGCGTCGCAGATGCTGCCGACGTAGCGTCGCGAGTGTTTCCATCAAGACGGAGGTTGCGACGCTGCCGGCCTCGGCCTGTTCGGCTTCGATAATCTCAAATATGAGATCCCGCCCGCGCTCAGGATTGCTCTCGCTCAGGCGTGCAACTTGAAGTTTTGCGGCGTGTTGGTCGCCGTTTTCGGCGATAAGCGCCTCGAACGCCTGCAGCGCTTCTGGCACACGCCCCAGTTTCAGAAGGCTCTTGGCGCGGTGATGACACGCAGTCAAACGAATATTACCTGGAATGCGCTGGTCACCTATCAGTAGATCAAACGTAGGAAGACGCGCTTCCAGCGTTGAACGAGCCGCCGGCTTGTCGCCCAAGTCTCGAACGCGCCGGTAATCGGCCTCGATCGCCTCGACGATACTGAGTAGCCAAACTCGATGATCCATCTGTGGACCAGCCAGCGCGTCGGCGGCCGGGTCGCCGATCAGAGCAGGATTAAGCTGGGACGGAACGTGGCCGTGCAGGTAGGCGTAGCGAAGTGCGCCTGGCCGGGGATGATCCGTTAGCCGCGCCACGAATAGCGCGCGATGACGATTCACTACACGAAAAAATCCCAGCCGTTTCGGCGCAAGCTGGCTGGCTACATACTCCTCCAGCCGCCCTTCAAGACCCGCGTCATCGATCGGTAGCCGATCCCTAAGGCGCTGGACACTTGCATAGACGATATCGTGAAGACGAACGGCATCGGACTGCCCTCTTGCTGTGAGCCCCCATCGCTGCAGCTTATCTGTACCGATAAGTCCAAACAGGTGCTCAAACAGGCCCCTGTC
>JACSSF010000095.1 GCA_014879375.1 Lysobacteraceae bacterium
CGGCACGCTCAGCATCGCACCGGGCACGACGCCGGGGACCTACGCCTACACCTACGAGATCTGCACGCTGCCGGCGACCACGCCGGCGACCTGCGACAAGGCGGTGGCGACGGTGGTGGTGGGCGCGCCGCCGGTAGAAGCGGTTGATGATGTAGCTCAAACGCCACAGAACACGCCTGTGACGTTGCCCGTGCTGGCGAATGACACGCTCAATGACGCACCCGTGAATCCCGATAATGTTGCAGTCACGGTCACGGTTGCCACGGGCAGCGGCAATGCCGAAGTCAATCCGGATGACACGATCACGTTCACGCCGGCGCCGGGCTTTTCCGGTGAGGTCGTGTTGACCTATCAGATGTGCGAAGTGCTCAACCCGGCCAATTGCGCGACTGCCGATGCGCACATAACCGTATTGCAGAATGCGGTGGCGGCGACGGATGACCAAGCCACGACCGAACAAGGGGTGTCGGTCTCGATTCCGGTATCGACCAATGACACGGTGAACCCGGGCGGCGCACCGCTCAATCCGGCTTCGGTCAGGGTCACGGCGCCTTCGGCCGATGGCGTGGCCACCCCCGATCCAGATGGCGTCATCAACTTTGCGCCATCGCCCGGCTTCAGCGGGACCACGACGTTCAGTTACGAGATCTGCGACACCTCGGTGCCGTCGCCGGTGTGCGACACGGCCGTGGTGACCGTGACGATAGGCGCTGCGGAGCTCCGCTTGGTCAAGACCAGCGCAGTGCGCAATGCCCGGGCCGGCGACATGGTGGGCTATACCGTCACCGTGCTGAACATGGGGAGTGGCAATGTTCGTGGCGCCGTCGTGCTGGACACGCCGCCGGCAGGCTTCAGCTACGTCGATGGCAGCATGGTGGTGGCTGATCAGGACGGCCAGTTCCAGTTGCTCGGCACCACACCGTTGCAGGTAGGCGGGATCGATGTCGATGCAGGCCGCACGGCGACCATTCGTTATCTGATGCGCATTGGCGCAGGCGTGCACGGCGGCACACACGTCAATACGGCGCAAGCCATGTTGAATGGCGTGCCAGCCAGCGCGATCGCAACGGCTCAAGTACAGCTGGACGAGGATCCGGCGATTTCGGATTCGCTCATCCTCGGCACCGTATTCGATGATCGTGACGGCGACGGCTATCAGGATGAAGCCGGCGCGACTGGCGTGCATGTCCAGGGCGGCTTCGACCCTGCGGCTTACATTGCCAACTCGACCACGATAGATCGCGGCGATGGTGCAAAACCCGAGCCGGATGCGAGTTCTCCGATGCTGCATGGCATCGCCTTGGGCGACTTGCCAGCGCGGATGTCGGATGCCGATGCGCCGCGCCGTATCGTGATCAGCCAGAAGTTGCGCACACCGAGCTTCACCGATGACTTGCGCCTGACCTCAAGCCAGGGATTGCAGGTCGCGATGCAGGCCGACGGCAACACGCAGGTGCAGCGGAGTGGAAAGGCGGCTCGCGGACTCGTGGGCACGGACATCCGCATCGTGCGTGAAGCGAAACCGGTTGCTGGCGGCTACCTCGTCGAGTACATCATCAGCAACGAGGGCATCGACGAACGCGGGGTGCCGGGCGTGCGCATCGCGTCGGTGGAAGGGCTGATCATCGAGACCGATGCATTTGGCCGCTACCACCTGGAGGCCATTCCGGGCGGCCCTTGGTCACAGGGGCGAAATTTCTACCTCAAGGTGGATCCGGCGACCTTGCCGGTCGGCACGACGTTCACCACCGACAATCCACTGATACGTCGAATCACCAGCGGGGTCCCGACGCGCTTCGACTTCGGCGTCAAGCTGCCGGCGCCAACGCCCCGCGCAATGCAGGCTGGCGTGCAAGAGCTGGGCTCGGTTCGTTTCAGCGAAGGATCGAGCGACATCGATGTGGGCGACGATGCCGGCATCGGCGACATCGCGAGACAACTGGTATCGCATGGCGGCGGCGAGCTGGTGATCGAGGCGAATGGCGAAACCGAGGCCTTGGCTTACGCGAGAGCGAGCGCCTTGCACGATGCCATCCTCAAGCAGGTGCCTGCCAATCTGGCCGACAAGATCCAGATCAGCCTGAAAGCCGATGTCACGGCATCCGCCGATCCATTGGTGACATTGGGGGCGAAGACGCTGCTGGGACAGGTGTTGTTCGACACCGACCAGGCAAAGGTCAAGCCGCAGTATGACGGCTTGATCGCAGCGATCGCCCTGCACATCGAAGCAAGGCAGGGCGGCGCAATCGGCATCATCGGCCACACGGATATTCGTGGATCCCAAGCCTATAACGAGGCGTTGGGCATGCGTCGCGCCAAGGCGGTTTATGACGCGATTTCGGCACGACTTACACCTGCAGCCCGAGAGCGGTTGCAGGTAGATGCCATCCCGCTGGCCGGCCAGTGAGGACCAGGACATGAACAAGATGAAATCCAATGCCCTGAGCGTGGCGGTGGCAATGGCGCTGCTGAGCGGTGCGGCCATGGCCCAAACGACGCCGGCCACGAAGACGCGGGTTTATTTGCAAACGCGCGGTGAAACCCAGTCGGCGGCGTCGGGTGGTGAGGCCGACATGCAGGCCAGTCTCCAGTCGAATCGTCGTGTCGATGTGCTTTCCGATCCGGGCAAGCCGGGCATCGCCACGGTGATGGGCAAGCTCTCCCTGCAGCTACCCAACGGAGGGGCGATCTGGGCGACCGAGGATCCACAGCTTGGCGAGGCCTTGCTCAATGCACAGGGGCCTGCGCTGGTGGCGTTTTCGGAAGGCCGCATCGTGGCGCCGGTACGCTTCGATGCCTACAGCAATTACAGCGGCTTCATCGAGCGAATGGAGCTGGTGGTGTTTGCGGGCAAGGACACGGACCTTGTGACGCCATTGGCGATCGTCGAGCTGCCCGTCGCCAACGTTGGGGAGGTTGAATGGGATGGCGTCCTGCCCGCTGGCCTGAGTGCCCGCGACGGGGATGAACTGCAGTATCTGGTACGCGCATATGGGCGCGATGGCCAGATGGATGAAACCTTCCCCAAGCGCATGCAACTGGCGCGGCCGGACGAGGTGCAGCGCGGCATGCAACAGCTCGCGGACAGCGCATCACGCCAGTTCGGCGAAACGCTGGATGTGGCGCAAGCGCAGAGCCGCAGCCAGCTGGATGCGGTGTTCGGCCAAGGCTATTTGCGGGTCCAGAACATTCCCTTGCGCGGTTCGCGGGTGCGCCTGCATGGCGTCAACCTGCCCGGCATGTCGTTGGCCATCAATGGCAGGCAGCATCCGGTCGATCTGGAACACAAGATGGTGGCCGAATACTTGCTGCCAATCGGCGTGCATCGTTTCGACATCGTCATGCCTGCAGGATCGGGCGAGATCCGCGACACGCTGAGCGTGGATGTCACCGGCCGTTATGCCTTCTTTGCCGCGATCGCCGATTTGACCGCGTCCAAGAACAGGGTTTCCGGTTCGATCGAGCCGATCGCGGGAGAGGAGCGCTTCGACGGCGATCTCTACCTTGAAGGCCGCCTGGCGTTCTATGCCAAGGGCAAGATCAACGGCAAGTATCTTTTCACGGCGCAGGCCGACACCCAGGAACGCGAGATCGGCAAGCTGTTCAGCGGATTCTTGGATACGTATCCGAAGGACATCTTCCGTCGTCTTGATCCCGATCTCTATTACCCCGTGTATGGCGACGACTCCAACACTTATCGTGACGTGGACACGCAAGGGCGCTTCTATCTTCGGGTGGATTGGGACAAGAACCAGGCGCTGTGGGGCAACTTCAACACCGGGTTCACCGGCAGCGAACTCACGCAGTACAGCCGTTCGCTGTATGGCGGCGCACTTCTCTGGCGCAGCAACAGCGCGACGCCATGGGGTGAAGCGCGTTCGCAGCTGCGCGGTTTTGTCTCGGAGGCGCAGAGCTTGCCCGGGCACAGCGAGTTCATTGGTACCGGGGGCAGTTTGTACTACCTGCGGCATACCGATGTCCTGCCAGGTTCGGGCAAGGTGGTGCTCGAAATCCGCGATCGCACGACCGGGCGCGTGGAGGACCGCGTCGACCTGGTGCGTGGCGTCGACTACGAGATGGACGAACTGCAGGGCCGCTTGCTGCTGAGCCGCCCGTTGTCGCAAGTGACCCGGCAAAATGTCGGCACGATCACCCGCGACACGCCGCTGGATGGTTTCGAGCAGCGATTGCTGGTCGATTACGAATATCTGCCAAGGGGTTTCAATGCCGATGAAACCACGTTGGGTTTCCGTGGCAAGCAGTGGCTGGGCGACCACGTCGCGGTAGGCGCGACCTGGGTCGACGAGAATCGCGCAGGCGATGACTACCAGCAACAGGGCGTGGATGTCACCTTGCAGGCCGGTCGCGGCACGTACCTGAAAGTGGAGCAGGCCAAGACCGAATCCACCAGCGCGCCGGTTTTCTTCTCCGACAACGGCGGCTTCAGCTTCACCCAGTTCAACAACAACACCGCGATCCGTTCCGGCACGGCCACGTCCGTCGAGGCGCGTGCGAATTTCCGCGAGCTGGGCTGGTCCCAGCGCGAATCCACGTTGTCTGCCTGGTGGCGTGACGTCGAAGCCGGCTACTCGACCAGCCGCTACGACATGGGCCTCGCCGTACGCGAGCATGGTGCCGAGTGGTTATGGCAGCCAACAGATGCCTTGCGTGTGTTGACGCGCTACAGCCTGGCCGAGCGCGGGGCTGAATCGTTCGAGCAGGCGCAGATCACTGCGGACTGGCGCATCGGCGACAACATCAGCTGGACGGGCGAATTGCGGCGTATCGATGAGCGTCGCGCTACCGGCAATGCGAGCGGAACCTTGGGCGCGCTGAAATACTTGCAGCGCATCGGCACCTACTTTGAATGGTATGGCGTTGCGCAGTTCACCCTGGATGATGACGGCGGCAAGTATGCAGACAACAATGCCTTTACCTTGGGGGCCAGGGTCAATGCCAATGAACGCGTGACCCTGGGCGCCGAAGCAACGACGGGTGATCGCGGCGATGCGTTGCTGGTGAATGCCGAATACCGGCTGACGCCCGACCACAGCCTGTACGGCAAGTACACGCAAACCACCGACAGCACCGAATACGACCAGCTCTTCAACAACCGCATCCTGGGCGGATGGACGTTGGGGCAGCGTTGGCGCCTTTCGCAACAACTGAACGTTTTCAACGAGAGCCAATACCTGAAGGATCGCGATGTTGCAGGCCTGACCCACATCTTTGGCGTTGACCTGTTCCCCTCGCAAGGATGGAATCTCGGCTTTACTGCGCAAAAGGGCGACTTGGAGCGCGTGAGCGATGGGCAGAACGTGGATCGACAGGCCTATAGCGTCAATGGCGGGTACACCTCACCGCGCGGACAGTGGTCGAGCAAGCTGGAGTTGCGCCAGGACCGCGGGGCCGAGCGGCGTGACCAATGGGTCAGTACCAACCGGCTCATGCTCAAGCTCAACGATGATTGGCGGATCGCCGCGCGCTTGAATTATGCGAATACGGACGACTTGATCGATCCTCTGGCAGATGCAAAGTTCGTCGAGGGCAACGTGGGGTTCTCTTGGCGCCCGGCCAGGAACACCGACTGGGCGCTGCTGGGGAAATACACCTATCTGTACGATCTTTCGACGCTGGGTCAGGTGAGTGACTTCAACGTGGACCAGCGTAGCCAGGTGGTGCAGTTCGACGGCATCCGGCGAATTGGCCATCGCTGGGAATTGGCAGCCAAGTACTCGCATCGCGAAGGTGAAGTACGCACCCAGCGCGGCATCGGACCCTGGCTGGATTCCCAGGCGGATTTCGCCGCGATCCAGGCGCGCTACGAGTGGCGCAACCTCTGGCATGGGCTGGCGGAATATCGCTGGCTGGACGTCAAGAAGGGAGGCGCGCGAAGTGGTTGGCTGGTTGGCGTGGACCGTGATATTGGCAATCATTTCCGGCTGGGGGCAGGTTACAACTTCACCGATTTCAGCGATGACCTGACACAGCACGACTACGATCATCGAGGATGGTTCCTCAATGTGGTGGGCTATTACTGACCGTCATGGCGCCTCAAGCTGAAAATTCAGCTGATCACGCAACAGCAAGCCATTGTCCGGCGTTGTCGCCCCAAGCGCCTCGATCATTGATCGGGGCGTTTTCTTTGCCCGCCATCCCTGCGGGAGAATCTGGATTGCCGCCTGTCAACGAAACAGCGGGAGCGTCTGCCCGCGTTCGACCTCCACATGGGATGCCTGGCCGCGCCAATTCCAGCCACCCGCGCCCATGCGGGGAGATTCCTGGCCGTGTTCATGCGTCTTGGCACGGGACTCCCGATGCGCGGTCTCGGCCAGCACCTTGAACTGACGTTCGCGCAGCAGCCAGAGTTCGTGATCGCAGCCTTGATCTGGCGAGTGCGTCGCCTGATCCCCGCCTTCTTCTTCGCGCCTGACGTCGGGAATGGTCGAGAACGGGATGCGCATCGGCGCGGCATCGTGGCGAATCGCCTCATCCATCGCGCCGAAATAAAGGGTGTTGTTGCCGAACTTGCCGTTGATGCGATCCAAGGCATGGGTCACGCGCAGCGCGCGGTTTCGTGCGGGCAGCAATTCGCCGCTCTGGCGGCCTGCTTCTTCCACGCCGGTCAGCGTCACCGCCACCGACAAAGGGGGATGTCGCTTCGATTTCCATCGCCCGTTTTGCTGTGCGTGCTCGAGCGGCTGGAGTTGCCGGGCCAGCAGATGCAACAGGGTGGGGGTATCGGACAGCGGCTCGAATGCATCGAATCGGCTGAACCGCTCGTCGATGCCGACGAAGCGCACGTGCAGGGCCAAGCCACGGGCCACGTAACCATCATCGCGCATCCGCATCGCCGCCTTCGCCAGCAACTTGAACACGACCGATCGCATGCCCTGGAAGTTGCGCAGTTCGGGCCCGAGGACATGCGAATGCCCGACCGAGCCTTTCGTCGTCTTGCGCTCGGGCAGTTCATGGCCGCGCAATTGCAGCCGGAAGCGTTCGCCTTCGATGCTGCCCCAGGCGCGTCGCAACCGTTCCCGCGAAGAGGCGCACAGCGCCTCGACACTGTCGATGCCGGCATCGCGCAACCGTTGCTCCATTGATTGGCCGATGCCGCACAGGTCGCGCAAGTCGAGGCGATGCAATGCATGCGGCAGGTCCGTTTCCTCGAGCACGGTCAGGCCGTCGGGTTTCTGCATGTCCGAGGCGGTCTTGGCGAGGAAGCGATTGGGCGCGATGCCGATGGAGCAGCGGATCGCTTCCGAGAAGTCGGCCAGGCGCTCCTTGATCTGCATCGCGATCGCCACCGCGTTCTCGCGCTGGCGTTCGCGCCCCAGCAGGTGGCAGTGCACCTCGTCGATCGAGCCCGGCGTCTCGTGATGGATGCAATCCTCGATCAGCGCCATCAATTCGTGATGCATCTGGATGTAACGCGCGGGGCGCGCCTGCACCAGCATCATGTCGGGGCATTTTTCCAGCGCCTCCCATACCGGCGTACCGGTCTTGACCCCGAACGCCTTGGCCTCGTAACTGGCAGCGATGCAGCAGGTCGTGGGTGACAGCACCGGCACCACGCCGAGTGGACGGCCGCGGTAACGTTTCTCGTCGTGCTGTTCGACCGAGGCGAAATAGGAATTGAAATCGACGAACAGGCAGCGCAGCGTCATCATCGTGTCCTGCTTGGGAAAACAGTATCGGCCCGGCGAATCTCAATGCCGTGCGCGAACTTCACGATTCGACTAAATAACGCGATCAGGTCTCGCCGATCGCGACGGTGTCACAGCACCCGCGGCGGCTCCCCGCCGACGATCACCACGTCCGCCGGCCGACGTGCGAACAGGCCGACGCTGACCACGCCCGGGATCTGGTTGATCGCGGCCTCGACTGCGACCGGATCAAGGATGGCCAGATGGTGGATGTCGAGGATGACGTTGCCATTGTCGGTGATGACGGCCTTGTCCTGCGCGTTCATGCGGAACACCGGTTGGCCGCCGGTCATCGCGAGGATTTCGCGCGCGACAAGACTGCGTGCCATCGGGATCACTTCCACCGGCAACGGGAACTTGCCAAGCACGTCGACCTGCTTGGACGGGTCGATGATGCAGATGAACCGCTGGCTGGCCTCGGCGATGATCTTCTCGCGCGTGAGCGCCGCGCCGCCGCCCTTGATCAGGCGCTTGTGCGGGTCGCATTCGTCGGCGCCATCGACATACAGCGACAATTCGCCGGCGCTGTTCAAGTCGAGGATCTCGATGCCGTGCGCCTTGAGCCGCTCGGTGCTTTGCTCCGAGCTGGACACCGCGCCCTTGATGCGACCAGGATCGCGGCCCAGCGCTTCGATGAAGTAGGCCACCGTGGAACCGGTGCCGACGCCGACGATCATGCCGTCCTCGACGTGATCCATGGCTTTCTCGGCGGCGAGGCGCTTGGCTTCCGACATCGGGTGCAACTCCGTAAAAATTATTCGAGGGACAGCAGCAGCTTCCACTGCGCAGCGGTGACCGGCATCACCGACAGGCGGGAGCCAGTGCGGATGAGGGCGAATTCCTCGCCCAGTTCATCGCGATGTTCGCGGATTTCGGTGAGCGGAATCGGACGCTTGAGCGTGCGCACGTAGCCGACATCGACCAGCTCCCAACGGGGCTGCGCGGGCGTGGCCTTTTCGTCGAAGTATTTCGACTTCTTGTCGAACTGGGTCTTGTCGGGATACGGCAGGCTGGCGACTTCGCCGATGCCGTAGATGCCCGGCACTTCGGTATTGGAGTGGTAGAACAGCACACCGTCGCCGGGCTTCATCTGGCGCATGAAATTGCGCGCCTGGTAGTTGCGCACGCCGGTCCACGGCTCGGTCCTGACCCGGGCAAGATCGTCGATGGAGAAATCGGTGGGTTCCGACTTCATCAGCCAGTATTTCTTGCGCGTGCTCATGTCGATGATCGAAGCAGGGTGCGGGTTTCGGTGACGACGACATCGCAGGGGATGTCCCAGGGCTGCGGCTGGATGGCGGGCACTTCCTGCACGTCGAAGCCGATGCCGACGGCCAGTGGCGGCGCCGGGTTGTACTGGCGGAACGAGAGCGTGCGGTCATACCAGCCACCGCCCATGCCGATGCGGTGGCAGCGTGCGTCGAAGCCGGTCAGCGGCATCGCCACCAGCGACATCTGCCGCACGTCCAGCAGCGAGCTCGGCGCAAGATCGGGCTCGGGGATGCCGAAACGATTGGTCACGAGCGGATCGCCCGAGTGCCATGGCGCGAATTTCAGCGTCATGCTTTTTTCATCCAGCACCGGCAGGCAATACACCGTGCCCGGACGCAATTTCAGTTGCCAGACATGCAGCGGCAACTCGCCGTCCATCGCCCAGTAGCCGGCGACGTGGTGGTCGGCGTCGGGCGCGAGCGACGTCAGGCGGTCGGCAACGGCTTCGGCCGCAGCCATGCGCGCTTGCGGCGGGATCGTGCGACGACGTTCGCGCAATTCAAGGCGGCTGGGGGCGTGGGCGGAAGCCATGTGGATATTGTAGGCGAGTCATGTGCGCGCCAAGGTGATGGATGGCGCCACGTTGCATTGAAAAAGAAGAAACCCGCACCGGGGCGCGGGTTTCAAGTTGGCATCCTCCGCCATGACGATGCGGCGAAACGACCTTGAACCATTGGGCTCAAGTGGGAACGCTTTGCGGCTGTTGGGCTTTCCGCTACATGGCGGACATGCACGCCGAACCTCATCGCGAACCCGGTGTCGTTCTTAAGGGACAAGGCAAATGTTTTGCACGCTGTCGATCAAGGCAGAGGACACAGGCGAAGTATAGCGCCGGGAAGCGCACGCAAGGTGAATGCTGACCCTGGATTTACTCTTGCGGCAGCTGGGCCAGCCGGCGTTCGAGCGCGTCCAGCGCACTGGCCAGGGCGCGGTCGCGGCTGCGGTTTTCCTCGCGCAGGATTTCGAGTTCATGGGCCAGGTTGAGCGCGGCCAGGACCGCGACGCGCTCCATCGCCACCATCCGGTTGTTGCCGCGAAGTTCGCGCATCCGGCTGTCGAGCACGCGCGAGGCGGCGACCAGGCTTTCGCGCTCCTCTGCAGTGACGCCGACGGTGTATTCGCGATCGAGGATGCGGACGTTGACCGGCTCGGCCTTGCCTTCCGGCGTGCTCACGTGTGCTGCTCCAGCGCCTTCAGGCGGTGGATCATCGCCTCCACGCGGCTGCGCGCCTCTTCGTTGCGGCTGATCAGCTGGGCGCGGTCATGGATGAGCTGCTCCTGCTGCTGGCGCAGGCTGCGGTTCTCCTCACCCAGCCGCTGTTGGCGCTCGGCCATCGACTCGATGCGTTCGATCATCTGCAGCAGGCGGTCGAAGGGATCATTCTCGTCCATTCGCGCACGATGTCAGGGGGCGGCCCGGCGGTCAAGCCGGAGACCGTCTCGTCACGGCTTGCGCGATACACTGGGCGCCGGTTTCCTAGGAGTTTCGCCTTGTCGGCCCAGCCCTCGATGCCCGATTGGCAACACGTACAGGCCGCATTGGCCCCACTGCAATTGGCGGTCAGCCCGGCGGAACTGCATGGCGCGCTCGCCGGTTGGTTGGCCGGGGGCGGCGCGGTCGATGGCGCGTGGCTGGGACGGATCCTGGCCGATGAAAACCTGGCGCAACCCGATGACGCGACGCTCGATGCCCTGCGCGATGCCACGGTCGCCTCGATGGACGACCGTGAACTGAACTTCCACTTGCTGTTGCCGGACGATGATGCGGCGGTCGACGTGCGCGGCAATGCGTTGTTCGACTGGTGCCGCGCGTTCCTCGGCGGGTTTGGCCTGGCGGCCGGCACCAACCCGCCGCTGTCGGAGGAAGGTACCGAGGCGCTGGAGGACATGGCCAAACTGGCGATGGCCGAAGCCGAATCCGATGGCGACGAGGAAGACGAAGCCGCCTTTGCCGAGATCGAGGAATTCGTGCGCGTCGCCGCGTTGCTCCTGCATGGTGATTGCGCGCTCGGCCCGCGCCACCGCAAGCGCCTGCACTGAGCCATGCCCGCGATCGACCGCGCGCTGTCGCCGAAAGCCTGCGCCAAGCGGCGCGCCCAGTTGATGCAGATGGTGGGCGAGGACGCGATCCTCATCCTGCCCGCCGCGCCCGAGCGCATCCGCAGCCGCGACACGCATTACCCGTATCGGCAGGATTCCGACTTCTGGTACCTCACCGCCTTCAACGAGCCGCAGGCGGTACTGGTACTGGCGCCGGGACGCAAGCACGGGCAGGCCCTGATGTTCTGCCGCGAACGCGATCCCGAGCGCGAAGGCTGGGACGGCCCGCGTCTGGGGCCGGAAGGCGCGGTGGAGGCGCTGGCGCTGGACGATGCCTGGGACATCGACGACATCGACGACATCCTGCCGGGCTTGATCGAAGGGCGATCGCGGGTCTGGTACCACTTTGGCCTGGACACCGAATTCGACCTGAAGCTGATCGGCTGGCTCAACCGCGTGCGTGCGCAGATGCGCATGGGCGCGCAGCCGCCACACGAATTCCTCGAGCTCGGTCATTTGCTGGACGAGATGCGCCTGTTCAAGAGCGCGGACGAGTTGGCGCTGATGCAGCGCGCTGCGGATATCTCGGTGCAGGCGCATGAGGCCGCGATGCACGCTGCCCGCCCCGGCATCCATGAATATGAGCTGCAGGCCGAGGTCGAGCGCGTGTTCCGCATGCATGATGCGCATCCGGCCTACAGCTCCATCGTTGGCGCGGGCAACAATGCCTGCGTGCTGCACTACCGCGACAACCGCGGCAAGGCGCGTGATGGCGAGCTGGTGCTGATCGATGCCGGTGCGGAGTATCGCGGCTACGCCTCCGACATCACCCGCACGTTTCCGGTGAATGGCCGATTCAACCCGGCCCAACGCGCGCTGCACGACCTCGTCGGCAAGGCGCAGGCGGCGGCATTGGCGATGGCGCTGCCGGGCAACCCGTGGTCGGTGATCCATGACGCCGCGGTGGAAACCCTGACCGATGGCCTGCTTTCGCTCGGCTTGCTCAAGGGCAAGTTGAAGAAGAACATCGACGACGGCAGCTACCAACGCTTCTATCGGCACAAGACCGGACACTGGCTGGGGCTGGACGTGCACGATGTCGGCGAATATCGCGTGGACGACCTGCCGCGCCTGCTCGAGCCCGGCATGGTGTTCACCATCGAGCCCGGGCTTTACGTGTCCGCCGACGACACCACGGTCGATCCGAAATGGCGCGGCATCGGCATTCGCACCGAGGACGATGTCGTCATCACCAAGAGCGGCCATCGCGTGTTGACCGATGCGCTGGCACGCAGCGCGGACGAGATCGAGACATTCATGGCGGCATGAAGCCGCCGGACAAGATCAGCGAAACAGGGCGCCGAAGCGTGCGCCGGCCCAGACTAGCAGCATGCCGCCGACCAGGGTGATGCCGAGATACAGCGCCGCCGCGCCGGTGCGTCCGTTGCGGGTAAGCACGAGCAATTCCAGCATCACCGATGAATAAGTCGTCAGCGCACCGAGCAAGCCGATCATCAGGAAGGCGCGCCAGTACATCGCGGCCTGGCCACGCTCCAGCAGGAACTCGGCCAGGAAGCCGATCGCGAAGGCGCCGATGAAATTGGCGGCCAGCGTGCCCCAGGGCATGCGCTCGCCGAACTGCCGGATCAGCGAGCCGCCCAGCCAGAAACGGCCTGCGGCGCCCAGCGCGCCGCCCGCCATGACCAGTGCCCATTGCTGCCAGCTGGCGCCCATGTCTTACTCGAGTGGCTTGATCGTGCGCAGGACCAGGCCCACCGGCGCAGCCGCCCCATCGCCCGAAACCGGGACAAGGCCGCCATGCGCACTGACGCGCTGGCCGGCAAGTGAATAGACCGCGGCGAAATCGCTCTGCGGCACCAGTTCGATCACCTTGATGCTGTCCACCGCCGGGTATTCACTGGCACGCGAAGGGTGGGTGGCGATGCAGATCGGTTGATCCAAGGTGAGCAGCAGCGCCTCGCGGCTGTCCTTGTCCGGTGCGCTCATGGTCTGTGTCGAGGCCAGGCCTTCCAGCGTCACCATCCCGGGGGCGTATTGCAGGCAGTTGCTTGCGGCGGCGGCGGTTTCGGGCGGCGCCTGCTTCTTGCAGCCGGTGATGGTGGTGATTGCCAGCGCGAGGGCAGCGACGGTGACGGTCATGCGGTTCATGCGATCTCCCTCCAGGTTTCGCGGGTGATGTTGACGGGCCCCCCATCGGTGCACAGGACCTCGTCCTCGATGCGGATGCCGCCATAGGGCCTGAATGCATCGACGCGCGCCCAATCCACGCTGTCGGCGAGGCCCTTTTGTTTCAGCTCTTCCAGCAGCATGTCGATGAAGTAGATGCCGGGCTCGATCGTCACCACCATGCCCGGCGCCAGAACGCGAGTCATGCGCAGGTACGGATGGCCGTCGGGCTTGTCGATCGTGCCGCCTGCATCGGTTTCGGCGAAGCCGGCGACATCGTGCACCTGCAGGCCGATGCCGTGGCCGATGCCGTGCGGAAAGAATGCGCTGGACACGCCGGTCTGCACCGCGGTCTCGGCATCGACCGTGATCAAGCCGAATTCCTTCAGGATGCGCGCCATCGCCAGGTGTGCATCCTGGTGGATCTGGCGATAGTCGGTGCCGTCGCGGACCTGGTCGCACAAGCCTCGTTGCGCCGCGTCGACCGCATCGATCATCGCCTGGAACTCATCGTCGTTGGACGAATAGGTACGGGTGATGTCGCAGGCGTAACCGTGGTAGCTGGCGCCGGCATCGATCAGCATGCTGCGCGAAGGACGCGGCGGCACGCGGTCGCGATCCATGTAATGCAGCACCGCGCCATGTTCGTTCAGGCCGATGATGTTGCCGTAGGGCAGCTCGGCGGCATCCTGCCCGGCGGCCTGGCAATAGGCGAGGTGGATGCCGAACTCGCTCGCGCCGGCGCGGAAGGCGCGTTCGGCCGCGCGATGCGCACGCACGCCGCGACGGGTGGCTTCGCGGATCATTGCCACCTCGTACGGCGTCTTGAACGCGCGATAGAAATCGAGGTAGGCCAGCACGGCCTGCGGATTGTTCGGCACGACATGGCCCAGTGCGCTTTGCGGCTCGCCCAGCACGGCGACGCGGGCCGCGGCATCGGGCAAGTGCTGCAGGGCGTCATCGGCATTGCGAATGACGGTGATGTCGAAGTGTTCGACCCACGCGCCCGAGGGATCGCTCGGCACCACGTGCCAGTAGTCGTGCGGCTGCAGGAAGATGAGCCGTGGTTTCTGGCCCGGCGTGTACACCAGCCAGCTGCCTGGCGCGTTGGTGAGCGGCAGCCAGTGCTTGAAATTGGGATTGACCGCATAGGGATAGTCGCGGTCGTCGAAGGCCTGGTAGTGCAAGGTGCCGCTCGGAATCACCAGCTGATCGAAGCCGCCACGGGCCAGCGCCGCGTCCGCGCGTTCGGTCAGCGTGCTGAGGTGGTCGGCGTAGAGGGCGCGGATGTCGTCGGACGGCATGAAGGGTTCCGGGTAATGCAGGGCCCTTGATTTTGACGCAATCGACGGGGGATGTCCCGACCGTGCGCTGCGGGGTTCACATTCGCAGGGTGATCAGCCGATATCGGCCCACGCGACGATGCGTTCGCGGACTTCACGGGAAATCTGGATGAAACGCCCGCCTGCGGTGTATTCGCCCGGCGCGTCGGCACTGACCCAGAGCACGTGGATGCCGCATTCGGCCTCGAAAGCGGGCTGGTTGCCGGCTGCCGGCAGCGGGAAGCGCCATTGGTAGAGCGCATCCTGGATCAGCGGGGCGGCGGTCGCGACCTGCAGGCCGGTCGCGGACAGGTCCACCAGGTGCCCGACGCGCAGGCCGGTCATGCAGTCGGTGACCTCGAAGGAGCCACGCAGCTCGCGGCGGGTGGCATTGCGGTACTCGGCGCTGCTCATGAGGCGGGCGCCTTCCATTGCGCGGTCTTGGGCTCGTCACTGCCGCGCAGGGTATTGCGCAGCAACTCGATGGTGGAGCGGAATGCACGGTCGATGAGGCGAAGCTGGTGGCGCTCGACCACGCGCAATTGCCCTTGCGCCATGAGTCGTGCCAAGGCATCCATGTGGAGTTCGGCCACGCGCTGGCCACGACGGTTCACGAACAGCGCGCGGTCGGTCACGGTGCTGTACCAGGACAGGCGGCGGCGTTCGGCCTCGCCCTGCTGGTTCTGGATGAAGTCGATCCAGCAACCGAAAGGCAGCGTGCGCAGGTGCCGATAGCATTCTTCCTCGGCCGGGGTGCGTGTTGGTAGCTTGGCGCGTTCGACCCTCTCCTCGCGACTTTCGACATCTTCCTCGCCCAGGCGCGTGTGCGCTTTGATTCGGGCGGAAATTTCTGTCGCCGTAGGCTCGTCATCCTCGCGCGGTGCACTGCTGCTGCGACTGAGATGTCGGGACAGCGCGGTCGCCTCGGTCTCGTGGTAACCGACCTGGCGCATCGCCGTGTCGATGTCCTTGGCGAGTTCGGGCGATTGCACGGGTTCGGGCGCGGTGACCGTTTCAAGGATCTTGCGGGTGGTCTCGAGCTGCTTCTGCCAGGCAGGCGAGGCCTCGCCCTGGCGCAAAGCGGTCAGGGTCATGGCATCCAGCCAGGCCCGGCGCATCAGGACCTCGATGGTGCGCGCCGGCTTGGCCTCGTCCATCAGCGCCTGCAACGCGGTGGCGGCGGTCTGCTTGGCCAGTGCCATGCGCTCACGCCCGCGCGCCGCCTCGACCAGGCGCTTTTCGCTCGATTGCGAGCGTTTCACCTGCTGGCGGAACTGCGTCTGCAACTCCTCGTTGACCTCGGTCAGGGTCTCCGGCTTGCCGTCGACATCGTCCTCCATGCGCTCGACCGCCTTGCGCATGGCGGTCTCGAAGTAGGGGTCGATCGAATGATCGCCATAGGCCGAGGCATCGGATTCGGCGATGGTGTTGAGCAACTGCCGACCGGGGTGCGCGGTTTGATCGAAGAAGCTCCGGTCCTTCAGCGCGAGGCGAAGCACCGGCAGCTGCAGGCGCTCCAGCAGCCCGTGCACCGACGAGCCGGCGCGCACCTCGCGCGCGACCTCGGCGTACAGGATCGACAGGATCTCGAAGGTATCGGCATCCTCGCGCCCCAGGTCCGCCTGCGGCCCGTGTTCGGCGCGTGCGCGCTGCAGCAGGCTTTCGCGCAGGCCATGGACGGACCGTGCCTGGTGGGCGTCCGTATGCGGCTCGGACTGGATATCCTGCAAGATGCGATCGACTTCCCTCGTGTCGATCTCGGCGCCCGGCGGCGGCGTGGGGCGGGGCGGCAACTTGCCGGCGATGCGATGTGCGGTCAGCAGTTGTTGCAGGTAACGGAAGTCGGACTGGGGTGCCTGCGGTACCAGTGGGGTGAGATCGGGTTGCTCCAGCCAGCTGGTCACGTCGTCACGTCCCCAGGTAGGCGCGTGCGATCCGGCGGCGGAATGCGCGTGCCCCTGCTGCGGAGCATGTTGCGGATGTGCCGATGACGTCGATGCGTGGGTACCGTGCTCGAAAGCACCCGCCTGTCGCGCTGCGCCCGATGTACCAGATGCACCAGATGCACCAGATGCGCCCGCATCATGTCCTGAGGCGGCGCTATCCTCGTTGTCCGCATTGGCAGTGCGCGATGCGGATTGTGTCTTGGAGGCCTTGGTCGGGCGCACCGGGACATAGGTCAGGCCGGGCAGCACGCCGGCATCATCCAGCAGCGTGTTGATGCGTTCGACATAGCCGACGTAATCGCCGAGCACCTCCAGAGCGAAACGTGACTGCAAGGTCGAAGGCGGCACGCGATCCTTGAACAGGAGTTGGGCGACATCGCCTGATAGCTGGATCAACGTGCGTGGCCCGAGGCAAATCTGCGCGGGGGAAAATGCCGGCGCACCAGCCAGCACGCCGAAGCGCTGGCCCAACAGGTACAGCGACAGGTTGGCGGCACCCTCCAGCGGCGCGGCAAGGTCGCGCAGTTGTGCGGCGGCGGTTTCGGTTTCTGGCACCGCGGCATGCACCGTCCATTGCGAGGATGGCAGCGACTTGCCCCGCAGCCCCTCGATGCTGGCGGCAGACGTGGCGTTGCGCAGTTGCGCCAGTTGGCTTTCCAGCAGCTTGAAGTAGCTGGGCTGGAATTGCGCCGCATGGGCCTTGATCGTTTGCACCGCCTTCAGCAGGTCGACCTGATCGGTCGGCGAGCGCGCACGCTCGGCCTGCTTGAAGAGGTGGTTCTCCAAATGATTCAGCATCAGGATGATGCGATCGGAGAGTTCGGTCTGGGTGGCTTGCAATAGCCGCGTCGCCACCTCGCGCACGCGTGGCGGCAGGCCGCTGTCGGCCAAGCTGACGATGTCCCGTTGTTCCCCCATCGCCGCATCATACTGCGGTGCATGGGCTGGCGTAATGCCGGTTCTAGTCAGACAAGAACAGGGCGATCACGTCGTTGGTGAAGCGCCGGCCCAACTCGGTGGGACGCACGTGGCCATCGGCATCGACATCCAGCCAACCGTTGTCGATGGCGGTGGCCAGTTCGGTGGCGATGTCATCGCGGCCAAGACCGGTGCGCAGCGTGAACAAGTCCAGCGTGAAACCCGCATTCAGGCGCAGGGCATTCAGCATGAAGTCGAAGGCGCGGCGGTCCGGGCCGATGTCTTCGTCACCGCCGATCACGGCGGCGCTACCAGCGTGTTGCAGGTAGGTCGCCGGATGCTTGTGTTTCCAGCGGCGAAGGATGCGTTGCTCGCTGCCGAGTGTCAGCTTGCCGTGCGCACCGGCGCCGATGCCGAGGTAATCCCCGAACGTCCAGTAGTTGAGGTTGTGCACGCACTGGCGATCGGGCCGGGCATAGGCGCTGACCTCGTACTGGGCGTAACCGGCATCGGCCATCAGCGCCTGGCAACGCTCCTGCATGTCCCAGCCAAGATCGTCGTCCGGAATGCCCGGCGGCGGCTTGGCGGCGAACAGGGTGTTGGGTTCCAGGGTCAGCTGGTAGTGACTGAGATGCGTGGGTGACAGTGCGATGGCGCGTTCAACGTCGGCCTCGGCCATCGCCAGTGTCTGCTGGGGCAACGCGTACATCAGGTCGAGGTTAAGGTTGTCGAAGCCGGCATCCTGCGCCGCCTTCACCGCGCGCTCGGCATCATGGCTCGAGTGGATGCGGCCAAGGCGTACCAGACAGTCATCGTCGAAACTCTGCACGCCGAAGGACAGGCGATTGACGCCGGCGCGCCGATAGCCAGCGAAGGGGCCGTGCTCCACCGTGCCGGGGTTGGTCTCGAGGGTGATTTCCGCGCCCGGCGCGATGCGCAATCGTGCGCTGGCCGCTTGCAGGAAACGCTCAATGTGCTCGGGCGCGAACAGGCTGGGCGTGCCGCCGCCGAAGAACACCGAATGCACGGTGCGGCCCCAGACGAGCGGCAGGTCGTGCTCGAGATCGCGGATGAGCGCGTCAATGTAGTCATCGAACGGCAACGCGCCCTTACCTTCATGCGAGTTGAAATCGCAATACGGGCATTTGCGTACGCACCAGGGCAGGTGGACGTAGAGCGCTAAAGGCGGAGGCGTCAGCATGATGTGCGATTCGCGCCGTGGTTCAGCCGGCCAAGGCAGCCTGCAGCATCGCCATCGCGCGACCGCGGTGGCTGACAAGGTTTTTCACCTCGGCAGGCAGCTCGGCGGCGCTCATGCCATCGGCCGGCGAGAAGAACACCGGGTCGTAACCGAAGCCGCCTTCGCCCTGGCGCGCATGCAGGATGCGGCCTTCCCACGTCCCCTGCGCGACCAGCGGCTGTGGGTCTTCGGCATGACGTAGCAAGGCCAGCACGCAGACGAAACGAGCCGTGCGCCGCTCGTCCGGCACGTCACTAAGCTCGTTCAGCAGCTTGTCGATGTTGGCCGCGTGGTTGCCGTGCTCGCCCGCGTAACGCGCCGAATACAGGCCTGGCGCACCACCCAACGCATCGACCACCAATCCCGAATCATCGGCAAGCGCGGGCAGGCCGGTCGCTTGCGATGCATGGCGCGCTTTCAGGATCGCGTTCTCGATGAAGGTGAGGCCGGTTTCCTCGGCATCCTCGACGCCGAACTCGGATTGCGGGCGCACTTCGAAGCCGGCATCGGCCAGCAGCGTGTTGAACTCGGCCAGCTTGCCGGTGTTGCCACTGGCGAGGACCAGCGTGCTCATGCCAGCGGGATTGCCAGCGCCAATTGCTGCGCGGCAAACAATTGCGCGCAGCCGGCCTCGCCGTACGAAAGCAGGGCGTCCAGTTCGTCGCGACGGAACGCGTGGCCTTCGGCCGTGCCTTGCAGCTCGATGAAACCGCCGCCGTCGTTCATCACGAGGTTCATGTCGGTGTCGCAGTCGCTGTCTTCGGCATAGTCCAGGTCCAGCACCGGTACGCCGCGATAGATGCCGACCGATACCGCCGCGACCGCGCCATGCAGCGGGTTCTTCTTCAGCTCACCCTTGGCCAGCAGCATGTTGATCGCATCGGCCAAGGCGACGTAGGCGCCGGTGATCGCTGCGGTGCGGGTGCCGCCGTCGGCCTGCAGGACGTCGCAATCCAGAGTGATGGTGCGCTCGCCCAGCGCGCCGCGATCCACGCAGGCGCGCAGGCTGCGGCCGATCAGGCGCTGGATCTCCAGCGTGCGCCCGCCTTGCTTGCCGCGCGCGGCTTCGCGGTCGTTGCGGGTATTGGTGGCGCGCGGCAGCATGCCGTATTCCGCGGTCACCCAGCCTTCGCCCTTGCCGCGCAGGAAGGCCGGCACTTTGTTCTCGATGCTGGCGGTGCACAGCACGCGGGTATCGCCAAACGACACCAGGACGGCGCCTTCCGCGTGGCGGGTGAAGCCGCGCACGAAGCTCACTTCGCGCATTTCATCCGGGCGGCGGCCGCTGGGACGCTCCATGGCGATTCCTCTGAAAACGGCGGGCGAGTTTACCATTCGGGTTTCCCCCACTCCCGGTGACCGCATGTCCATCCGCAGCATGACCGCCTTCGCCAACGCCGAAGGCCAGACCGAGGCCGGGCGCCTGACCTGCGAACTGCGCGCGGTGAACCATCGATTCCTCGAGATCGGTTTCCGCCTGCCGGAGGAGTTGCGTGCGCTGGAGCCGCAGCTGCGCGAGCGCATCGCGGCGCGCGCCTCGCGCGGCAAGATCGAGGTGTCGATGCGTCTGTCCGGCCAACAAGCTGGCGACGCCCTGCAACTGAACACGGGCTACGTCGAGCGCTTGTCCTCGATCGCGCAGGACTTGGACGCCGCCTTGCCTGCGCTGCGCGTGGACCTGGGCACGTTGCTGCAATTGCCGGGCGTGCTGCAGGCGCGCGACATCGATGCCGACGTCTTCCAGCAGCAGGCGCTGGCCTTGTTGGATGTCGCGTTGGACGATTTCATCGCCGCCCGCGAGCGCGAAGGCGGCAAGCTTGCCGAGGCCATCCGCGAGCGCGTCGATGGCGTGGCGAAGATCGCCGATGAGGTGCGCACGCTGGTGCCTTTGATCCGCGAAGGCCAACGCGCCAAGCTCGCCGCGCGCATGAGCGAGGTCGCCGGCAACCTGGATGCCGGACGTCTGGAGCAGGAACTGGTGCTGTGGCTGCAAAAACTCGATGTCGACGAGGAGCTCGACCGGCTGGACAGCCATGTCGCCGAGGCCTGGCGGGTGCTGAAGCAACGCGAGCCGGTGGGCCGCCGGATGGACTTCCTGCTGCAGGAATTCAACCGCGAGGCGAACACGCTGGGCTCCAAGTCGGTCGATGCGCGCACCAGTAACGCCGCGGTGGAACTGAAGGTGCTGATCGACCAGATCCGCGAGCAGGTCCAGAACATCGAATGAGCCTGCTGGCCCGTTTCGTTTAGCATCCCTCCTTTAGAAGCCTGGAATGCCCATGCGCGGCACCCTCTACATCGTTTCCGCCCCGTCGGGTGCCGGCAAGTCCAGCATCGTCAACCAGGTGCTGGCGCGGGACCCTAACATCAGCCTGTCGATCTCGTTCACCTCGCGCGCGCCACGCCCGGGCGAGCGCCATGCCGAGCACTACCACTTCGTCGACGAGGCGGAGTTCCAGCGGATGATCGCCGCCGGTGACTTCTTCGAGCACGCGCTGGTCCATGGTGACTGGAAGGGCACCGCGCGCCAGTCGGTCGAGCCGATGCTGGCCGCCGGTCGCGATGTGCTGCTGGAAATCGACTGGCAGGGCGCGCGCCAGGTGCGCGACAAGGTGGGCGATGCGATCAGCATCTTCATCCTGCCGCCCTCGCGCGGCGCGTTGGACGAGCGCATGCACAAGCGCGCGCAGGACAGCGAGGAAACCATCGCCCGGCGTCTGGGCGCCGCGCGCGACGAGATGAGCCATTTCGGCGAATACGACTACCTGATCGTCAACGACGATTTCGACGAGGCGGTGGACGAGATGTGCGCGATCTTCACCGCCAGCCGCCTGCGTCGCGACCGCCAGGTGGCCAGGTATTCCAGGCTGCTGACCAACCTGCTCACCGATGAGGCCGGCAAGGGCGACGCAAGCCCCTGAACGGAAAGGGAATTGCCCGGGCGCTGCTTGCTTTGCGGGGCGTGGACTCGTATCATGTACGGTTCCGAATTCACCCGCGCGGCCGATGGCCGTGGAGACAGATACATGGCCCGCATCACCGTACAAGATTGCCTGGAAGTGGTCGATAACCGCTTTGAACTGGTCATGCTGGCCGCCAAGCGCGCCCGCCAGCTGGCCAAAGGCGTGGACCCGCGCCTGGACAACACCGAGCACGACGACAAGCCGACCGTGCTGGCGTTGCGCGAAATCGCCGCCCGCGCCGTCGACGAGCCCTTCATCGACGCCGTCGAGAAGGCCGAGAAGGAGCGCAAGGAGCGCGAGGCGCTGGAGTGGGCGGCTGCCGAAATGGTCGCGGCCGATGACGACATGAAGGGCGACGACTGATCCCTGGTCGACATCGATCCCCTGAAAACCCCGCTTCGGCGGGGTTTTTGTTTGCCCGTGCATCCGCAGCGCCCCTTCCCAGCACGCGCGTCAGCGCTTAGGCTCAACCCATGCCTGCTCCCGATTCCGCCCTTGCCGGCCATGGCAGTGGCGCGCCCAGCGCCGCGCCGCTGCCCGACTACGTCGACGCCCTGCTGGCGGCGGCGAGCTACCTCACGCCCGGGGAGCGGGAGCGGCTGGTGCATGCGTGGCAGGTGGGCGCGGCCGCGCACGCCGGGCAGACGCGCAAATCCGGCGAGCCCTACATTACCCACCCGGTGGCGGTGGCGCAGGTGCTGGCCGAGCAGGGCATGGATTTCAAGACGCTGGCCGCGGCGATCCTGCATGACACCGTCGAGGACACGCCGCTGACCGCGGAAGCGATCGCCGGCGACTTCGGCCGGACCGTGGCGGACCTGGTCGAGGGCGTCACCAAGCTGGACAAGCTGAAGTTCCGTGATCGCGAGGAAGCCGCGGCGGAGTCCTTCCGCAAGATGCTGTTGGCGATGTCGCGCGACCTGCGCGTCATCCTGATCAAGCTGGCCGACCGCCTGCACAACATGCGCACCTTGGGCGCGCAGAGCCCGGAATCGCGCCGGCGCATCGCCCGCGAGACGCTGGAGATCTACGCGCCGATCGCGCAGCGCCTGGGCATGAACCTCGTCAAGGCGGAACTGCAGGACCTCGCCTTTGCCGCGTTGCATCCGTGGCGCTACGCCGCGCTCGCCAAGCGGATCCGCGAGCAGCCACTGGTGCGCCGTGAAGCGATGATCGGGATCGAGGCGCGCCTCGCCCAGCAATTGGCAAAGGAAGGGCTCAACCATCGGCTGATCGGCCGGGTGAAGTCGCCGTGGAGCATCTACCGGAAGATGCGCGAAGAGCACAAGTCGCTGGAGCAGGTGCTGGACGTGTTCGGCTTCCGCGTGATCGTGGAAACCGTCGCCGATTGCTACCACGCGCTGGGCGTCGTGCATGCCGCGTTCAAGCCGCTGGACGGGCGCTTCCGCGACTTCATCGCCATTCCCAAGGCCAACGGTTACCAGTCGCTGCACACGGTGCTGTTCGGGCCGTATGGCGCGCCGATCGAAGTGCAGATCCGCACCGAGGAAATGGACCTCATCGCCGAACGCGGAATCGCCGCGCACTGGAGCTACAAGCAGGGCGGCGCGGGTGGCAACAGCCCGCTGGCCCGTGCCAGCAGCTGGTTGACGGACCTGATGGACAGCCATGGCGGTACCGGTTCGTCGATGGAGTTCCTGGAGAACGTCAAGGTCGATCTGTACCCGGACGAGGTCTACCTGTTCACCCCGAAGGGCCGCATCCTGTCGCTGCCGCGCAATGCGACCGCGCTCGACTTCGCCTACGCGGTGCATACCGATGTCGGCAACCACGCGGTGACCGCGCGGGTGGACGGCAAGCTGGTGCCGCTGCGCAGCAAGCTGACGAGCGGACAGACGGTGGAGATCGTCACGGCGAAGACCTCCAGCCCGAAACCGCAGTGGCTGGAGTTCGTCGTCTCCGGCAAGGCACGTACCGCGATCCGTCAGCAGCTCAAGCAGATCGGCCACGAGGACGCGGTGCAGTTGGGCCTGCGGATGCTGGAGTCGGCGCTGGAGACGCACGAATTCAGCATCGAGAAGCTGCCCCAGGGGCGGCTGGACAAATACCTCGCCGAGCAGCGCTACCCGCGCCTGGAAGCCCTGCTGGCCGACATCGCACTGGGCAACCGGATGCCGGCACTGGTGGCGCAACACCTAGCCGGCAGGGAGGAAGGCGAGGCTGGCGCGGGGCGCGGGCAGCCGCACGAGGCGGTCGCGCACGGCAAGGACCGCATCCTGATCACCGGCGCGGAGCGGGGCGTGATCAGTTTCGCGCAGTGCTGCCAGCCGATCCCGGGCGATCCCATCATGGGTTTCCACACCACCGGCAAGGGCGTGGTCGTGCATCGCATGAGCTGTCCCAACCTGCCCGATTACCGTCGCGCGCCCGAACGCTGGGTTGATGTCGGCTGGGACCCGGACGTGTCCGGTGACTATGCGACCAGCCTGCGGGTGGAGGTGGACAATCGACCCGGCGTGCTGGCGCAGGTGGCGGCGGCGATCGCGCAGGCGGAATCCAATATCGACAGCGTCGATTACCTGGAGCGCGACGGCAGCGTGTCGGTGATCCGTTTCGGCATCGAGGTGCACGACACCGGGCACCTGGACGAAGTGATCCGCCGCGTGCGTCGCCTTGGCGTGGTGCACGGGGTGGAGCGGCTCTGATCGCGCCGTAGAATGGGGCATCCATTCGAGGAGATGCCCGATGCCGCGCCAGCCCATCCAGACCGACCGCGCCCCCGCCGCCATCGGCCCCTATTCGCAGGCGGTGCGCGCCGGCCAGACCGTGTTCCTGTCCGGTCAGATCCCGCTCGACCCGGCCACGGGCGATGTGGTCGCCGGTGGCATCGACGCGCAGGCGCGCCGCGCCTTCGACAACCTGAAGGCCGTGTGCGAGACCGCCGGCGGCACGCTCGACGATGTGCAGCGCCTCGGCCTGTACCTCACCGACCTGTCGCAGTTCGCCACGGTCAACGCGGTGATGAGCGAATACTTCAGCGCCCCGTATCCGGCGCGCTCGACCATCGAGGTATCGGGCCTGCCCAAGGGCGTGATGTTCGAGGTCGACGCCATCCTGGTGTTGCCGTAAGCCCGAGTGGCGCGCAAGGCCCGTCCCGCGCCCGCGATCGAAGGCGGTGAAACGCCGCTCTCGGCGATGCGCGGCATCGGCCCGCAAAGCGCCGAGAAACTCGCCGCCCGCGGCCTCACGCGGCTGCGCGACCTGTGGCTCTGGCTGCCGCGCGAATACGAGGATCGCACACGACTGACGCCGATTGCGATGTTGCAGCCGGGCATCGCCGCGCAAGTCGAGGGCCGCATCCTTGCCACCGAAACCGCGTTCCGTTTCCGCCCGATGCTGAAGGTCGCCGTCGCCGACGATTCACGCGGCACGCTGACCCTGCGTTTCTTCCATTTTCGCGGCCAGCAGGCGAATGCGTTTCGCGCCGGCGCCCGCCTGCGTGCGTACGGCGCGCCGCGTCCGGGCCAGCTGGGCCTGGAGATGGTGCATCCGAGTTATCGCGTATTGGGTGATGAGGAGGTCGCGCTGGATGATGCGCTCGCGCCGGTGTATCCGGCCATCGAAGGCATCGGCCCACAAACGTTGCGCAAGCTGGTCGAACGCGCGTTGGAGGCCCTGCCGGGCGACGATACGCTGGAGCTGCTGCCCGGCGAGTGGCTGGCGGAACTTGGCCTGCCCAGCCTGCGCGACGCGGTACTGACGCTGCACAAGCCACCAATCGATGTGGATCTGGGCTTGCTGCAGGCAGGGCGGCATCCCGCGCAACGGCGACTCGCACTCGAGGAAATGCTGGCCCACCACTTGTCGTTGCGTCGCCAGCGCATCAGCCTGCAGGCGCATGCGGCCTCGCCGTTGCCTGCACGCGGGCAGGGCGTGGCGAAACTGCTCACGGCGCTGCCGTTCAAGCTCACCGATGCGCAGTCGCGAGTATTCGATGAGGTGCAGCGCGATCTGTCGCGACCCGTCCCGATGTTGCGACTGGTGCAGGGTGATGTCGGTTCCGGCAAGACGGTGGTCGCCGCGCTGGCTGCGCTGCGCGCGCTCGACGCGGGCCGACAGGCCGCGTTGATGGCGCCGACCGAACTGCTGGCCGAGCAGCATGCCAACACCTTGCAGGGATGGCTGGCGCCGCTCGGCATCCGCATCGCCTGGCTGGCCGGCAAGGTCACCGGCAAGGCGCGCGAGACCGTCTTGGCGGATATCGCCAGTGGCGAAGCGCAGCTGGTCGTCGGCACCCATGCATTGATGCAGGAAGGCGTCGATTTCCACGACCTGGCGCTCGCCATCATCGACGAACAACATCGCTTCGGCGTGCAGCAGCGACTCGCGCTGCGCGACAAGGGTGGCGCCCAAGGTCGCGTGCCACATCAGCTGGTGATGACCGCGACGCCGATCCCGCGCACGCTGGCGATGGCCGCCTATGCGGATCTGGATGTCTCCGTCATCGACGAATTGCCGCCCGGGCGCACGCCGGTGCAGACCGTGGCGATCTCCGCCGAGCGTCGCCCGCAGCTGGTCGAGCGCATCCGCGCCGCGATTGCCGAAGGGCGACAGGCGTATTGGGTCTGCACGCTGATCGAGGAACAGGAAGACGGCGCCGCGCGGATCGAAGCGCAGGCTGCGCAAACCACGTTCGAGAGCCTGCGTGACGCGATGCCCGACATCCGCATTGGCCTGGTCCATGGGCGGATGAAGCCGAAGGAAAAGCAGTCGGCGATGGCGGCGTTCAAGACCGGCGAGCTGGATTTGCTGGTCGCGACGACGGTGATCGAGGTCGGCGTGGACGTGCCCAATGCGTCGTTGATGATCATCGAGAACGCCGAGCGCCTGGGCCTCGCGCAGCTGCACCAGTTACGCGGGCGGGTGGGGCGGGGCAGCGCGGAATCGAGTTGCGTGCTGCTGTACCAGCCACCGCTGGGCGCGATCGCACGCGAGCGATTGGACACATTGCGCCAGACAAGCGACGGCTTCGTCATCGCCGAGAAAGACCTGCAACTGCGTGGCCCGGGCGAGCTGCTGGGCACGCGACAAACGGGCCTGGCCGAATTCCGCATCGCCGACCTGTCGCGTGACGCCGACCTGCTGCCGCGCGTGCAACGGATGGCGGATGCGTTGCTCGCGGATTCACCGGAGCTGGTCGATCGCATCGTTGAGCGCTGGGTCGGCGGTGCGGCACGCTACGCATCGGCCTGAGGCCATCGCTTGCCCCTACAATCGGAACACGATGAATCCAGGCGTTACGAAATTCCCACCAAGTGAACGCGAAGCCTTGTTGAAGCTGAAGGGCGTGGGCCCGACGGTCGTGGCGAGGCTGGAGCAGATGGGGTTCGCCTCGTTCGCGCGCTTGGCCAAGGCCGATGCGGGGCACGTGCTATCCGGCGGCGCCGCGCTGACCGGCAGCAGTTGCTGGAAGAACAGCCCGCAGGCACGCTCGGCGATCACGGCGGCCATCGAACTGGCCCGACTAGGAAACCCCTGAATCTAGGAAGCCCTTGAATAATGAGCGACAACCGCATCCCTTTGCTGATCGATACCGACCCGGGCGTGGACGATGCCCTCGCCATCCTGATGGCCTTCGATGACTTGGCGCATGAAGTCATCGGGCTGACCATCGTGGCGGGCAATGTCGGGCTCAAGCACACCGTCGCCAACGCGTTGAAGTTGTGCGAAGTGGCGGGGCGAGGCGACATCCCGGTGTTCGCAGGCTGCGCCGAGCCCTTGCTGCATCCGGCGCCCGATGCCGCCGACGTGCATGGCGCGGACGGTTTCGGCGACATTGGCTACACGCAGGCCGCGCGGGCTGCCGAAGCGGAGCACGCCGTGCAGGCGATCATCCGCCTCTCGCATGAGCATGCAGGCCGCTTGCTGCTGGTCGCGCTCGGTCCGCTGACCAACGTGGCGCTGGCGCTCAAGCTGGATCCGACCCTGCCTTCGCGCGTCGCGCGTCTGGTGGTGATGGGCGGCGCGGTGAACGCCCGCGGCAACATCACCCCGTTCGCCGAGTTCAATACGCATTTCGACCCCGAGGCCGCGCACATCGTGTTCGAGGCGTTCGAGACCTTCGACCTCGCCGATTGGGAGGCGACGCTGGCGCATGGCTTCCTGCACGTGGATGTCGATGCGTGGTGCGCGGCGGACGCCGAGTGCGCGCGTTTCTACGATGCGATCTCGCGCAAGACCCGCGCCTGGTCGGGTGAGCGGCGCGGCGAGCGCTGGCACAGCGCGGATTCGCTGGCGATGGCGTTCGCGCTGGCGCCGGAAGGGGCCGAAACCGCCAGTCATCGCCTCAGCGTGTCGCTGGATGGCCCGGCCCGTGGCGTCACCCTGGTGGACTGGCAAGGCCTGGATCCGCGCCCGGCCAATGCCCGCATCCTGTTGCGCTACGACCAGGCGGCGTTCGAGGCCCGGGTGGCGCGGGCGCTGGCGGCAATCTGAGGCGGCTGGACCCGGTCCCGGCCGCAGTTGCGCGGGCGGCCAACAGGCCGCTATAATGCCCGGCTCAATCCATTTTTCTGGTGCCGCCATGAAGGCCGACATCCATCCCGATTACCGCAAAGTCGTGTTCCACGACGTCACCTCGGACTTCAAGTTCCTGACCCGCTCCACCCTTGCCAGCAAGGAAACCGTGAAGTGGGAAGACGGCAACGAGTATCCGCTCGTCAAGGTGGAAATCTCCTCCGCCTCGCATCCGTTCTACACCGGCCAGAACCGCGTCGTGGACACGGCCGGCCGCATCGACAAGTTCAAGAAGCGCTACGCCAAGTAAGCGCCGCTGGTGGTCGTTCCGCGGGGACGACTGGTAGCGTGACGACGGCCGCCCCAGGGGCGGCCGTTTTCGTGTCCGGCCCGGGTATTGGACTTTCGTCGGCTCGCGACCGTCCGGTCCGGTATGCGATAATGCTGCGTTGCGTCAACCGACCGCCAGCGCGCATGCGCGCCATGGCCGCCCATCGAGGAGAGTTTGCATGTCCGACCTCAAAGACGTCAGCCTGACCGCCGGCGACAAGACCCTTTCCATGCCCGTGCTGCAGCCGACCCTGGGCCAGCCCTGCATCGACATCGCCAAGCTGCCCAAGGAAACCGGCTGCTTCACCTACGAC
>JACSSF010000109.1 GCA_014879375.1 Lysobacteraceae bacterium
GTTCGAATCCTGTCTCCCCGACCAATCAAATCAATGATTTGCGATGAAACCGCCGAAAGGCGGTTTTTTCGTGGCATCACCGATGCCGTGATCGGCATCAGCGTGAGATCAGGCGGTCACCCTGCCCTTGAGGCTAGGTCGGCAAGCCTTTCTTGCAGTATCTGCAGGCCGTCGTTCCCCGCACCGCCGGGCGATACCCGCGCAGCCAGGCTGGCAGATGGATCACCCTCGGCCCAGCGTTGCGGATTGGCCGCCTCGCGATAGGCGTCACGGAAGGGCATGCCTTGCCGGGCGAGATCGACGGCGAGGTCGGTCGCATACATGGAAGGCTCCAGCGCGGCGCGCATGCGCGCCGGCTTCCACTCGAGTGCCTGCAGCAAGGCCGGCAACAGCCTCAACGCACCGAGCCCGCGCAGGAAGCCATGCACCAAGCCGCCCTTGCCGAATTGCAGGTCGCGGTGATAGCCCGAAGGCAGCGACATCAGCTGCTCGATTTCCACTTTCGCGGCCGCGACGCTGGCATAGGCTGCTCGCATCAGTTCGATGACGTCCGGATTGCGCTTGTTCGGCATGATCGAGCTGCCGGTGGTGTACTGCGCCGGCAGCGACACGAAACTAAATTCCGCGCTGGTGAAAAGGCTGAGATCCCATGCGATGCGGCGCAGGTCCAGCATCGCGCTGCCCAACGACTCGAGCGCCGCCAGCTCGAACTTGCCGCGTGAGAGCTGGGCATACAGCGGTGACACTTGCATGCGCGCGAAGCCGAGCGCCGCCGTGGTGTGATCGCGATCCAGTGGCAGGTTGACGCCGTAACCGGCAGCAGTACCCAAGGGATTGGCATCCACCCAATCGCGGGTCGCGCGTGCACGTTGTGCGTTGTCGATGAAGGCTTCGGCCCAGCCTGCCCACCACATGCCCGCACTGGATACCACCGCGCGCTGCAGATGCGTGTAGCCCGGCATCGGCAGGTCGCGCTCGGCTTGCGCGCGTTCAAGCGCGATGCCCGCCACGGCGATGCACAACGTGGCCACTTCATCGAGCCGGTCCTTCAGCCACAGGCGCGTGGCAACCAACACCTGATCATTGCGACTGCGACCGGTGTGTATCTTCTTGCCGGCATCACCCAGGCGTTCGGTCAGGCGATCCTCGATGGCGGAATGCATGTCCTCCCAGCGCGCGTCCAACACGAAAGCGCCGCTCGCCACGTCATCGGCCAGCACGTCCAGTTCGCGGGTGATTCCGTCAAGCTCTTCGCGGGTGAGTATGCCGATGCGTTGCAGGCCCTCGGCATGTGCGCGACTGGCGCGGATGTCATAGGCGATGAACTCGCGATCCAGGATGACGTCATCGCCGGCAAGGAATGCCTGGATGTCGGCATCGATCGCCACGCCCTGTTTCTGCCACAGCAACTTGCTCATGCCCTGCCCCCTGCCTGGATGCCTTCCAGCTCGTCGAAACCGAAGGCGAGGTTGAGATTCTGCATCGCCTGGGTGGCCGCGCCCTTGAGCAGATTGTCGAGCACGCTCGCCACCACCAGGCGGCGACCATCGGCGGACAAGGTGAAACCGCCGACTTCGGCGTGGTGCCGCCCGGCAATGCCGGAAGTCCATGGCGCCTCGTCGCTCACCTTCACCAGCGGTTCGTCGGCATAGAAGCCGCGATAGACCTGCCTCGCTTCATCCAGCGTGATCGGTTCATCCAGATGCAGGTTGGCCGTCACCGACAGGCCGCGAAAATGCGGCGCGACGTGCGGCATGAACTCCACCTGCGCGCAATGCCGGGTGACTTCACGCTCGTGCAGGTGATCCGTGAGTGCGTATGGCATCAGGTTGTCGCGCAGGAGGTCCGGATTGTTCTTGTCGCTTGGCGTGGTGCCGGCACCCGACCAGCCCGATACGCCGAAGCATTGCACCGGCGCCGCCAGACGGCCACGCATCGGCGCGATGGCGAACTGCATCGCGCTGGCATAGCAGCCTGGATTGCTGATGCGCCGTTGCCCTTGGTACTGGCTTCGGTTGAGCTCCGGCAGACCGTAGAACCACCCGTCATCGAAACGGTAATCGGCCGAGAGATCGACGATGACCGGCGCATCACTGCGCGTCTGGATGTTGCCGACACACAGCGCTGCCTTGCCGTTCGGCAACGCCAACACGTAAGCATCCACGTCTTCATTCGCCAGCTCGTCATGGGCGATGTTGCGATAGCGAAGGTCGCCATCGATGCCGGCGACATGATCGGCCACGCGATCGCCGTCACGCTCGCGCGAAGAGACGAAACCGAGGATCATCGATGGGTGCGCATCGATCAGCCTGATCAGCTCTTCGCCTACATAGCCACGCGCGCCGACCAGGCCGATCCGTTTCATGCCGGCTCCTCCAGGCTGGCCGGGCGCGCGAGCGCATCCTCGACGCAAAGGCGGATCGCATCGAAATCCTCCAGCCCGAACCAGTACGCCTTCCACGGTTGGCGGCGGAAGCTGCCATCGGCCTCGGCATCGTAGAAGAGATTGACCGGGTTGTAGCGACGCGAACGCCAGTACAACGCTGGCGTTTCCGCACGCATCAGCTCCCAGACCGCGCGCCCGAGGCCCTCGCCCTGCGCATCATCGAGCACGGCGAATTTGTCGAGATAAGGCTGCGGACCATCCTGATTCAGGATCACCGCAGCGCGATAATTCTCGCTGACGTAGGCACGCAGCAAGGGGGTGCGCTCGAAATAATCCGGCAGCAGCTTGCGTCCGAACGCGGACTCGATCAGCCCGCGCAGTCGCGCCAGGTCCAGCCCTTCCCACGACTCGACGCGTAGCACGCGCTCGCCCCGGCGCACCAGCGTGCCCGACCCCTTGTGGGTGAACAGCTCCTTGGCAAGCTCGCCGGGACGCGTGATCGACACCGATGACGACAGCGGCACGCTATCGAGCAATGCCTTGATCTGCTCCAGCTTGACCCGCATGCCGCCGTTGACCCAGGGCGCCTGCATCAGGCGCTCAAAGTCGGTGGACAGATTGATCGAATCGATCACCTTGCCGCGCTCGTCCAGCAGGCCGCCGGTCCCGGTGAGGAACACGATTTTGTCCGGCTGCAACTCGCGCACCAATGCGTTGGCGGCGTAGTCGGCATTGACGTTGACGATCTGGCCGCCCGCGGTTTCGCCCAGGCTCGCGATCACCGGAATGGAGCCCGCCTGCAGACTGGCGCGGATCGGCGCGAGTTCCACACGGGCGACTTCGCCGACCAAACCGAAGATGGCCTCATCCATCATGTCCGCTTCGAACACGCCGGACACGATCGATGTCGCGCGCGCATCCCGCGCCTGCAAGGCTTCGACCAAGGCAAGATTCTGCGCCTGCATCACCTTGCGCACGATCGCGAGCGTGTCCACTCGGGTCACCCGCAGACCGTCGACGGTCTGCTTCTCGATGCCGGCCGCGGCGATCGCCTCGTCCAGTTGCGGCCCCGCCCCGTGGATGACGATGGGCGTCAGGCCCACGTCCTGCAGGAAGGCGAGTGACGATGTCAGTGCTTCCAGATCATCGCGCAGCACCGCGCCGCCCACCTTGACCACGGCGAAGCGCGCGGCCTCCAGTTGCGAATAGCGCTTCAGGTACTGGTTGATCTCTTTGGCGCCGCCCATGCTGGAGAGCAGGCGCACGATGGTCTGCCGCGTCTGCGGGTCATGCACGCTTTTGTCGGTGTGTCGAAGGTTCATTGCTGCGATGTCGAAACGATGCGTTGGATGGAGTCGGCGTAGCGCTGCAGTTGCTCCAGCGCCACCCATTCGTCGGCGGTATGGGCCTGCGCGATGTCGCCCGGGCCATAGACAATCGCGTTCAGCCCGGCCTGTGAGAACAGCGAGGCCTCGGTCCAGAAATCGACCGCACCGCCCACTGGCAACTGCAGGGATTCGGCGAGGGTTTCAGCATCGCGGCGGCGGTTTTCCGCATCGCGTGCGTCGCCTGCGGGTAGCGACGGCCCGCGGAAGGTTTCCTCGTAATCGGTGCCTGCGTCGGCAAAGCCGCGGAACTGATCGTGCAGTTCATCCATCGACTGCGACGGCAACGGGCGGAAACCGAAGCGCACTTCGGCCTGCGGGGCGATGACATTCGCCTTGATGCCGCCCTCGACACGCCCGATGTTGAAACGCAGGCCCTTTAGTCCACCGAATTCCTGCGCGGCATGTGCATCCACATGCTCCAGCGAGCGCACGCCCCAGCGCATCGCCTGATGCAGGGCACTGGCTTGCATCGCTTGTGCGCCGGAGGCATGCCCCGCCGCACCGTGGAACTGCATGCGCACCGCGCTGATGCCGCGATGCGCGAGCACAGCCTCGCAACGCGTCGGCTCTGCGACCACGACATCGGTGAAACCGTGATCGCGCGCCAGGAAAGCCGCGATGCAACGCGGATCATTGGCTTCCTCGTCACTGCTGAAGAGCAATGCCAGATCGCCCGGCGTGGATCGCGCGACGGCCAGCAAACCCGCCGCGGCGCCCTTGATGTCACAGGCGCCGAGGCCAATCGCCCGATCACCCTGCACCCGCAGCGTGAATGGATCGGCCGTCCACGCTGGCGAATCCGGCACGGTGTCCATGTGCACGTTGAGCAGCACACGCGGCTGACCGCGCACGGCCAACAACGACACCGCGCCATCGCCATGATCGGTGACTTCCACGTGGAAATCGGGCAGCTGCGCGCGCACATAGCCGAACAACCCGCCTTCTGCCGGAATCGCGCGCGGCGGGTTGCGGGTGTCGAAGGACACCAGTGCCGCCAGATGCTTAAGAACGTCGTCCAGCATCAGTGTTCCGAATTCACTTCGGCCCAGAGCGTGCTGCTCATGCCGAACAACTTGATGAAGCCCTCGGCTTCCTCCACGCCCCAGTCCGCCGATTGTGCGTAGGTCGCGCCCTTGGCGTTGAGGATGTGTGGCGAACGCACGGCCACCGCGTCCACGCGCGCGCCGCTGGTTTGCAGCACCACTTCGCCGCTGACCATCCGCTGGCTCGATTGCAGGAAGGCCTCGAGATCGGTCTTCAGCGGGTCCTGATAAAAGCCTTCATAGACCAGCTCCACCCACTTGCGCGCCACCTCGGGCTTGAAGCGGTTCTGCAGCTTGGTGAGCACGGCTTCTTCCAGCGCGCGATGCGCGGTGAGCAGCGCGATCAGGCCCGGCGCTTCATACACGATGCGGCCCTTGAGGCCGATGGTGGTGTCACCCGTGTACATGCCGCGGCCCACGCCATACGCGGCGAACAAGGCATTGAGCATGGCCAGCAGCTTGTCGCCGGGCAGCGCCTCGCCATCGACGGCCACGGCCTCGCCCTCGATGAACTTGATCGTGACCTGCATCGGTGCATCCGGCCACTCGCTGCGCGGCTTGCACCAGCCGCGCGCTTCCTCGCGCGGCGCCTGCCAATGGTCGATCTCGCCACCCGAGAGCGTCACGCCCAGCAGGTTCTCGTTGATGGTGTATTGCTGCTGCTTGGCACGCACGCCGAAACCGCGCGCCTCCAGATACTGCTGTTCGTAGGCACGCGTCTGCGTGTGTTCCTTCTGGATTTCGCGGATCGGCGCGACGATGCGGTAATCGCCGCTCGCCTTCACCGCCAGATCGAAGCGCACCTGGTCGTTGCCCATGCCGGTGCAACCATGCGCGATCGCGTTGGTGCCGAGCGCATGCGCCCGCGCGAGTGCGGCATCGACGATCAGATAGCGATCCGACACCAGCAAGGGATATTGGCCCTGGTAACCTTCGCCCGCCCACACGAACGGCTTGACGAAGCCTTCCCATATCGCCGGGCCGCCATCGACGGTCACATGCGATGCGACGCCGAGTTCCGCCGCGCGCGCTTCGATGAAGGCACGCTCCTCGGCATCCACGCCGCCGGTGTCGGCGAACACGGTATGCACGTTCCAGCCGCGCTCCTTCAGGTACGGCACACAGAAGCTGGTGTCCAGGCCGCCGGAAAACGCCAGCACGATGTCGCGGCTTTCGTTCAAGTTGCTCATGTCGATTCCTAGTGTTCGATGCTGTATCAGTCGTTCTGGCGGGCAAGCACGGCCATCACTGCCTTTTGCACGTGCAGGCGGTTCTCGGCCTCGTCGATGGCGATGCAATTGGGTGAATCCATCACGCCATCGGTCGCCTTCACGTTGCGGCGCAACGGCAGGCAGTGCGAGAACACGCCGTTATTGGTCAGGCCCATCTTTTCCTCATCGACGATGAAGTGCTTGAACTGGTCACGAACGGGTTTCTCGTTCTCCCACTGGCCGAAGTACGGCAGCGCGCCCCAGCTCTTGGCGTAGACCACGTCGGCATCGCGATAGGCGCTGTTGATGTCATGGCTGACGGTGAGCGAACCGCCGTTCTCGGCGACGTTCTGCCTCCCCCAGTCCATGTAACGCTCGTCGAGGAGATAGTCCTCGGTCGGGCACAGCAGCGTCACGTCCATGCCCATGCGGGTGGCGATGGTCAGTGCCGAGTTGGCGACCGCAGTGTTGAGCGCCTTCGGGTGATAGGTCCAGGTCAGCACGTACTTCTTGCCGCGCAGGTCCTCGGTGCCGAAGTGCTCCTGCAGTGCCAGCGCGTGCGCGAGCTCCTGGCAAGGATGGGTGATCGTCTCCATGTTGATCACCGGCACGGTCGAATATTTGGCGAAGCCGTTCAGCACGCGATCCTGCCGATCGATCAACCAGTCGACGAACTTCGGGAAGGCGCGCACGCCGATCAGATCCACGTAGCGCGACAGCACGCGCGCGACCTCGGCGATGTGCTCCTCGGCCTCGCCATCCATCACCGTGCCGAGGTCGAACTCG
>JACSSF010000161.1 GCA_014879375.1 Lysobacteraceae bacterium
CACCGTGAACCCCGATGCCGCGCGCGAGCTGCGCACCCTGATCGATTTCATCCGCTACGGCGCCAGCCGCTTCAACGCCGCCGGGCTGACTTTCGGCCACAGCTTCGACAACGCCATCGACGAGGCGACCCAACTGGTCCTGCACGCGCTGCACATGCCGCACGATTTGTCGCCGGTCTATGGCCAGTCGCGCCTGACCGCGGACGAGAAGGCCGAAATCCTCGAACTGTTCCGTCGCCGCATCGAGGAGCGCATTCCCGCCGCCTACCTGACCGGGGAAGCGTGGTTCGCCGGCCTGTCGTTCAAGAGCGACGAACGTGCGCTGGTGCCGCGTTCGCCGATCGCCGAACTCATCGAATCCGGCTTCGAGCCGTGGCTGGGCGGCCGCGAGGTGCATCGCGCGCTGGACATCTGCACGGGTTCAGGCTGCATCGCCATCGCGATGGCGCATTACAACCCGAACTGGCAGGTCGATGGCGTCGACATCAGCCCCGAGGCTTTGTCGCTTGCCGAGGAAAACAAGACGCGCCTGATGGCCGACAACGTGCGTCTGCTCGAGTCGGACCTCTTCAGCGCCGTCAATGGCGAGAAGTACGAGCTCATCGTCACCAATCCGCCGTATGTCACCCATGCGGAAACCGACGCGCTGCCGCCCGAATACGCGCACGAGCCGGAACTCGGCCTGCGCGCCGGCGATGACGGCTTGGATCTCGCGCTGCGCATCCTGCGCGACGCACCGGATCACCTGACCGACGACGGTCTGCTGATCTGCGAAGTGGGCGAGGCCGAGCATGCGCTCAGCGAACTGCTGCCGGAGCTGCCGCTGGCGTGGATCGAGTTCAAGGTGGGGCAGATGGGCATCTTCGTCGCCGAGCGCGCGGATCTGGTTACGCATCACGCGCGCATCGCCGAGCTGGCCGCCGCACGCGAATGAACACCTTCGGGCAACTGCTCCGGGTCACCACCTTCGGCGAATCGCACGGGCCGGCCATCGGCTGCGTGATCGACGGGTGCCCGCCGGGCATTGCCATCGCGCCGGAGGATTTCGTGCGCGACCTCGAACGCCGCGCGACCGGTCGCAGCCGCCACACCTCGCAGCGCCATGAGGCCGATGAAGTCGAGATCCTGTCCGGGGTGTATGAAGGCGTCACCACCGGCACGCCGATCGCGCTGCTGATCCGCAACACCGATGCGCGCAGCAAGGATTACGGCGCCATCGCCCGGCAGTTCCGTCCGGGCCATGCGGACTACACCTATTGGCAGAAGTACGGCCTGCGCGATCCACGCGGCGGCGGGCGCAGCAGTGCGCGCGAAACCACGATGCGCGTCGCTGCCGGCGTCATCGCCAAGAAATGGCTGGCTGATCGTCATGGCGTTCGCGTGCAAGGCTGGTTGGCACAGATCGGCGATGTGGTGCCGAATGGATTCGATGCGGACGTCATCGAATCCAACCCCTTCTTCTGGCCCGATGCGGCGCAAGTAGGCGAGCTGGAAGCCTTCATGGATGCGCTGCGCAAGTCCGGCGATTCGGTCGGGGCGAAGGTGGTGGTGGAAGCGACCGACGTGCCGCCCGGCTGGGGCGAGCCGGTGTACGGCAAGCTCTCGGCCGAACTCGGTGCGGCGATGCTCTCGATCAACGCGGTGAAGGGCGTCGAGATCGGCGACGGTTTCGATGCCGTCGCGCAGCGCGGCAGCCAGCACCGTGACCTGATGCGCGCGGAGGGCTTCGGCAGCAACCACGCGGGCGGCATCCTCGGCGGCATTTCCACCGGCCAGCCGATCCGCGCCAGCATCGCGTTCAAGCCGACGTCGAGCCTTCGTTTGCCTGCATCCACGCTGGATGTCGATGGCAATGAAGTCGAGATCGTCACCACCGGTCGTCACGATCCATGCGTCGGCATCCGCGCCACGCCCATCTGCGAGGCGATGATGGCGCTGGTGCTGATGGACCAGGCCCTCCGGCATCGCGCGCAATGCGGCGATGTCGGCGATGTTTCCCCTCGAATTCCCTGAGAAGACACGATGAGCAGCAAGAAACTGAAGGTCGCCGTGGTCGGCGCCACCGGCGCGGTCGGCGAGGCGATGTTGTCGATCCTGGCCGAGCGCAAGTTCCCGGCCAGCGAAGTGATTGCGCTGGCGAGTGAGCGATCTGCCGGCACGGAAGTGAAATACGGCATCGATGACATCGATGTGCTGGACCTGGCGACGTTCGACCTAACCGGCGTGGATATCGCGCTGTTCTCGGCGGGCAGCGACATCTCCAGGGAATACGCGCCGAAGTTCGCGGCAGCGGGCGCGGTGGTGATCGACAACTCCTCGGCCTTCCGCTACGACGACGACGTGCCGCTGGTGGTCAGCGAGGTGAACCCGGAGGCGGCGAAAAACCGGCCACGCGGCATCATCGCCAATCCCAACTGCTCGACGATGCAGATGGTGGTGGCGCTGAAACCCATTTATGACGCCGCCGGCATCAGTCGGATCAACGTGGCGACGTATCAGTCGACCTCGGGCGCGGGGCGCAGCGGGATGGAGGAACTGGGCCGGCAGACGGCCGAGCTGCTCAACTTCCAGTCGCCGGAGCCGAAGAAGTTCCAGGTCCAGATCGCGTTCAACCTGATCCCGCAGATCGACGACTTCCTGAACAATGGCTATACCAAGGAAGAGATGAAGCTGGTCTGGGAGACGCGCAAGATCCTTGGCGACGACAGCATCCAGGTGAATCCGACCGCGGTGCGGGTGCCGGTGTTCTATGGGCATTCGGAGGCGGTGAACGTCGAGACGCGCAAGAAGATCAGCGCCGATGAAGTGCGCGCGCTGCTGGAGCAGGCGCCGGGCGTGGAAGTGGTGGATGAGCACAAACCGGGCGGCTATCCGACCCCGGTCACGCATGCCTCGGGCAACGACCCGGTGTACGTCGGCCGCATCCGCGACGACGCCTCGCATCCATCCGCCATCAATATGTGGATCGTCTCCGACAACATCCGCAAGGGCGCGGCCTTGAATGCGGTACAGATCGCCGAACTCGTTGCCTCCGGGGGCTGAACGCCGCTAGAGTTGCAGCCGATCATGAAGAAACTCCTGCAAACGACTGTCTTGACGATGCTTCTCGTGCTGGCTTCCGCGCCGGCATGGGCGCTCGGGCTGGGCCAGTTGCAGCTGAAATCGAAGCTCGGCGAGCCGTTGCTGGCGGAAATCCCGGTGATCTCCGCCGATCCGGCCGAGTTGGAAAACCTGGAAGCGCGCCTGGCCGCGCCCGAGACCTTCCTGCGCGTAGGCCTGCCGCTGCCGGACAAGATGGTCTCGGACCTGCGCTTCGCCCTGGTCTATGACGCTGCCGGCAAGCCGCTGATCCGGGTCACGAGTCCCGGCCCGGTGGCGATGCCGATGATGACCTTCCTGTTGGAGGTCGACTGGGGCGACGGCCGCCTGGTGCGTGAATACTCCGTGCTGCTGGCCGAGCCGGAAGCCGTCGCCGCCGCGACCCAGCCGGTGATCCAGGCGCCGGTCGCCGCGCCATCCAACACCATCGTGCGCAGCGAACCACTGCCGCCGCCGGCACCGACGGCCCAGCCCATGCAGCCAACGCCGACCGCGACGCCGGCGCCCGTAGCCCGGCCGCCTGTTCCCGCCGCACCGGTCGCGCCAGCGAGCCCGGTCGCGACCACGACCCATGTCGCCACGGCCACGGCTGCCGCGACAGCAGGCAGCGCCCGCCGCATCGTGCAGGCAGGCGACACCTTGTCCGGCCTGGCCGCGCAGGTGCGCGCTCCGGGGCAATCGATCAACGCGGTGATGGCTGCCTTGCTAAGCGCCAACCCGGACGCCTTCATCAACAACGATCCGAACCTGTTGCGCCGGGGCGCCAGCCTCGATCTGCCCGCCGCCGACATGATCGCGGCGGCCACACGCGACGGCAGCGCCGCGGCCCTGCAGGAACAATTGGCGGGATGGCGCAGTGCGCGCAGTCCTCGCGCGGATGCCGTCGATGTGGCAAGTGCGCGTGACATCGCGGCGGCGGCACCCGCACGTGCGCCCGCGTCGCGCCGCGTGCGCGATGCACGCCTTGAAATCATGCCGGCAGCGGCGAGTGCGACGGCAGGTGCCGGCATCCGCTCGGGCACTGGTGGGGAAGGAGATGCGGAAATGACTCAGCAGTTGCAGGAAGCGCGCGAAACCATCGCCACCCGCGATGCCGAAGTCGCCGAACTCAAGTCACGCGTGACCGAACTGGAAAACCTGCAGAAGCAACAGGCGCAACTGGTGCAGATGAAGGACAGCCAGCTGGCCGCCGCGCAGCAACAGCTGCAGCAGCGCCAGCAGGTCTCCTCGACGGCCGCGCCGCCGCCCGCCAGTCAGGGCAGTGTGTGGATGTCGGCGGTGATGATCGGGCTGCCGTTGCTGGTGCTGATCGGCCTCGGCGTGTGGTGGGCGCGACGTCGGCGCCCGGTCGCCGTGGACGGCGCCGAACCCAGCTTCGCCAAGGCGCCGCCGCCAACGGCCAAGCCTGCCCCCAAGCCGCGTCCGAGCGACGACGCCAATCTGTTCCCGCCCGAGCATGCGGCTGCCCAGTCGGCCTTGGCGACACCGGCGAAAGAAGCGGCATCAACCACCCTGCGCAAGCCCTCGTGGATGGGCGTCCCCGCCGCGGGCGACGTGACCTTGCCGCCCGCGACCCCGACGCGATCCGAAACCGCACCGAGTTTCGTCGCGTCGCCCAAGCCGGTCACCCCGGACGCCGTGCCCAGCATCCGTAATGAGCCGATGCCGCGCGAGTTGCCGCCGGGCCTGGGCGTGTTCGATGCACCGGACGGGCAGGCAAGCGACATCAGCGCTGCCGCCGAAGCGCTCGCCATCGACATCGACGACGAGCGCATCGCGCTGGCCCATACCTATCTGGAACTGGAAGACGAAGCCACCGCGCGCCAGCTATTGCAGGACGTGATCGACGAAAACGGCGCCAGCGCCGACGAGGCGCGTCGCGTCCTGGGCTCGATCGGCTCCCCGCCGTGACGGAAGCCGGCCGATGACGCGCCACGCGCTCGGCATCGAATACGACGGCAGCCGCTACCTGGGATGGCAGCGCTTGGGCGACGCCGGGCCCACGCTCCAGCAGACCCTGGAAGATGCCATTTCCAATGTTGCCAACGCGGCGACCGCGACCGTCTGCGCCGGCCGCACCGATGCCGGCGTGCATGCGCGCTGTCAGGTCGTGCACTTCGACAGCGATGCAATGCGCAGCCAGCGCGCGTGGACGCTCGGCATCACCTCCAACCTGCCGCCGGACATGGCCGTGCGCTGGTGCGTGCCGGTCGATATGGGATTCAGCGCACGCTTTTCGGCACGTGCCCGGCGCTATCGCTACGAAATCCTGAATCGTTCAGTGCGCCCGGCCTATCAGCGTGCCTATTTGGCCTGGGAACGGCGACCATTGGACGTTGAATCGATGCACGGAGCCGCGCAGGCGCTGGTGGGCGAACACGACTTCTCGGCGTTTCGCACCGTGCATTGCCAGGCCCGGCATGCGCGCCGCGAAATCGAGGAGATCAAGGTCGTGAGAACGGAGGATGTGGTCGCGGTCGAAATCCAGGCGAATGCCTTCCTGCATCACATGGTGCGCAACATCGTCGGTTCGCTGATCCCGGTCGGTGCGGGCGAACGCAACACAGGCTGGATCGCCGAGCTGCTGGCCGGCCGTGATCGCACCGTCGCTGGCCCCACCGCACCCGCCAGCGGGCTGACCTTCCTGCATCCGATGTACGACGCGCAGTGGCAGCTGCCCGCGGAAGTCACCACAAGGGGCACCGCATGAAGACCGCCTCGGTACGCACCCGGATCAAGTTCTGCGGCATGACCCGCGCCGGCGACGTGCGCCTGGCCTGCGAGATGGGCGTGGACGCGATCGGCCTGGTATTCGCCGAAGGCAGCCCGCGCCGGTTGCAGGTGGAGGAGTCGCGCGCGTTGCGCCAGGCGGTGGCGCCGCTGGTCAACGTGGTGGCGCTCTTTCGCGACAATCCGCCTGAGCAGGTCCGCGAGATCGTGCGCCTGTTGCGGCCCAGCGCGTTGCAGTTCCACGGCGACGAGGAAGATGCGTTCTGCCGCAGTTTCGGCATCCCCTACATCAAGGCGATCCCGATGGGCGACGACGGCGAGCAGGCCGACATGCGCGCCCTGCATGGGCGTTTCCCGCATGCAGCGGCGTTCCTGTTCGACGGCCATCTCGGCGGCGAGCAGGGCGGCAGCGGCCGCACGTTCGACTGGAAGCGACTGCCGACCGACAACACCAAGCCGATGATGGTGGCAGGCGGCCTGCATGCCGACAACGTGCATGGCCTCGTCACCGGCGTCGCGCCGTGGGCGGTGGATGTCGCCTCGGGCATCGAATCGGCGCCCGGCATCAAGGATGGGGATAAAATGCGGGCCTTCGTTGCCGAGGTCCACCGTGCCGATTGCGAAAACGAACACGAATCCGGCTACCGCTGGCCAACGCCCGGTCATTGCGGCAGCTGACGATATCGTCGATTTCCACGCCTATCCCGATGCCGACGGCCATTTCGGTCGTTTCGGCGGCCGTTTCGTCGCCGAGACGCTGATCGGCCCGTTGCAGGAACTCGCCGCGGCCTATGACGCGGCGCGTGTCGATCCCGGTTTTCAGCGCGAATTCGACGAGGACCTGGCGCATTACGTCGGTCGTCCCAGCCCGATCTACTTCGCCGAGCGGCTGTCGCGGGAAGTCGGCGGCGCGCGCATCCTGCTCAAGCGCGAGGACCTGAACCACACCGGCGCGCACAAGATCAACAACACCATCGGC
>JACSSF010000162.1 GCA_014879375.1 Lysobacteraceae bacterium
CCTCCTGCTGATCGGCCATCTGGACACCGTGTTCGAGGCCGACCACCCGTTCACCGGCTTCCGCATCGAAAACGGCCGCGCCATCGGCCCGGGCGTCGGCGACGACAAGGGCGGCGTGGCGGTGATCCTGCTGGCGCTGCGCGCGATGCAGGCCGCCGGCACCCTGCGCGATGCCGACATCGAAGTGGTGCTGACCGGCGACGAGGAGGAAGTCGGCACGCCGGTGGACGTCGCGCGCGCGGATCTGATCGCCGCCGGCAAGCGCGCCGACGTGGCACTGGATTTCGAGAACCTGGCGCAGCAGGACGGCCGCGACATGGGCTCGATCGCGCGGCGTTCGTCCAACACCTGGACGCTGACCGTGCGTGGCCGCAGCGGCCACAGCTCCGGCATCTTTTCCGAAGCGTTGGGCGATGGCGCGATCTTCGAGCTGGCGCGGATCATCGCCGCCTTTCGCAGCGAGCTGCCGGAGCCCAACCTCACCTTCAACGTCGGTCTGGCCGGCGGCGGCGAACAGGCCACGTTCGATGCCGGCAAGTCACGCCTGGCCGCCAGCGGCAAGGACAACATCGTCCCCGCCATTGCACTGGCGCGCGGTGATTTCCGCACATTGAGCGTGGAGCAGACCAAACGCGTCGGCGACAAGATGCGTGCGATCGTCGCTCGCCACCTGCCGGGCACTGACGCCGACATCGAGATCGAGGAGCACTACCCGCCGATGCCGCCCACCGAAGGCGCACGCGCGCTGCTGGCGCAGCTCAACCAGGTCAACCGCGACCTGGGTCTGCCCGAGATGGGCGAACTGGATCCATTGCGGCGCGGCGCCGGCGACATTTCCTTCGTGGCCGCCGATGTCGACGGGCTGGCCGGCATGGGCGTGGCCGGCGACAACGCACATGCCGATGGCGAAAGCATCGAGCTGGATTCGCTGACCCGCCAGGCCAAGCGCGCGGCGGTACTGATGAGTCGATTGGCCGCGACGCCGCGATGAACGAAGGCTGGCTTCTGTACCTGCTGCGCTGTCGCGACGGCAGCCTGTACGCCGGCATCACCACCGATCTTGAACGACGTTTTCGCGAACATGCCGCCGGACGCGGCGCCAGATATACCCGCGCACATCCGCCCGACTGCGTGCTGGGCAGCCGCGCCTATCCGGATCGCGCCAGCGCCTCGCGCGCGGAACACGCGCTCAAGCGACAACCCAAGGCGCGCAAGCTGGCCTGGCTACTGGACGGCGGCGATCCGCTTCAGCCCTGATCGGCCTGGTCGTCCGGCGCCAACCAGCCCTCGTAACGAAGCAAACGGCCGAAGACCGGCAATCGCGCCTCGACCTCGAACCGATAACGACCATCCTCGGCGAATTCGCGGCAGCGCACGCCGTCCAGCCAGCGCTCGGGCAGCGCGAAGAGGCCGAACACCTTCACTTGCTCGGCGACCCAATAGAGTTCCTTGTCGATGCGGAACAGGCGAAATCGAAACCGCGCCGGTCCGGTCCGATCCAACAGCAAGCCGCCGTCGAAACGCAGGCGGGAACGCATCGGCGCACCGTTGAAACTGCGCTGCCAGCTTTCCTGCGCGCCCTGCGCATCGAAATCGACCCGGATCGGCGCCGCCTGCATCGGCGGCGGCAGGCGCATCACCACGCAGGCCATCCAGCCCAGCAGGTTGCGGCCGCGCTCGACCGTGCATTCGCCGCTGTAGCTGTAAGGTCCACGGCGCGAATGCAATGCCTTGACCTCGTCACTCAGGTGATAGAACTCGGCGCCCATCAGGCGCTGGAACAGCGTCGGCGTCATTCGGCCATCCAGACCAGGGTGGCCATGCGGCCGCTGCGTCCATCGCGGCGGTGCGAGAAGAAATCATCCGCCTCGGCAATGGTGCAGCGATCGCCGCCGAATACGCGGGTCGCATCGATGCCGATACCGGCCAGACGCTGCCGGGCCAGTGCATACAAATCCACCCGCCAATGGCCCGGTCGCGTCGCGATGAAGGCGGATTCGGCGGCCGGGTCGCGGGCGACCAAGGCTTCGCGCACTTCCGCACCGATCTCGTAGGCGCCGGGTCCCGCCGCCGGCCCGAGCCAGACGATGATGTCCTGCGGCGCAGTGCGCATCGCGGCCACGGTGGCCTCCAGCACGCCTGCGGCGAGGCCGCGCCAGCCGGCATGGGCGGCGGCGATTTCGCTGCCATCGCGCGCGGCGAACACCACGGGCAGGCAGTCGGCGGTCAGGATGGCGAGCACCGCGCCCGGCACGCCGGTGACGGCGGCATCGGCCTGCGGTTCATCGGTGGCTGACGATGCGGCATCGACCCGCACGACACCGACCCCGTGCACCTGTTGCAGCCAATGCGGCGCGGCAGGCAGCGCCAGCGCCTCGGCCAGCTGCCGGCGGTTTTCCGTCACCGCATCGGCATCGTCCCCGCTGCGCAGTCCCAGGTTGAAGGTGTCAAACGGGGCTTGCGACACCCCAGCGCCAAGGCGCTTCGTCGTGATCGCGCGCACGCCGGGCGGCGCGGGCCAATCGGCCTGGATCCACGGCGCATCGCTCATCGGCGCTGCGCCTGGTCAAAGGCGACGGTGTCATCGCGCAGTACCTTCATCAACGCCTGCATGTCATCGGGGATCGGCGCTTCGGCGCGCACCGGCACGCCGGTGATCGGGTGCTCGAATTCCAGCACCTCGGCGTGCAGGGCCTGGCGCTTGAAGCCGCGCAGCGTGTCGACCAGCTCCTCGGTCGCGCCCTTGGGCAGCTTCAATGCACCGCCGTAGAGCGAGTCGCCGATGATCGGGTGCTTGATATGCTGCATGTGCACGCGAATCTGGTGGGTGCGCCCGGTTTCCAGGCGGCACTCCAGCGCGGTGTGGGCGCGGAAGCGCTCGCGCAGGCGGTAGTGGGTGACGGCATCACGGCCATCCTCGCGCACGGCCATGCGGATGCGATCGCGCGGATGGCGATCGATGGGGAAATCGGCGGTGCCGCCGGAAACCATCGGCCCGGCGACGATCGCCAGGTACTGACGATGCACGTCGCGGTCCGACAGCATCTCCACCAGCTTGGTCTGCGCCGGCAAGGTGCGGGCAACGACCATCACCCCCGAGGTGTCCTTGTCGAGCCGATGGACGATGCCGGCGCGCGCCAGGGTCTTGAGCGTCGGGTCGCGGTACAGCAAGGCGTTGACCAGCGTGCCATCCGGATTGCCGGCGCCCGGATGCACCACCAGGCCCGCTGGCTTGTTGATGACGATGACCGCGTCGTCCTCGTACAGAACATCGAGCGGGATGTCCTGCGGCAGCGCTTCGGTCTCGACGCCCAGTTCGGCGTTCAGGCTGACCGTTTCGCCGCCGCGGACCGGATCGCGCGGGCGCACGGCGTGCCCGTCCAGCAAGGCATCGCCGGACTTGATCCAGCCGGCCAGGCGCGAGCGCGAGAAGTCCGGGAAGAGTTCGGCCAGCACCGCATCGAAACGGCGACCGGCAGCTTCGGCGGGCACCACGGCGTGCAAGGCATGGGAATCAGGCGGGTTCGGGGTCATGGGGGCATCTGCATTCGGCGGGCGTTATCGCCGGATTCATGCTCCGCGGACTGGGCCCGGGCCGGCTGGGCTATTATCACCGCTTCCGCATGACCTCCCCTGCCAAGCCCATGTCCCCACGCCTCACCGCGCGTCACCCGTTCGCCCGCATCGCGCTTTTGCTGCTGATCGTCACCCTCGCCGGCACCGGCTGTGCCCGCATGGGCAAGATGTTCAAGAAGGACGCCAACAACGAGGGGCAACCGGTCGAGACGCTCTACGACAAGGCCCATGCGCAGATGGAATCCGGCAACTACGGCACGGCCGAGGAGACCTTCAAGCGCCTCATCGCCCAGTACCCGTACGGCCCCTATGCCGAGCAGGCGTTGGTGGAAACCGCCTACGCCCAGTACAAGTCCGGCAAGAACGATGAAGCCGTGTCCAGCGTGGACCGCTTCCTGCGCACCTACCCGACCCACAAGGACGTGCCGTACATGTATTACCTGCGCGGCCTTGCCAACCAGGCCCGCAACACGGTCTTCCTGCAGCGTGTGTTCTCGCTCGACATGGCGAGCCGCGACCTTGCCGCGCCGATGCAGGCCTACAGCGACTTCGGCATCGTGGTAGAGCGCTTCGGCAACAGCCGCTATGCCGATGACGCGCGCCAGCGCATGGTGTTCCTGCGCAACCAGTTCGCCCGCCACGAGCTCAACACCGCCGTGTACTACCTGCGCCGCGGCGCCTGGGTCGCGGCCTCGGATCGCGCCAAGTACCTGTTGGAAACCTACCCGCAAAGCGAATACCAGAACGATGCGGTCGCCGTACTGGCCGAGACCTATACCCGCCTCGGCAACACGGTGCTGGCCGACGATGCCAAGCGCGTGCTGGCCGCGAACGATCCCACCCACCCGTGGCTGACGGGTGGCTGGCCGAAGAACCCCACCGTCTTCCAGCGCCTCAACCCGTTCGCGCGCGAAGGCGTGCCGATGCGTGAAACCGGCGACGAAAAGTAAGCGTCGCCGCATCGTTCAAGAAGAAGCCGCCCCAGGGGCGGCTTTTTTGTGGGTCGATGTCGCCTTGGGCCTGCTTTCAGCTGCGCCAGCCATTGGTGATCGGGTAACGCCGCTCCCGCCCGAACGCACGCCGCGACACCTTGGGCCCCGGCGCGGCCTGGTGCCGCTTCCACTCGCTGATCCGCACCAGTCGCACCACCTTGTCCACCGTGGCCTGGTCGAAGCCGGCGGCGATGATCTCGTCGCGTGATTGCTCCTGGTCCACGTAACGGAAAAGGATCGCATCCAGCACGTCGTACGGCGGCAGGGAGTCCTGGTCCTTCTGGTTGTCGCGCAGTTCCGCGCTCGGTGGGCGCTCGATCACCGCGTTCGGGATCACTTCGCCGCCCCCCACGGTGTTGCGCCAGCGCGAGAGCGCGAACACCTCGGTCTTGTACAAGTCCTTGATCGGCGCGTAGCCGCCGCACATGTCGCCGTAGATCGTCGCGTAACCGACGGCGTACTCGCTCTTGTTGCCGGTGGTCAGCAGCAAGCCGCCGAACTTGTTGGACAGCGCCATCAGCATCGCGCCGCGGATGCGCGATTGCAGGTTTTCCTCGGTCGTATCGACGGGCGAACCCGCGAACGTGTCGGCCAAGGTGTCGAGATACGCCTGGAACGGTTTCTCGATCGGCAGCGTCATCAGCTTCACGCCCAACGCATCGCATTGTTCCTGCGCGAGATCATTCGACAGATCAGCGGTGTAGCGAGACGGCATGCGCACCGCAGTGACGTTGTCGGCGCCCAACGCATCCACCGCCAGCGCCATCACCATCGAGGAATCGATGCCGCCCGACAAGCCCAGCCAGACCTTCTTGAAGCCATTCTTGCCGCAGTAATCGCGGATGCCGCGGACGATCGCGCGCCAGGCAAGTGCATCGCGCGACTCGTCGCCATCGTCCATCCACTGCACAGGCCGGAACTTGCGCGATGTCGCGTCGTAATCGACCACCAGCCACTGGTCGGTGAACGCCGCAGCCGCCGGCGATGCACTGCCATCGGCATCGCACACCACCGATGCCCCATCGAAGACCAGCGCATCCTGCCCGCCGACGAGGTTGAGGTAGGCGATGCCCACGCCCGTCTCGCGACAACGCTGCGCCAGCAAGGCATCGCGCTGCGCGTGCTTGTCGCGCTCGAACGGCGAGGCATTCGGCACCAGCACCAGCTCGGCGCCTGCGGCCACTGTCGATGCGACGGATTCGGCGAACCACAGGTCCTCGCAGATCAACAGGCCTACCGGCACGTCCTTGACCTGGAACACGCAGTCCTCGCGATCGGGGTCGACATCGAAATAGCGACGCTCGTCGAACACCGCGTAATTGGGCAGCTCGCGCTTGCGATAGGTCTGCGCGATGCCGCGGTCGCGCAACACGCTGGCGGCGTTGTAGACCACGCTGCCCGCCGCCTGCGGCCACCCGACCACGGCGACGATGCCCTCGACCGTCTTCGCCAGCTCGTTCATTGCCATGTCGCATGCACGCAGGAACGAAGGCCGGTACAGCAGGTCTTCCGGCGGATAGCCGCTGAGCGCGAGCTCCGGGAACAGCACGATGTCGGCTGCGTAGTCGTCGCGTGCCTCCGCGATCATTCGCGCGATGCGATCGCGGTTGCCCGCCACGTCGCCGACCGGGAAATCGAACTGCGCCATCGCGATGCGGAGCGTTTGCGACATCAAATCGTCCTCGAAAACAAAGGGCCGCACGCGGCGGCCCTTTGATCTGCTGCGGGTGAGGCCAGTTTACTTGGCGAGGCGCTTGGCAATCGCCGCGCCGAGGTCACCCGGCGACTTCACCGTGGTCACGCCGGCCGCTTCCATCGCGGCGAACTTGCCTTCGGCCGTGCCCTGGCCGCCCGATGCGATCGCACCGGCATGACCCATGCGCTTGCCCTTCGGCGCCGAGGCGCCCGCGATGAAACCGACCACCGGCTTGGTGACGTGCTTGGAGATGTACTCCGCGGCTTCTTCCTCGGCGCTGCCGCCGATCTCGCCAACCATGATGATGCCTTCGGTCTGCGGATCTTCCTGGAACAGCTTCAGCGCGTCGATGAAGTTGGTGCCGTTGATCGGGTCGCCGCCGATGCCAATGCAGGTGGACTGGCCGAGGCCGGCATCGGTGGTCTGCTTGACCGCCTCATAGGTGAGCGTGCCGCTGCGCGAGACGATGCCGACCTTGCCCGGCATGTGGATGTGGCCCGGCATGATGCCGATCTTG
>JACSSF010000163.1 GCA_014879375.1 Lysobacteraceae bacterium
GCGTTCGAGAACATGGGCGCGCAGATGGTGAAGGAAGTCGCCTCCAAGACCTCCGACAACGCCGGTGACGGCACCACCACCGCGACCGTCCTCGCCGCCGCGCTGATCCGCGAAGGCATGAAGGGCGTGGCCGCCGGCATGAACCCGATGGATCTCAAGCGCGGCATCGACAAGGCCGTGACCAATGCCATCGACGAGCTGAAGAAGATCAGCAAGCCCACCGCCGACGACAAGGCGATTGCCCAGGTCGGCACGATCTCGGCCAACTCGGACGAGTCGATCGGCAACATCATCGCCGATGCGATGAAGAAGGTCGGCAAGGAAGGCGTCATCACCGTTGAAGAAGGCAACAGCCTGGACAACGAGCTGGACGTGGTCGAAGGCATGCAGTTCGACCGCGGCTACCTGTCGCCGTACTTCGTCAACAACCAGCAGTCGATGTCGGCCGAGCTGGATGACCCGTTCATCCTGCTGCACGACAAGAAGATCTCCAACGTGCGCGACCTCCTGCCCGTGCTGGAAGGCGTGGCCAAGGCCGGCAAGCCGCTCTTGATCGTCGCCGAGGAAGTCGAAGGCGAGGCGCTGGCGACCTTGGTCGTCAACACCATCCGCGGCATCGTCAAGGTGTGTGCGGTCAAGGCGCCGGGCTTCGGTGATCGTCGCAAGGCGATGCTGGAAGACATGGCCATCCTGACCGGCGGCACCGTGATCTCCGAAGAAGTCGGCCTCTCGCTGGAGAAGGCGACCATCAAGGACCTGGGCCGCGCCAAGAAGGTGCAGGTCACCAAGGAAAACACCACCATCATCGACGGCGCCGGCGAAGCCGATGCTATCCAGGCCCGCATCAAGCAGATCAAGGCGCAGATCGAAGAGACTTCTTCGGACTACGACCGCGAGAAGCTGCAGGAGCGCGTCGCCAAGCTGGCTGGCGGCGTGGCCGTGATCAAGGTCGGTGCCGCGACCGAAGTCGAGATGAAGGAAAAGAAGGCGCGTGTTGAAGATGCCCTGCACGCCACCCGCGCTGCGGTGGAAGAAGGCATCGTCCCGGGCGGCGGCGTCGCGCTGATCCGCGCCGTGTCGGCGATCAAGGGCCTCAAGGGTGCCAACGAAGACCAGAACCACGGCATCGAAGTCGCCCTGCGCGCGATGGAAGCGCCGCTGCGCGAGATCGTCACCAACGCCGGTGAAGAGCCGTCCGTCATCGTCAACAAGGTGAAGGAAGGTTCGGGCAACTTCGGCTACAACGCCGCGACTGGCGAGTTCGTCGACATGGTCGAAGCCGGCATCCTGGACCCGACCAAGGTGACTCGCACCGCGCTGCTGAACGCCGCGTCGATCGCCGGCCTGATGATCACCACCGAAGCGATGGTGGCCGATGCGCCGAAGAAGGACGAGCCGATGATGCCGGGCGCCGGTGGCATGGGCGGCATGGGTGGCATGGATTTCTGATCCAGCCCAACCTGCGGTATCGCAACATCAGGACCCCCACAGCGATGTGGGGGTTTTGTTTTGTGCGAGGATCGTCACCCACTTGGTGAACCTCTTTGATGTCGATGACCGACCCGCATCGCAGTGATGTCCTGATCCTTGGCGCCGGCCACAACGGGCTGGTGTGCGCCGCCTATCTGGCCGCCGCCGGGCTGAAGGTGCGGATGCTGGAACGCCGCACGATCGCCGGTGGGGCGGCGGTGACCGAGGAGTTTCATCCGGGTTTCCGCAACTCGGTGGCGAGCTATACGGTCAGCCTGCTTGACGATGCCGTCGGCCGCGACTTGCGCCTCGCCGAGCATGGCCTGCGCGTGGTCGAACGCCCCTATGCCAACTTCCTGCCGCTGCCGGGCGGCGATGCCTTCCGCTTTGGCGGCGAACACACGCTGGGCGAGATCTCACGCTTCTCGGAACGCGACCTGCCGCGCTGGGACGATTACAACGCGATGCTCGAACGCGTCGTCGGCGTGCTGCGCGAGCTGGTGCATCTGACCCCGCCCAACATCACCGACCGCATCGGCTTCGCGGACTGGTTGGGTTCGTACGCGGTGGCCAGGCGTCTCAAGCATCTGGACTTGCGCGGCCGCCGCGACCTGATGGACCTGATGACCAAGTCCGCCGGCGAGGTGTTGGACGCGCATTTCGAGGGCGCGCCGCTGAAAGCGGTGCTCGGCTGGGACAGCATCGTCGGCAATTTCGCCTCGCCCTACACGCCGGGCAGCGCCTATGTGTTGCTGCATCACCTGTTTGGCGGGGTGAACGGCAAGCCGGGGGCCTGGGGCCATGCCATCGGCGGGATGGGCGCGATCACCCAGGCCATGCGCAAGGAATGCGAAGCGCGCGGCGTCGTCATCCACACCGATGCGCCGGTCGTCCAGCTCATCGTGGAGAACGGACGCAGCGTCGGCGCGATCACCGAGGACGGCCGCGAATTCCGTGCCCGCGCAGTGGCTTCCAACCTCAATCCCAAGCTGCTCTACCAGCGCATCGCCCGGCCCGAGCACCTGGACGAGGACACCCGCCAGCGCATCGGGAATTACCGCTGCGGCTCCGGCACGTTCCGGATGAACGTGGCGCTGTCCGAGTTGCCGGATTTCAGCGCTGCGCCCGGCACCACACTGCAGCCGCATCACCAGACCGGCATCCTGATCGGGCCGTCGCTCGGTTATTTCGAGCAGGCGTATTTCGATGCGAAATCGAAGGCGCACAACGCCGGCTGGGCGCGCGCACCCGTGGTGGAAATGGTGATTTCATCGACGCTCGACGACACCCTAGCGCCGCCCGGGCAGCATGTCGCCAGCCTGTTCTGCCAGCAGGTCAATCCGGAGGTCGATGGCGGCTGGGACGCGCATCGCGATACCGTGGCCCGCTTGATGATCGACACCGTGGATGCGCAGGCGCCCAACTTCGCGCGCAGCGTGCTGGGCTATGAGGCGCTGTCGCCGCTGGACCTGGAGCGGCGCTTCGGGCTGGTCGGCGGCGACATCTTCCATGGCGCGCTGGGGCTGGACCAGCTGTTTTCCACCCGCCCGTTGCTGGGCCAGGCGAGCTACCGCGGCGCGTTGAAAGGCCTGTACCTGTGCGGTTCCGGCAGCCACCCGGGTGGCGGCGTGACCGGCCTGCCCGGCCGCAACGCCGCGCGTGAGCTGCTGAAGGATTGGCGACGGCTCTAACTGAACCGGGTTGTTCAATTTTGCAGTGCAGCGTGCAATCTGGATAACAAATATTTCACGATGGGGCCGCTTCCGACGTGGGGGAGGGAGCTCCACCCGCCAGCTACCAAACAGCTGGCGGGTTTTTTTATGCCCGATCACGCATGCCATCATCCGCCGATGGATGCCGACCTGGATGATCGCGCGCGACGCGCCCTCGACCGCCTTGCACTGCCCGATGACGCGGATGATGCCGCGAGGGCGAAGCTGCAGCGGTTGGCGATCGCCAGCGATTTCGCCCTCGACACCCTGGCGCGGCTACCCGTGCTGCTGAGTCGCCTGCTGGCCGATGATGGCGCCGAAGCCGCGTTGCCCCCGGACCTTGGCGATGACAACCGCGATGAATGGCCGGCCTTGTTGCGGCGATGGCGCGCGGCGGAATCCACCCGCCTGATCTGGCGCGACGTACAGGGCCTGGACGATGTCGAGGCGACCCTGCGCGGGACTACCCGCCTCGCTGAACAGGCGCTGGGCCTCGCCCTGGCCGCGTTGGCGCGCGATTTCGCCCAGCGCCACGGCGTGGTGCGCGATGCGGAAGGCCGCGAGCAACACTTGGTGGTGTTCGCGCTCGGCAAGCTGGGCGGCGGCGAGCTCAACTTCAGCTCCGACATCGACATCGTCTACGGCTACGAGCATGACGGCGAGAGTGATGGCGCGCGCCCGCTGGCGGCGGAGGTCTATTTCGCCCGGCTGGGCCAGCAATTGGCGAAGTTGCTGGACGAGGTGACGGCGGAGGGCTTCAGCCATCGCGTCGATCTGCGCTTGCGCCCGTACGGCAATGCCGGTCGCGTGGCATGGTCGTTCGGGGCGCTCGAGCAATACTTCCAGCGCGAGGGCCGCGACTGGGAGCGCTACGCGTGGCAGAAGGCGCGGCCGGTCGCGGGGGATATCGCGGCGGGTGAGCGCTTCCTCGACCTGATCCAGCCGTTCGTGTATCGGCGCTACCTCGATTTCGGCGCCCTCGAAGGCCTGCGCGAGATGAAGGCGCTGATCGCCGCGGAAGTTGCGCGCAAGGACTTGGCCGACGACATCAAGCGTGGCCCGGGCGGCATCCGCGAAATCGAATTCCTAGTGCAGGCCTTGCAATTGATCCGCGCCGGCCGCGAGCCTGCCTTGCAGCGCCGCGGCCTGCTGGCGTCATTGCAGGCCTTGGTCGAGGGCGGCCAGATCGCGCGCGATACCGGCGCGGCGTTGGCCGACAGTTACCGTTTCCTGCGCCGGCTGGAGAACCGCCTGCAGATGCTGCGCGATGAGCAGGTGTACGTGCTGCCCGCCGACGATGCGAGCCGCGCGCGCCTGGCCGCGGGCCTGGGTTTCGCCGATTGGCCGGCGCTGCAGTCCGCGCTCGATGCCGTGCGGGCGCAGGTGTCGGCGGAATTCGATGCCCTGCTCACCCGGCGGCAGAAACAGCACAAGCCCGATGCCCTGCAGGCGTATTGGAAGCAGTTGCCCGAAGGCGGCGATGCCGGCGTGCTGGCCGATGCCGGCTTCGAGGAGGTCGAGGCGCTGGACGCGCAACTGCGCGATTTCCTGCGCGGCGCTGCCGCAAGACAGACGTCAGACATCGCGCGTGCGCGACTGGACCGGGTGATGCCGGCGTTGATCGCCGCGAGCAGCGCCGCCAGCCAACCCGATGCCGCGCTGCGCCGGGTGCTGACGCTGGTGCAGAACGTCCTGCGCCGAAGCAGTTACCTGGCCTTGTTGGACGAGCAGCCGCAGGCGCTCGCACGACTGGTCGATGCCTTGTCGCGCAGCGCGCTCCTGGGCGAGCGTCTGGCGATGTACCCGCTGCTGCTGGACGAGTTGCTGGACAGCCGCGGCGGCGATGCCATCCCGGATGCTGCGACTATGCGCGAGGCTTGCGACGGCGCGATCGCACAAGCCGATGGCGACATCGATGATGCCCTGCGCCTGCTCAATGAAACGCGGCAGGCGATCAGCTTTCGCATCGCGCTGGCGACGCTGGACGCGGTGCAGCCGGCCGCCGACAGCGCGCGGCAACTGGCGGAGCTCGCGGACGCGGTGCTCGGCAGCGTGGTGGAGATCGCTGAAGACGAATTGCGCGCCGCCCATGGCAGCGTGCCCGGCGCGCGTTTCGCGGTGCTGGGCTACGGCAGCCTCGGCGGCTGCGAGCTCGGTTTCGGTTCCGACCTCGATCTCGTGTTCCTGTACGACGCCGCGCCGGATGCCGAATCCGACGGCCGGCGCCCGATCGAGGCGCAGCGCTGGTTCGCGCGACTGGCGCAGAAGATCGTCGGCTACCTGCAGACGCCGACTGCGTCGGGCCGGTTGTTCGAGGTCGATGTGCGCCTGCGCCCGGACGGCAGCAAGGCGATGCTGGTATCGACGCTGGCGAACTTCGTCGATTACCAGCGCGAACGCGCGTGGACGTGGGAGCGCCAGGCGCTGGTGCGCGCGCGCTGCGTGGTGGGGGATGCCGGGCTGTGCGAAGCCTTCGAGCAGGCGCGTGCGGACATTCTGGCGACGCCACGCGATGCCGCCGCCTTGCGTGAGGACGTGGTGTCGATGCGGCGCAAGATGCGCGCGGAGCTGGATCGCAGTGATGCGCGCGTGTTCGATCTCAAGCAGGGCGAGGGCGGCCTGGTCGATCTGGAGTTCCTGCTGCAGTACCTGGTGCTGCGCGATGCCGCGAGCCGCGCCGCGCTCGCCCGGCCGCGCGCCAGCGACGCGCTGATTCGGGTCTTGGCCGAGGCGGGCGCGTTGAACGATGACGAGGCCGCGCAGCTGCTCGCGGCGCATCGGCAATTGCTGGAGGCAGGCCTTCGCTGCACGCTGGACCGGCGCCCGCGCCGGATGCCGCCGACCGTCGGCATCAAGGCGGCGGCCCATGCCATCAACACGATCACGCAACAACACGGGCTGGACTTCGGCGCTCCTGCGACCGCCTAGCCGACAGTCGGTCGCACCGTTTCCAGCCAGTCGTGCAACAGCGCGGCCACGCGTGCGGTCTCGCGCAGCGGGGTCACCGGGAAGGCGGCGAGATCCCCGTCGAAGGTGCGCACGCGGCCGCTGGCCAACATCGCATCGAGAAACTGCCGGGGCCGCCCTTGCAGGCGCTCGCCACCGATGATGTAGACAGGCACGGTGGTCGCGCAGGCCTCGGACAGCATGTTGACAGAATCTGCGGTGCACACGATCGCATCAGCCCAACCAAGCAGTCCGCGATAGGGGTTGGCGCCGTCGCGGTCATCACACCAGGCGAGTTCGGCACCGGCGCTTCGCAGCATCGCGCGCCACGCCTCCGGGGTGCGGCGCGAGGCGGTGGCGAGCAGGCTGCCGCCGCCGGCCGTGATTGCTTCGACGAGGCCGGTGAGGGCGATGCGGAAGCCGGCATCGTCCATCGACCAGTGCTTGCTCGGGCCGCCGACCAACAGGGCGATGCGTGGCGTGGCGGCCTCGGCCAGCCGCGGGAAATCATGGCGCGCCTGTGCCAGCCACAGGTCGTCCACCTCATTCAGGCTGCCGAGCATCGGGATGACGTTGTCGCCGCGCAGCGGGTCGTGCATCGGCACGATGACGCGATCCCAATGGCGGGCGTC
>JACSSF010000065.1 GCA_014879375.1 Lysobacteraceae bacterium
GTTGGTAGAGCAACCGCCTTGTAAGCGGTAGGTCGTCAGTTCGACTCTGACAGCCGGCACCAACCGGACTTTCCGATGCGTGCAGATCATTCCCCCGTTTCCATTTTTGGCGTGCCCACCGATGTCGGCGCCGCGCATCGCGGGGCCTCGATGGGTCCGGAATCGCTGCGGGTGGCGAACCTGGCCGAGGCCATCGCACGCCGCGGTGTGGACGTGCGCGACCTGGGCGATGTCGTCGGCCCGCGCAATCCGTTGACCGGCCCGGTCGGTGGCTATCGTCATCTGGACGAAGTGGTGGCGTGGAACCAGGCGGTGTTCAACAGGAGCTCGAACGAGCTAACCGCCGGCCGCATGCCGATCATGCTGGGCGGCGATCATTGCCTGGCGATCGGCTCGATCGCCGCCGTCGCCGCGCATGCACGCGCGCAGGGAAAAAAACTGCGCGTGCTGTGGCTGGACGCGCATGCCGATTTCAACACCTCCGATATCACGCCGTCGGGCAACATCCATGGCATGCCGGTGGCCTGCCTGTGCGGCCTCGGTCCGGACGTGCTGGTCAACCTGGGTGCACCGGGCCCGGCGCTCAGGCCCGACGAGATCCGCCAGATCGGCATCCGCTCGGTCGATCGCGGCGAGAAGCGGCTGGTCAAGGAATACGGCCTCGACATCTACGACATGCGTTACATCGACGAGATCGGCATGCGCCGGGTGATGGAAGAGGCGCTCGACGGCGTCGATGCCGACACCCACCTGCACGTCAGCTTCGACGTGGACATGCTGGACCCGTCGATCGCGCCGGGCACCGGCACGCGGGTGCCGGGCGGTGTGAACTACCGCGAAGCGCAGCTGATGATGGAAATGATCGCCGACACCGGCCGCATGGCTTCGCTGGACCTGGTCGAAGTGAACCCCGCGCTCGACAAGCGCAATGCCACGGCGAAGCTGGCGGTGGAATTGGTCGAGAGCCTGTTCGGCAAATCCACCCTGATGCGCGATTGAGGCTGGCGGAAACTGAACGCGTTGTCTCTATTTAGCGGCGTTTCCGTGCGTTGGCCACACTCGGGCCTTGTTCCACGCCCGCTTCACGGTACGATGGCTTCCATGGTGCGGGTACGGCCCGAACGCCGGACGAACCTTTTCCCCTTGAAGGAGATTCTCATGAAGCGATTGATCGTCGTGATGATGCTGGTCATGTTCTCGATGGGCCTGGCGGCCTGCAACACCATCGCAGGCGCGGGCAAGGATGTGCAGAAGGCCGGCGAGAAGATCGAGGACAAGGCCGAGAAGTGCCAGGACGGCAACTGCTGATCCGGCTTGGCAACTCGTCTTGACGAAAGGCCGGGGCAACCCGGCCTTTTCGTTGTGCGGTCATTTGCCATGAAAAAAGCCGCGATCACGCGGCTTTTTTGTGGCGCATTCCAGCGGCTCAGCTGTTCTTTTCCAGGGTGCGCTCGAAATCCTTCACGGCCTTGTCGGCTTGGTCACGGTCCCAGCCGTACTGCTCCTGCAACTTGCCGCTGAGATATTCGGCGCTGCCATCGGCGACGTCGAACACGTCGTCGGTCAGGTTGCCCCAGTGGGCCTGTGCGCTGCCTTTGATCTGCGACCACTTGCCGGCGATGATGTCTTTGTTCATGTCGAAACTCCTGTATGGGGGATGCGCGCGATGTGCAGCGCGAACGGTGCGTCACCGTTGATGGATCATCGCGCATGGACTGTCAAAAACAGGTGCAGGATTCGTGTAGTGCAGGTGAATCCTGTACCAATCATTCATCTGAATGGCCCGTGTCAGTACGCGGGCGGGTCGGGCACGAAGCCGCCCGGGAACGCGCGTGGCGTTTCGGGGTAGCGCGAAGGATGGCGCGGCAACACACCCGCCGCGCGCAGGCCGCTTTCATCGTCATAGCGCAGTTCGGTGATCTGCATCGGGCGACGGCTCGCGCGCATGAACGACGTATTCGATACCGGCGACCAGCTGCGTTCGCCATGCCCGGTACCGATGCGCTGGCGCTGCATCGTTTGCGGCGCCGATGCCATGTCGGCGACGGCTTCCGCCGTGCTGCCACGTGCGGCCGCATCGGGCATCGATTCGGGTACCGACACCGGCTTGGGATAGAGCCGGCGCTGCATCCGTTCGGCGAATACCGCGATACCGATCACGCCCACGTTGTCCGGACGCCCGGTGCGCGCGGCATAGCTGTCCGGCAAATCAGTGAACACGAAGCGCGCCGCCTCGTCCATCGACTTGCGCCAGCCATCGATGTCGGCGGTCTGCCACGCATCCAGCACGTAGCCGGTCTGGTCGGGCGTGGCGGTCTGGCCGGTCACCGCGTTGACGCCGTCGATCGACAGCACCACCAGCACGCGTTGGTTGCTGCGATTGGACAGGCGCACCTGGTAGGCACGGCCGGGTTGCCCGGGCACCCAGCGTTGCCCGCCACGGCCGTATACCGGCAGTTCCATGCCGGCCTCATCCACCAGCGACAACGTCACCGGCTGGCCGGGTGGCGGCAGTTGGCGCGGGCTTTCCCCGCGCGAAGGGCAGGCGACCAACATCGCCAGCGTGGCGGTCAGCAGGCTACGGGAGAGCAGGTTCATGGCGGGATTTCCTGAAGGGTGGCATGGGAGACAACGCGCCACCGGGCGGAATGGGGTTGCGGCCCGGTAAACTGGCCGCTTTCCGCCGTACCGCAGCATGTCCATGTCCGCTCGTCCCACCCGCATCCTCACCGGCATCACCACCTCCGGCACGCCACACTTGGGCAACTACGCCGGCGCGATCCGCCCGGCGCTCGCCAGCGCGCAATCGAAGGATGTCGAGAACTTCTATTTCCTCGCCGACTTTCACTCGCTGGTGAAGTGCGGCGATCCGGCGCGGGTGCAGCGCTCAACGCTGGAAATCGCCGCGACGTGGCTGGCATGCGGGCTGGATCCGGCCAAGGTCTGGTTCTATCGCCAGAGCGACATCCCGGAGATCCCGGAGCTGATGTGGTTCCTGACCTGTGTCGCCGGCAAGGGCCTGCTCAATCGCGCCCACGCCTACAAGGCGGCGGTGGACAAGAACCGCATGGATGGCGAAGACGACGATGCCGGCATCACCGGCGGCCTGTACATGTACCCGGTGCTGATGGCGGCCGACATCCTGATCTTCAATGCCGACAAGGTGCCGGTCGGTCGCGACCAGGTGCAGCACATCGAGATGGCGCGCGACTTCGCCCAGCGCTTCAACCACCTCTACGGCAGCGGCAGGGCCGAGCCGTACTTCGTGCTGCCCGAGGCGGTGATCGAGGAAAGCGTCGCCACCTTGCCGGGCCTGGACGGTCGCAAGATGTCCAAGAGCTACGACAACACCATCCCGTTGTTCACCCCGCCGGCGGAATTGAAGAAGCTGATCATGGGCATCGTGACCGACTCGCGCCTGCCGGGCGAAGCCAAGGACACCGATGGCTCCGCGTTGTTCCAGCTCTACCAGGCGTTCTCGAGCGCCGAAGAAACCGAGGCGATGCGCGAGGCCTATGCGGCCGGCATCGGCTGGGGCGATGCCAAGCAGAAGCTGTTCGAGCGCGTCGATGCTGAGATCGCGCCGATGCGCGAGAAGTACGAAGCGCTCATTGCCCGGCCCGCCGACATCGAGGACATCCTGCGCGACGGTGCCTCGCGCCTGGGCGCGCGCTACGCTATGCCGGCGCTGGCCACGTTGCGTGATGCGGTGGGCCTGCGCGACCTTTCCACGGCAGCGATCAAGGCCGCACCCGAGCGCCGCGAGAAGCGTGCGATGCCGATGTTCAAGCAGTACCGCGAGAACGACGGCAAGTTCTACTTCAAGCTGATGCAGGGTGAGCGCGAATTGCTGGTCAGCCGCGGCTTCGATTCCCCGCGCGAGGCCGGCCAGCAGGTGGCGCTGATGAAGGCCGGCGGCGCCGACGGCGATTACACGCTGGGCGAGAACGTGTCGATGGATGAGGTCGCTGCCGCGCTCGCCGAATTTCGTGACGACGCGCAGGATTGACGCGACGTTTTCCCTGCGTTCAAGCAGATACGCGGGGCGCCCCCTAATCTCTCGGCATGATCAGTGCCGCGCAGAAAAACCCGATCGATCCCGCTGGTGATGTCGCCAGTGATGATTACGAACGTCGTCGCCAAGCGGCGCTTGACCGTTACCGGATTCTCGATACCGATGCCGAGGTCGCCTTCGACGACCTGGCGAAACTCGCCAGCACGATTTGCGGCACGTCCAGCGCGGTCATCTCGCTAGTCGATCGGGACCGGCAATGGTTCAAGGCGCGCGTGGGCTGCGCCAGGACCGGCACGGCGCGCAGCGAATCGTTGTGCGACCACGCGATCCGCTCGCCGCGCAGCGTGATGGAGGTGCGCGACCTGCGCCGAGACCCGCGCTTCGCCGGCTTCGCATCGGTGCGCGAGGACGGCACCGTGTTCTACGCCGGTGCGCCGATCCTGAGCGCCGACGGCTATCCGATCGGCACGATCTGCGTGTTCGATGCCTCGCCGCGGACGCTCGACGACGGGCAGCGCCAGGCGCTTGCCGCGCTGGCCCGCCAGGTGCAGCACCTGATGGCGCTGCGCAATCTGCTGGGCGAGCAGGACAGCCAGATCCGCGACGCAGAGCGCGACCGCGACGAACTGGAGCGCAAGCACGAGAACCTGCGCCAGCTCGCGCGCCACGATCCGCTGACCGGCCTGTTGAACCGCGTCGCGCTCAATGAACTGATGTCGCGCCCCGACGTCAGGGACTGGATGCGGCAGAACGACTACGGCCTGCTGCTGCTCGACATCGACCACTTCAAGAAGATCAACGACCGTTACGGCCATCTGCATGGCGACGAGGTATTGCGCGCCGTGGCCGACGTGGTGCGTGCCAGCATCCGCACCGGCGACTTCGCCCTGCGCTATGGCGGCGAGGAGGTGCTGATCATCCTGCCTTCAACGCCAAGCGCCGGGATTCGCGAGGTCGCCCATCGCATCAGGCGGCGCATCGGCGGGTTGCAACTGGGCCACCCGCTCACCGTGTCGATGGGCATGGCGATGGGCAACGCGGGGTCAGACCCGCGCGAGGTGTTCAAGCGGGCGGATCAGGCGCTGTATCGCGCCAAGGCATGGGGCCGCGACCAGCTGGCGTCGGACACCGACTGACGCCAGCGATCAAGACGCGTCACGGCGAAGCCTGGTTCGACAACCGTTGCCCGAACTGGATCAGGTAGCCGTTGCCGTCATAGATGCCGAACTCGCGCACCCCGTAGGCGAAATCCTCGATCGGATAGCACACACGAGTGCTGTCCTTGAGGCGTTCCCACCACGCATCGACATCGTCGCAGCGCAAATAGAGCGAGCCAGTGAACCGGGCGGCGACATCGCCCTCGTGCGCGTTGAACGCGGACAGCATCAGTTCGATGCCGTCGCGTTCCAGCAGTGCCCAGCCCTCGCTGCCATCGGTGCAGCCTGCAAAGCCGAGCACGTCGCGGTACCACGCCACGGCGGCCGGGACATCCGGCACCCGCAACATCGGCACCAACGCCTGCAGCATGGCTTAGTGCGGACGCGCCATGTCGTCGAGCAGCGCCTTGAGGAAGCGCGCAGCCTCGCCGCCGGTGCAGGCACGATGGTCGAAGGTCAGCGAGATCGGCATGCGGCGATGCACCTCGATGCCGCCGATCACCGCGACCACGTCGTGCGAGAGTTTGCCCGCGCCGATGATCGCCACGCACGGCGGCACCACGACCGGCGTCGCGTAACGGCCGGCGAACATGCCGAAGTTGGACAGCGAAATGGTGTAGCCCATCAGCTCGCCCTGCGGGATGCTGCGGTCCTCCACCTGCGCGCGCAGGCGCTGGATGCCGGCGCGGATGCCGCTGGCATCGAGCATGTCGGCATTGCGCAGCGCGGGCACGAACAAGCCGTCATCGGTGTCCACCGCGATGCCGATGTCCACGTGCGGATGCAGCGTGCGGGTCAGCTTGTCGCCATCGAACCATGCGTTGAGCGCCGGCACGTCCTTGCAGGCGGCGACGATCGCGCGCACCAGGCGGGCGGTAATGTCCTGCTTGCCGATCCATGCATGCAGGTCGGCATCGTCCACCAGTGTCGTCGGCACCACCTTCGCGTGGGCGTCGGCCATCACCCGCGCCATGTTGCGACGCACGCCCTTGAGCTGCTCGGGTTGGCCGCTGGCAGACACGCTCGGCGGTTGCGTGCGCACCGGCTTGCCGGCTTGCGACAGGGTGCTGCGTTGCGGCGGCGCATCGGCGGCACGCGCGGCCTGGAACTGCTCGCGCAGGCCCGCAGCGGTGACCTTGGGTTCGCCAGCTGGTGCCAGTTGTGAAGGATCGGCGGCGGCCTGCTTGACGTCCTGCATGGTCACGGTCCCATCCGGGCCGCTGGCGCGCACGCGGGCGATGTCGACGCCGAGCTTCCTCGCCATCGCGCGCACGGCGGGCACGGCCTTGACGCCGCCCACGGCCATCGCGGCCTCGCTGCGCACCGAATCACCGACCTGCATCGCGCCGACCACGGTGCCCGCATCGGCTTTCGCGGCGGGCTCGGCAGTCATTTCTGCAGCAGGTGCGGGTGCGGCAGGTTTGCTTTCTTCAGCATGCCCGCCGCCGTGGTGATGGCCGGTGTCCTGGCCTTCGGCGCGCTGCGGCATCGACATGTCCATCTCGAACTCGGCCAGCATGCTGCCGGTGATGATGACGTCG
>JACSSF010000112.1 GCA_014879375.1 Lysobacteraceae bacterium
GCCCTGCGCCATCAGGATCGCGCGGTCCAGCGCCTCGTCGTGCGGGCTCTTCATCACCCGCGCCACCACGTAGATGCACAGGCCCTTGACGATCATCATCGCGATCACGCCTGCGAGGATCAGCTGCCAGTGGGCCGCGACCGCCGCGAGATCCAGCGACATGCCGACGGCGAGGAAGAACAGGCCCAGCAACAGGCCGCGGAAGGGCTCGATGTCGGCTTCGAGTTGGTGACGGAAGCTGGATTCGGACAGCAGCACGCCAGCGACGAACGCGCCCATCGCGGTCGAAAGGCCGCCCAGCTCCATCATCAGCGCCGCCCCCAGCACCACCAGCAGCGCGGCGGCGGTCATCACCTCGCGCGCACGGGCACGCGCGAGCAGGCGGAACATCGGGTTGAGCAACCACAGGCCGGCGGCGACCAGCACGCCCAGCGACAATACGGCGATGCCGATGCTGCGCCAGAGCTCGCCGGCGCTGCGGGTGTTTTCGGCGTCGGGTGGCGCGAGGAAGGCGACGATCGCCAGCAACGGCACGATCAACAGGTCCTCGAACAACAGCACCGAAACCATCTTCTGTCCACGCGGGGTGTTGAGGTCGCCGCGTTCGCCGAGCAGCTGCATGACGATGGCGGTGGAGGTGAGCACGAAGCCCATCGCGCACACGAACGACACCGACAGCGGGAACCCGAACGCCAACCCGACGCAAGTCAGCAGCGCGCCGCAGGTGAGGATCTGCGCGGTGCCCAGACCGAAGATCTCTCCGCGCAGGCTCCACAGGTGCGAGGGATTCATCTCCAGCCCGATCACGAACAGGAACATCACCACGCCGAGTTCGGCGACATGCAGGATCGTTTGCGGGTCATCGACCAGGGCGAAGCCGAACGGCCCGACGACCAGCCCTGCCGCCAGGTAACCCAGCACGGAGCCCAGGCCCAGCTTGCGGAACAACGGTACCGCGATCACCGCCGCGCCGAGCAGCGTCACGACCTGGATCAGGTTGGAACCTCCCGCTTCACCTGCCATCGCGTCTTCCTCGCATCGTCATCCACTGCCCCGGAGGGAGACGTTACAACATCGGCGGCGAAGGCTCAGCCCTGCATCGGCTCAGCCCAGTGCGCGGGCGGCCGCGACCACCTTGTCCACAGTGAAACCGAAATGCTTGAACAGGATGTCCGCCGGTGCCGAGGCGCCGTAGCCATGCATGCCGATGACGGTGCCATCCAGCCCCACGTACTTGCGCCAGAAATCCGCGGTGCCGGCCTCGATGGCCACGCGCTTGCGGCAGGCGTTGGGCAGTACCGTTTCGCGATAGTCGGCGTCCTGGCGGTCGAACACATCCGTGCTCGGCATCGACACCACGCGCACGCCATCGCCCAATTCGGCGGCGGCCTGCATCGCGAGGCCCACTTCGGAGCCGGTGGCGATCAGGATGACGGATGGCGTGCCCACACTGTCCTTCAGCACGTAGCCACCGCGCGCGATGCTGCGTAGCTGTTCGCTGTCGCGCGGCTGGTGGTCGAGGTTTTGGCGCGAGAACACCAGGCAGCTCGGGCCGTCCTTGCGCTCGATCGCCGCGCGCCACGCGACCGCGGATTCCACCGCATCGCACGGGCGCCACACGTCGTTGCCCGGGATGTAGCGCAGGCTGGCGAGGTGTTCGACCGGCTGGTGGGTCGGGCCGTCTTCGCCCAGGCCAATCGAGTCGTGCGTATAGACGTGGATGACATGCGCGCCCATCAGCGCGCTCATGCGCACCGCGTTGCGCGCGTAGTCGCTGAACACGAGGAAGGTGGCGTCATACGGAATGAAGCCGCCGTGCAGGGCCATGCCGTTGCAGATGGCGCTCATGCCGAATTCGCGCACGCCGAAGTAGATGTAGTTGGCGTTCGCATCATCGCTGTTGGCGTTGCGGCTGCCGCTCCACAGCGTCAGGTTGGAATGCGCGAGGTCGGCGGAGCCGCCGACCAGCTCCGGCAGTTTCGGCGCGAACGCCTCGATCGCCATCTGCGAGGCCTTGCGGCTGGCGACGACCGGGCCTTCGGCCTGCAGTTTCGCGATGTAGTCGTCGGCGCTGCCGGCAAACCCCTGCGGCAACTCGCCGCGCATGCGGCGCAGGTATTCGGCGGCGAGATCCGGGTGCGCGGCGGCGTAAACATCGAAGATCGCCTGCCACTGGCTTTCGCTTTCCTCCCCGGCCTCGCGCGCGCTCCACGCCTCGGCGATCTCGGCCGGGATCTCGAACGGCGCGTACTTCCAGCCCAGCGCATCGCGGGTCAGCTGGATCTCGTCCTTGCCGAGCGGCGCGCCGTGGCTGGATTCCTTGCCCGCCTTGTTGGGCGAGCCAAAGCCGATCGTCGTGCGGCAGCAGATCAGCACCGGCTTGTCGGCGGATTTGAGCGCCGTCTGGATCGCGGTCTCGATCTCCTCGCTGTCATGGCCGTTGACGCCACGGATCACCTGCCAGCCATAGGCCTCGAACCGCGCCGGCGTGTCATCGGTGAACCAGCCCTCGACGTTGCCGTCGATCGAGATGTGGTTGTCGTCCCAGAACGCGACCAGCTTGCCCAGCTTCCAGGTGCCGGCAAGCGAGGCGACCTCGTGGCTCACGCCTTCCATCAGGCAACCATCGCCCAGGAACACCCAGGTATGGTGATCGACGATGTCGAAGCCTTCGCGGTTGTAGCGCTGCGCCAACAGCTTCTCCGCCAGTGCCATGCCAACCGCGTTGGCCAGGCCCTGCCCCAGCGGACCGGTCGTGGTTTCCACGCCCGGCGTCATGAAATTTTCGGGATGCCCCGGCGTCTTCGATTCGAACTGGCGGAACGCCTTCAGGTCGTCGATGCCAAGCTCGTAACCGGACAGGTGCAGCAGGCCGTACTGCAGCATCGAGCCATGCCCGTTGGAGAGGATGAAGCGGTCGCGGTTGAACCACTTCGGGTTGACCGGGTTGTGGCGCAAGTGGCCACGCCACAGCACTTCGGCGATGTCGGCCATGCCCATCGGCATGCCCGGGTGGCCGGAATTGGCGGCCTGGACGGCATCGATGGCGAGGAAGCGGAGCGCGTTGGCGAGGTCGCGGCGGCTGGGCTGCGTCATGGAATCTGTCGAGTGGCGGCGCCCGCGGACCGGGGCGCGCCTATTCTCCCACAGACCGGAAGCGGCTTATTTCCCCGCCCGGTCTGGACGGGCGGCCCTCGCGATTCACACCGGCTCGGCGATCACGATATCCGGCACCTGGTTGTCGTCCTCGCCCTTGGACACCACCGTCGCCAGCATCAGGTCGCCGGTGACGTTGAGCGTGGTGCGGCACATGTCGAGGAAACGGTCGACGCCGAGGATCAGGCCGATGCCTTCCGGCGGAACGCCCACCATCCCGCAAATCAGCGCCACCACCGGCAACGAGCCGGCCGGCACGCCGGCGGTGCCGATGCCGCCGAGGATGCAGACGAACATCACCGTGAGCTGCTGCATGAAACTGAGCTCGACGCCGAAGAACTGGGCGAGGAACAACACCGTCACGCCTTCGAAGAGCGCGGTGCCGTTCTGGTTCGCCGTCGCACCGACGGTCAGCACGAAGCGTGCGATCTTCTTCGGCAGGTGCAGCTTTTCATCCGCCACGCGCAGCGCCACCGGCAGGGTCGCATTGCTGGAGGCGGTGGAGAACGCCATCACCATCGCTTCCTGCGAGCCCTTGAAGAACCTGATCGGCGACCAGCCTGCCAGGAACTTCAGCATCAGCGGATAGACCACGAACATCTGAACGGCCAGCGCCAGCACCACCACACCGACGTAGTTGCCGAGACTGCGCAGGAGCTCCCAGCCGAACAGCGCGGCCAGGTTGAACATGAAACAGAACACGGCGTACGGCGCGAGGCGGATGACCAGGCCAATCAGCGTCATCGACACCTCGAACAAGCCCTGGATGCCCGAGAGCAACGTCTCGGTCGCCTTGCTGCGCGTCAGCACCAGGCCAATGCCCAGCATCAATGCGAAGAACATCACCGCAAGGATGGTGTTCTCGGCCGCGGCCTTGACCACGTTGTCCGGCACGATCGACACCAGCATGTCGAGGCCCTTGGGCTGCGAACTGCCGCTGCCGATGATCTCGCTGGCACGGTCGGCGCCCTGCGTCAGCATCGCGTTCGCCGCCGCTGGGTCCACGCCCGCACCGGGCTTGAGGGTGTTCACCAGCACCAGGCCAATGACCACTGCGATACCCGAAGCCAGCACGGTGTAACCCAACGTCTTCCAGCCCACGCGGCCCAGTGAACGCACGTCGCCCATTTCGGCCACGCCCATCACCAGCGCGGAGAACAGCAGCGGAATCACCAGCATGAAGATCAGGCGCAGGAACAGGGTACCGATCGGCTGGGTGAGGTAGTCGGTCACCCATTTGACCCACGGCAGGTCCGCGCCGCCAAGCGAATGTGCAATCAGCCCGAGCACCAGACCGGCAAGAAAGCCGATCGCCATCTTCCAGTGCAGTGGCAGGCGCTTCTTCTGCGTCGCTTCGGTCATGTGGACCCCTCCGTTGAATGCCGCGAGCTTAGCAAACCGGCGCACCCGCCCGGCTTAGTGTTCCGGATACAGAGGCGGCAGGAGCGGCTTGGTCGCGGCCTTGCGTCGCTGCCAGCGCGGGCCCTTGGCAAAGGCATCGTGGATCGCGACGCGGGCAGCTTCGGCATCGCCAGCTCCCCACAGCGCCTGCTCCAGGCGTGATGTCGCTTCGATCTGCGCGCGATCCTCCAGATGTGCACGCGCCTCGGCCAGGCTGCGCACAGGCGGCGAGGCCATGGTAGGCAGCAGGCGCGCCACTGCCGCCAGATCGCCGGCCTTGACCGCGCGACGGAAATCGGCGGCATCGGTCGATGCCTGCGACGCAGGTTTCATCGCATCCCCCGGCTTCGCGGTGGCGATGTCGGCGGCCCTCTCATCGGGGTGATGACGCCGGCGCGATGCCCACCAGGCCAGCGCACCAATCAGCACGAGCGCGATGGCACCGAGCAGCCACGGCAGCGCGGGACGCAACTTGTCGGCCAATACCTTCGCCCCGGCCGGCGCATCGACGTCCACCGCCGCGGCATCGACAGGTGCCCGGGGAGCCGCGTAACGCCCGATGCCCGAGGCGACCTGCAGGTTGATCGGCGCGATCTCTGCGTGTCGCAGTGCATCGGCGACCACGTCCCACCACGCGACCGGTGCCACCTGCAGACGCAACGCGCCGGGTTGCTGCGGCACGATGGAGAACTTCCGGCGCATCACCACCTGCGGCCGCCCATCGACGAAATTGTCGGTCGATTGCGCGGGCTCGGCGAATACCTGCGCGCCGGGCGCGTCGAGCTGCAGCTCGGGCAACTGCATCGCCGTGACCCCATCGGCGTGCAGTTCCACCACGATGTCTAGGGCTTCACCGGCACGTGCGGTGCTTGGCGGCGATGTCACGTGCAGCGATACCTGCCGCGCCGGCAACCATGGCCGGCCCGCGGCCGCGGGGATCGGCTGTACCTGCAAGGTTCGGGTGGGTGCCTCGGCGCTGACCATCTCGCGCCCGTCACCGAACATGCCATCGAAGAAGCCGCTCTCGCCTTCGCCACGAAAGCTCGCGCCGGGAATGCGCAACGCACCGCTACGTTCGGGCAGCAACAAATAATGTCGCTCCAGCACCTGGTATTGGCGTCCGTCCACCACTGTCATGGTGCGACTGTCGCTGCCCATGGGTTGCAGGCTGGCGCCTGCCGGCGGCTCGGGTTGGCGGAACTCGCCATTGAAGAGGTTGATGGCGTAATGCAGGCGCACGGTGACGCCGACCGCCTGTTGCACGTAAGGCGTGGCGTCGTCGATCACGGTGTCGATGAAGACCGGGCCGCTGGCCTGCGTGCTGGCAGTGCTGCTGCGCGCGGGCGCCGCCGTGCGTGCACCGCCACTCGCCACGACTTCCAGCACCATCGGCGCGGTACGCTGATTGCCGATCGCCAGTGCAGGGATCGCCAGCATGCCGCTGCGCAATGGCCTGAGTTCAATGCGGATCTGCTGGCTGGCACGCACGCCTTGGCCGTCGAAGCCCACGCGGCGCGAGCTGTCGATGTTGCCGATGCCGAAATCGCTCCGCAACGGCGTGAGATCGGGCGATGCGACCGGCTGGTCGGTGTCGATGGTGAGGATCACGGTGTCGCCCATCGCCACCGCATCCCGCGACAACGCGACGCGGGTATCGGCAAGGGTCGGCCATGCAAGCAACACGAGGATACCGGCCATGCACCACAGGATCAGCCGCCGGCTCACTGGTCCTCCCCCGCCCGCCGACGCTGGTACTCGATCCAGAACTTCTGCCGCAGCCAGTCACCCGGCGTATCCGGCACCCGCCGCAGCCATGCATCAACTGCCTCGCGTTGCTCGCGCTCGGCCGGCGACTCGACGATGCTGTCCTGACCGCGCGTTGCAGGAGGCTTTGCGGCCTGCTCGGCCTTTCGCGCCGCCAGTTCGCGCGCCATGCGCTCACGCTGCGCCTGTTCCGCGGCGCGCTGGGCTGCAGGATCGGCCGGCTTGGATGCGGGGTTCTGCACCGAATCCGACCCCTGGCGTGACTGCGCTGGTTGGCGATCTTGTTGTTGTTGTTGTTGTTGTTGTTGCTGTTGCTGTTGTTGTTGTTGTTGCTGTTGCTGTTGCTGTTGCTGTTGCTGTTGCTGTTGCTGCTGCTGTTGCTGC
>JACSSF010000165.1 GCA_014879375.1 Lysobacteraceae bacterium
GCGCCGCATCACCGCGCGGATGCGGGCCAGCAGTTCGCGCGCGGAGAACGGCTTGACCACGTAGTCGTCGACGCCGGCCTCCAGCCCGCTGACGCGATCGTTTTCCTCGCCGCGGGCGGTCAGCATGATGATCGGGATGTCGCGGGTCATGCCGTCCTTGCGCCAGCGCCGGGCCAGGTCCAAGCCGCTGGTGCCGGGCAGCATCCAGTCCAGCAGGATCAGGTCGGGCACGAGGTCGGCGATGGCGGTCTGCGCCTCGCGGGCGTCGCCGGCATGGATCGGCTCGTACTCGCCCTTGCGCAGGGCGAAGGCGACCATGTCGCGGATGGCCGGTTCGTCATCGACGATGAGGATGCGTTTCTGCACGTGGGCGCCGTCCCGATGGGGTGGGTGGCAGTAAACGACAGTTTGGTGACGGTTTGATGACAAGCGCAAGGGGCGCCCACGAACCCCCTAGTTGCCGCGGGCCTGGCGGTCCTCGTCCATGTCCTGGATGCCCTGGCGGCGCAATTCCTCCACCGTCGGGGTGATGGCGGCGATGCGGGCATCGATGCGGGCGCGGGCGTAATAGTCGAGGTCGGGGCGGCGGCGCAGAGTGTTGAGCTGCAACAGCGCGCGCTCCGGGTTGCCGTTCAGATATTCAGCCTCGGCATAGGCCTCGCCGGCGCGCACCGGATCGCCAGCGATCTCGTTGGCCCGCGCGAAGACCTGCTGGAACGCCGGATCATCCCCGGCGCTGGCGAGCAGCGGGCGCAGGATGCCGAGCGCCTTGCGCCCGGCCTCGACGTTGTTGCGTTCCGAGAGCAGCTTCGCCCAGGTGATGGCGACGGCGCGGTCGTTGGGCAGGCGGGCGCTCAGTTGGGCGAAGCGCTGGTCGGCACCGGCGCGATCCCCGGCGCGGGCGTGGGCTTCGGCCATCGCCAGCTGGATCCAGCGGTCATTCTGGTGCGTCGCCAGCAAAGGGGCCAAGCTCATCTGCGCCGCTGCGCCCTGGCCATCCTGCAACTGCGCCACGGCCAGGCCGTATTGCTGCGCGTCGGTCAGTTTGCCGTGACGGGCGAGTTGCTCGTACTCGGCGATGGCGGCCTTGGCGGTGTTGGCCGAGAGCACGCGCAGGCGCTCGCGCGCCCAGTCGAACTCGCCAGTGCCGCCGCCAGTGCGGGCGATCTCCACCTGCAGGTTGCCGGGCAGCAACGGGTTGTCGCTGCGCGCGAACGCGCCCTTCGAGAACGGCGTGACCTCCACCCGCGCGGCGCGCTCCTTCGCCTCGGCGATGCGCACGGTGGTGACCGGGTGGGTCAGCAGGTAGTCCGGCGCGCGGTTTTCCTCGCTGCCGCGGTTCACCCGCGAGGAGGCCTGCATGCGCTCGAACATCATCGCCATCGCCTTCGGGTCGTAGCCGCTGCGCGCGAGGGTGCGGATGCCGAGGCGATCGGCTTCGGATTCGTTGCTGCGGGTGTAATCGATCTGCCGCTGCACCATCAGGCCCTGCGCGCCCATGATCGCGGCCATGGTGGCGTCGCCGCTGGAGCGGCCGTTCTCGCCGGCCTTCTGCGCGACCAGGATCGCGCCGAGCATGCCGAGCAGGATGGGGATGCTGTCGCGCTGCGAGCGTTCGACCGCGCGCAGCACGTGGGTCTGGGTGACGTGGGCGATCTCGTGGCCCAGTACGCCGGCGACCTCGTCCTCGCTTTCGGCGGCCAGCACCAGCCCCGCGTTGACGCCGACGTAGCCGCCCAGCGTCGCGAAGGCATTGATCTGGCGGTCGCGCATCATGAAGAACGTGAAGGGCTGCTCGGGCCGGTCACTTGCTGCGGCGAGGCGCTGGCCCATGCCCTGCAGCCATTGCGTGATCAGCGGGTCTTCCATGATGTAGCCGTAATGGCGCAGCTGGGCCAACATCATCGCGCCATAGCCTTCCTGCTCGGCCGGGCTCAGCACGCGGCCGGCGGACGAGCCCATGTCGGGCAGGCGGCCTTCCTGCGCCCGGATGGGCGAGGTCAGTCCGGCCAAGCCAATGACGCAGGCGACGGCAAGCAGGGCGGGGCGAAGCAGGGCAGGCGTGGGATGCATGCCATCAGCATGCCCGCGGATCGGATTGCCGGCGTGAATTGCAGGTTAATCGTGCGCTGCTTATCTTGTTGGCCTGTCCCCGTTGCCGGAGCCTTCAATGGCGCAACCCGAAATCACCCTCTACAGCACGCTCGTTTGCCCGTATTGCGTCGCTGCCAAGAACTTCCTGAAGAGCAAGGGTCTTGAATGGACCGAGGTCCGCATCGACCTGGACCCGGTCGAGCGCGAGAAAATGGTGGCCAAGGCCAAGCGCACCAGCGTGCCGCAGATCTTCGTCGGCGATGTGCATGTCGGTGGCTACGACGACATGATGGCGATGCATCGCGACGGCAAGTTCGAGCCGCTGCTGGCCGGAAGCGCCGAATGAGCGCGGCTGAAACCGAAGCCGACCGCGTCAAGGCATTCACCGAATTCCGCCAGCGCATGAACGAGCGCATCCTGGCCGAGCCCAACCAGGTCGTGCGCCGCTTCTTCGCGCTGGATACCCAGACCTACCAGCCCGGCGCGCTGGACGTGAAAACCAAGGAGCTGTGCGGGCTGGTCGCCTCGATGGTGCTGCGTTGCGATGACTGCATCAGCTACCACGTTGCCCAGTGCCGCGAGGCCGGGGTGAACCGCGATGAGATGTTCGAAGCGTTCTCGATTGGCCTGGTCGTCGGCGGCAGCATCGTCATCCCGCACCTGCGCCGCGCGGTGGATTTCCTCGATCAGCTGGAGGCGGGCGATGCGGCCTCTCCCGAGGCGCACGAGCACGGCTGAGGGTGCCTGCCAAGCCGGGTTGCGCAAGGCGACCCGGCCCGGCTTCGACCATTGGCCGATGCCGGGGATGACCATACGCGGCATAATAGTGGGCTGATATCGACCCCCACGCTGGCGATTGCCGGCCAAACGCAGGAATCCCGCATGAACCACACCATCACCGTGATCCGCGGCGACGGCATCGGCCCGGAAATCATGGCCGCCACGCTATACGTCCTCGACAAGATGAACCTTGGCCTCCGCTACGAGGAAGCCGATGCGGGCCTAGTGGCGCTGGAAAAGAACGGCGAACTGCTGCCGCAGGTGACGCTGGATTCGATCGCCAAGAACAAGGTGGCGTTGAAGTCGCCGCTGACCACGCCGGTGGGCGAGGGCTTCTCCTCCATCAACGTGCAGTTGCGTCGTCATTTCGACCTGTACGCCAACGTGCGCCCGGCCAAGAGCTTCCCCAACACCAAGTCGCGCTTCCCCTCGGGCGTGGATCTGATCACCGTGCGCGAAAACACCGAAGGCGCGTACAGCGCCGAGGGCCAGGAGCTGTCGGCCGATGGCGAGGTGGCGACGTCGATCACCAAGACCACGCGCAAGGGCTCCGAGCGCATCGTGCGCTACGCCTTCGAGCTGGCCCGCAAGACCGGCCGCAAGAAGGTCACGGTGGTGCACAAGGCCAACATCCTCAAGTCCACCAGCGGCCTGTTCCTGAAGACCGCGCGCGAGGTGGCGATGCAGTACCCCGACATCGAATGCAACGAGATGATCGTGGACAACACCTGCATGCAGCTGGTGATGAAGCCGGAGCAGTTCGACATCATCGTCACCACCAACCTGTTCGGCGACATCATCTCCGACCTGTGCGCGGGCCTGGTCGGTGGCCTCGGTCTCGCGCCGGGCGCGAACATCGGCACCGACGCGGCGATCTTCGAGGCCGTGCACGGCTCGGCGCCGGACATCGCCGGCAAGGGCATCGCCAATCCGTGCGCCTTGTTGCTGGGCGCGGGCCAGATGCTGGATCACCTGGGCATGCCGCATGAAGCGCTGCGCCTGCGCAACGCGATCGTGGCGACGCTGGAAGCCCGCGACCGCCTGACCCCGGACCTCGGCGGCGACGGCAACACGATGAGCTTTGCCGAGGCGATCGCTTCGCGCCTTTGATCGTGCCGACCGCGGCTAGGCATCACGGACGGGACGCTTCGGCGTCCCGTTTCCGTTGCGGGGCTGGACAGTCGGTTTGCGGCATCGCACAATATTTCATCCCTTGATCGTGATGAAGCGATGAATATAAAGTCGAACGGCTGGGCCCTGTGGCCGCTGCTGGTGTTCCTGGGCCTGTTCTTCGGTGCCGGCGTCTACTTCACCGCGCATGGCGAGGCGATGGGTTTCTACACGCTGCGCGCGCCGGTCGCGATCCTGCCGGCGCTGGTGCTGGCGGCGTGGATCGCGCGCCGCCGCGGCGTTGACGCGACCGAGCGGCTGCTCGCCGGCATGGGCGACGGCAACGTGATGCTGATGTGTCTCATCTTCCTGCTGGCCGGCGCATTCGCCGCGGTCACCCAGGCGGTGGGCGCGGTCGATGCCGTGGTGGGGCTGGCGCTGGGCCACCTGCCGTCGGGTTGGGTGCTGCCGGGTTTGTTCCTGATCGCGGGATTCGTGTCGCTCGCCATCGGCAGTTCGATGGGCACGCTGGCCGCGGTCGTGCCGATCGCGCTCGGCGTCGCCGATGCGACGGGCCTGCCGGTGCCGTTGGTGGTCGCCAGCGTGATCGGCGGCGCGATGCTGGGCGACAACCTGTCCGTGGTCTCGGATACCACCATCGCCGCCACCCGCACGCAGGGAGCGGAGATGCGCGACAAGTTCCGCGAGAACGTGAAGATCGCGCTGCCCGCCGCGCTGTTGGTGATCGTGCTGCTGGCAGTGCTGGGGCGCGGGCATGGTGACGTCGTGCTGCCGCCGTCCGCATCGCCCTGGCTGGTGGTGCCGTACCTGGTGGTGCTGGGTCTGGCGATCGCGGGGGTGAACGTGTTGGTGGTGCTGGGCAGCGGCATCGTGCTGGCTGCCGTGTTCGGTTACTTCTTCGGCGCCGAAGGCTACGGCGTGGTGCGCTGGGCCAGCGACATCTACAGCGGTTTCGAGAACATGGTCGAGATCACCTTGCTCTCGATCCTGATCGGCGGGCTGGCCGAGCTCACCCGCGCCAGCGGCGGCCTTGCCTGGGTGTCCGCGCAGGTCGCGCGCTTTGCCCGTGGCCATGCCGGCCCGCGCAGCGGTGAGGCCAGCATCGCCGCGCTCTCCACGGTGACCGACGTGTTCACCGCCAACAACACGGTGGCGATCCTGATCAGCGGCAGCCTGGCCCGTGACATCGCCGAACGTCATGGCGTCAGCCCGCGTCGCTCGGCCAGCATGCTGGACATCTTCAGCTGCGTGACCCAGGGCTTGATCCCGTGGGGCGCGCAGATATTGCTCGCGGCGTCGCTGGCGAAGCTCTCGCCGCTGGATATCGCGGGGCAGGTGTACTACTGCTGGGTGCTGGGCGCCGTCGCCATCGTGTTCATCGCCATGCCGCGCCGCTCAACTCCAGAAGTGGCGCGAGAGATGAACGCGTCGCCACGCGTGACGTAGCAAAGTTTCGAGCTGTAGCAAGCCTTCGCAGCGTTGCAGTTTGCTCCAGCGACGAGCGTGTCGACACGCGCGAAATAGGTAAGGTCACGAGCTGCAGGAAGCTTCAGCAACGTTGCAGCTTGCGAATGCGACGAGCGCGTCGCCACGCGCCGAATAAGGAAGGCTGTGAGTTGTTGCCGGCTTTCGCCGCGTCGCTGCAACTTAGCAACATCCCAAATAAACAGGCCGCTCATATGGGCGGCCTGTCTGCATCAGGGACGATGCGGCCTAGTTGCGCGATTGCAGCTTCGACAGCAGGCGCAGGAACTCGACATACAGCCAGACCAGCGTGACCATCAGGCCGAAGGCGCCGTACCACTCCATGTATTTCGGTGCGCCTCGCTCGACGCCGGTTTCGATGAAGTCGAAGTCCAGCACCAGGTTGAGCGCGGCAATCACCACCACGAACAGGCTGAAGCCGATACCGATGAGCCCTGAGTCGTGGATCATCGGGATGTTGATGCCGAAGAAGCCCAGCACGAACGTCGCCAGATACACGAGGAAGATGCCGCCGGTCGCCGCGACCACGCCCAGCTTGAAGTTCTCGGTCGCCTTGATGAGCCCGGAGCGATACGCGAAGAGCAGGGCGAACAAGGTGCCGAAAGTGAGGATGACGGCCTGAAAGACGATGCCTTCGAAGCGCGCGTTGTAGATCGCCGAGATGCTGCCGAGGAACAGGCCCTCGACTAGTGCATACAGTGGCGCGGTCACCGGCGCCCATTCCTTCTTGAAGATGGTCGCGAAGGCCAGCACCAGCCCGCCGATCGCGCCGCCCCACAGGTAGTACAACGCGGTCGCGCTGAGGTTGCCGCTGGCATCGAGCGTCTGCGACCAGGCATAGGTCGCGGTGATGACCGCCAGCAGCAACAGCAGGCCGGTCTTGTTGACGGTGCCGGCAAGCGACATCGCCCCGCCATCGCGCGTGACCACCACGCCCGTGCCGGAGTCGAGAAAGGTGGATTCCTTCAGGGCGGGGTTTCCGCTACGAATCATGTCGTGTCCTTGTGTGATGCGGGATCGGTGCGTGTCCGGCCACAGCATACACAGGGCCTTTGAATGTTTGACAGCACTATGCCGGGAGCCGACAATGCACGGCCTTCGTGGCATCGGCTCGATGCGACGGCGGAACCGGTACTCCGGCGGGGTATAGCGCAGTCTGGTAGCGCGCCTGCTTTGGGAGCAGGATGTCGGGGGTTCGAATCCCT
>JACSSF010000166.1 GCA_014879375.1 Lysobacteraceae bacterium
GGTGCTGGAAGTCGACAAGCAGGGCCGCATCCGCCTGTCGATGAAGGCCGTGGAAGAAGGCGAGGGCGTCTCGGCCGAGTAAGCCGGGGATCATTGCCGAATACGGGAAAGGCGGGCTTCGGCCCGCTTTTCTTTTGCGACAAATTCCTGCAAGGGCAGCTTTCGGCTTGCGTCTTGCCGAAAGCCTGAAGGCGGATGGGTGATGCCGGTCCGGCTGGATGCTAGAGTCGATCCACCGCTTGCGGGAATCGTCGGAGTGTCCATGGCCAATCGCAGCATCGTGCAGCATCGCCGGGTTCGTGCCGGACGTCGCCCGTCATGAGTCTGCCTGGGCCGATGCATGACCCCGCGCGCCGCCAGCTATTGATGGCCAGCCTGGGCATGGCTGTGGCGAGCGCACTGCCGCTGCCTGTCTGGGCCGCGCCCATGTGCGATCCCGAGCACGACTGGATGCCGCCGCAGGCTTTCCTCGACGACTTGCCGCGCCAGATGCAGGCGCTCGGCGTGCCCGCGGTCGGCATCGCGGTGGTCGAGCAGGGTCGGCTGGCGTGGTCGCAGGTCTGGGGCGTGTTGCATGCGCAGCGTCAGACGCCGGCCAACGACGACACGATCTTCGAAGTCGCCTCGCTCAGCAAGCCGGTGTTCGCCTATGCGGTGCTGCAACTGGTCGATCGCGGCGTGCTGTCGCTGGATCGCCCATTGGTCGATTACCTGCGCCCCGACTACCTGGCCCGCCATCCATGGGTGGACAAGATCACCGCGCGCGACGTGCTGCGCCATTCCAGCGGCCTGCCCAACTGGCGCAAGGATCCGGCCCACGAAAAGCTGATGCCGATGGTGGCGCCGGGGACGCGCATCGACTATTCGGGCGAAGCGCTGGTCTGGCTGCAGCTGGTGGTGGAATCGCTGACCGGTGAAAGCCTGGATGCGACGATGCAGCGCTTGCTGTTCAAGCCCGCCGGCATGCGCGACAGCAGTTATGGCTGGAATGACGAACTCGCTGCTCGTTCGGTGTACGGGCACGGCACGCCGGACGAAATGACGGCGAACGGCATGCCCGCACAGATGCTGCGCGAGCAATTCAGCGCCGCGCAAAAAGTCGCGGATCGGTGGCACAAGCCGCTGCCGGACTGGCGCTACGCCGATGCCGAGCGCGCATTGGCCGAAGTGCAGACGGACTCGCCGCCAGGCCTCGTCAACTGGGCAGGCGACATCCTGGCCAATTCGGCGGCCAGCCTGCGATGCACCGTGCAGGATTACGCGCGATTCATGGCGCTGATGGTGGCCGAGCCGTCACCCGACTGGGCGCTGCGCCCGGCGACCCGCGAATTGATGCTTACCCGCCAGATCGATGTGCCGGGGCGCTGGACCGACAAGGCGCTCGGCTGGAACATCGAGAACACCCTGCGCGGCCCGGTCTTCTACCACTCGGGCAGCAACGGCAACATCTTCAAGGCCTTTGCGCTCGGCGATGCGGCGCGCCAACGCGCCATCGTCGTGCTGACCAACGCGACGCAAGGCAACCTGCTGTACCGGCGCGTGGTGCGCGCCGCGACCGGGCTGGACCTGCTGGCCTTCGATGTCTGAAAAGGCGCGACGGGCCGACCGCGTCAATCAGCGCCGTCCAGCAGATCACCCTGGCTGTCGTCCGTGTCGATAAAGCCGCTGAGGCCGACGCCGACCAACCGATAGCGGGTGTCGTCCGGCAACAGCACGCGCGAGCGCAGGCCGGAGGCGATGTCGGCCAGTTCCTCGCCATCGGCAGGCGGCCCGCCGCCGGTGAGGGATCGGGTCAGGGTGCGGAAGTCGCTGGTCTTGAGCTTCAGCACCACCGTGCGGGCGATGCGCCCGGGATGCCGCTCGCGCTCGCGCAGATAGCCGCGCCAGGTCTTGTTGGCCAGCTCGCGGATGGCCTGGTCCAGCGCGTCGAGTGGCAAGTCGCTGGCGAAGGTGTCCTCGCTGCTGACCTGCAGGGTCAGGCGCTCGCTCTGCACCGCGCGCTCGTCGATGCCGTGCGCCAGCTCGTGCAGGCGGCGTCCCCAACGCCCGAATTCGTGCTCCAGCGCCTCGACCGGCTGCGCGCGCACGTCCGCGCAGGTATGCAGGCCCATCGCCTGCATGCGCGCCTCGGTCACCCGGCCGACGCCCGGCAGGCGGCCGACCGCGAGCGGTGCCAGGAACGCATCGACATGGCCGGGCTTGAGCACGAACTGACCGTCCGGCTTGTTCCAGTCGCTGGCGATCTTGGCCAGGAACTTGTTCGGCGCGATGCCGGCAGATGCGGTCAGCGCCGTTTCCTCGCGGATCGCCGCGCGGATGTCCAGCGCGATCGCGGTGGCGCTGCCGAGATCCTGCTTGGGCGAGGTGACATCCAGGTAAGCCTCATCCAGCGAGAGCGGCTCGATCAGGTCCGTGTGGCGGGCGAAGATCTCGCGGATCTGCCTCGACACGGCCTTGTAGCGCACGAAATCCGGCGGCACGAACACGGCCTGTGGGCAGAGGCGTTCGGCGCGGATGGCCGGCATCGCCGAGCGCACGCCGTATTCGCGCGCTTCGTAGCTGGCCGCGCACACCACCGACCGTGCGCCGCGCCACGCCACCACCACCGGGCGGCCGCGCAACGACGGATCATCGCGCTGCTCCACCGAGGCGTAGAACGCGTCCATGTCGACGTGGATGATCTTGCGTGGGCCGGGCATGCCGTCATTGTCGCGCGCCAGCCGACGGCCTGCGACTTCACCCGTGGCTCGCGCGGTTTCTGGCAATCTTCACCCATCAACGACGAGGTCCACGATGAAACAACGCCATTTCTCGATGTTGCGCGAGTTCCACTTGGCCGACTGGTTCACCCTGGCCAACGCCTTCTGCGGCACCGGCGCGATCTTCGCCGCGATGCGCTTCCTGCAGGACGGGGTGGTGCGTGATCTGCTGATCGGCATGGCGTTGATCCCGCTGGCTTTCATCTTCGACGCGCTCGATGGCCGGATCGCGCGCTGGCGCAAGGTCTCGTCCACGCTGGGGCGGGAGCTGGACTCGCTGGCCGACGTCATCTCCTTCGGCGTCGCCCCGGCCGCGCTCGCGTACGCGTGCGGGATGCAGGGCGGCTGGGACTGGATCGTGCTGAGCTATTTCGTCGGATGCGGCGTCAGCCGCCTGGCGCGCTACAACGTGACCGCCGAACAGCTTGCCGGCGACGAGGGCAAGGTGAAGTACTTCGAAGGCACGCCGATCCCGACCAGTCTTGCGTTGGTGATCGTGCTTGCGGTCGCCGCCCTGCAGGGTGCGATCGGCGAGAACCTGTGGCTGGGGATGATCAAGATCGGCCCGTGGCAGTTCCACCCGCTGGTGCTGATGTTCGCCATTTCGGGCTCGCTGATGATCAGCAAGACCCTGCGGATTCCCAAGCCCTGAGTCGGTTAGAAGCGCTCGTGAGCGCGTGCTAGCATCGATGCGACATCGGAGGACACATGGCGAATCAGGCGAACTGGAACGGTGATTTCGACGCGCTCGCGCGACAGTACTGGGCGGGCTGGAACGAGATGATGCGGCAGGCGGCGAACGTGCAGGGCGCGCAAGCCTCGCCCTTCGCCAGCATGGGTGGAATGGGCGGCATGGGGCAGGGCTTTGCGATGCCCGGCTTCGGTGCGCCAGGTTTTGGCCAAGCCGCATGGCCGGACGCGATGCCCAACATGGGCATGGGCGGCTGGCAGGACGCACTGGCCCAATGGGGCCGTTTCGCGCAATCGATGGGCGCGCAACCGCAGCCCGATCTGAACGCGACGCTCAACGACACGCTGGGCCGTTTCCAGCAGCAGGCCGGCGACTGGTATGGCCGCATGCAGCAGCTTGCGGGCGAGTTCACGGGACAGGCCGTGGGCGCGGCCGAGATCGCCGAGCGCTGGAAGCAATTGCTGGAGCAGAACGGCGAGGGCGCGTGGCTGGAGATGTTCCGCAGCATGCAATCGCCGCAGATGCATGGCTTCGACCAGTGGTACGAATCGGTGCAGCCGATGCTGGCCGGTTGGCGCAACGAGGCGCGTGGCTGGCTCGGCATGCCGACCTTCGGCGTGGCGCGCGAGCACCAGGAGCGCCTGCAGAAGATGATGCAGGCGCAGCTTGACTACCAGGACACCGTCGCCGCGCACAACGCGATGCTGTCGAAGTCGGCGCAACGGGCGTACGAGAACTTCGAGAAGAAACTCGCCGAACATGAATCGCCGGGCCTGGAGATCACCAGTGCACGCGCCTTGTTCGATCTGTGGATCGACGCGGCGGAGGACGCCTTTGCCGACATGGCGCTATCTAGCGATTACCGCGAAGCCTATGGCGCGATGGTCAACGCGCAGATGCGCCTGCGCCAGGACGTGCAGAAGGAGATCGAGCACGCGACCGGCCAGCTCGGCATGCCCACGCGTACCGAGATCGAGGCGGCGCACCGCAAGATCGCGGAACTCGAGCGCATCGTGCGGCGGATGATGCGGGGCGATGTGGCGCCGACACCGCGCGCCAGCGGCGACCAGGCGCCGAGACGCCCGGCATCGCCCAAGAGCGCGGCCAAGCCTGCATCGAAACCCGCGCGCAAAGCAGCGGCGAAGAAAGCCGCGGACAAGAAAGCGCCGGCAAGAAAGCCCGCATCGAAAAAAACGGCAGCGAAGAAACCGGCTGCCAGGAAGGCCGCCCGCAAAACCGTGAAACGGAGCCGCTGAGATGACCAGCCCGCTGAAACTCACGCCCGAGGAACTCGCGCAGGAAGCGCTGCGCATGCAGGCCAAACTCGCCGCCGGGTTGGAAACGCTGCGCGAAGTCGACAACTTCGATTACGGCGTCACCCAGAAGCAAGAAGTCTGGCGCGACGGCAAGACCGTGCTATATCGCTTCGTCGGCCCCAAGGCGCCGGCCGCACGCGTGCCGATCCTGGTCAGTTACGCGCTGGTCAATCGCCCGTACATGATCGACCTGCAGGACAACCGCTCGCTGGTGAAGGGGCTGCTGGAGCGCGGCGAAGACGTGTACGTACTGGACTGGGGCTATCCGGATCGTTCGGATCGCTATCTTGATCTTGAGGATTACGTGCAGCGTTTCATCGGCGGCGCGATTGACCACCTGCGCGAATCGCATGGCGTGGCAGCGGTCAACCTGCTCGGCATCTGCCAGGGCGGCGTGTTGTCGCTGTGTTACTCGGCACTGAACCCGGGCAAGGTGCGCAACCTCATCACCATGGTCACCCCGGTCGATTTCCAGACCTCGGACAACATGCTGTCCAACTGGACACGCGCGATGGACGTGGACCTGTTCGTGGACACGATGGGCAACGTGCCAGCCGACCTGATGAACTGGTCGTACCTGATGTTGAAGCCGTTCCGCCTCAACCTGCAGAAGTACGTCGGCATGGTCGACATCCTGGATGATGCGAAGGCGATGGAAGACTTCCTGCGCATGGAGAAATGGATTTTCGATTCGCCCGACCAGGCCGGCGAGGCCTTCCGCCAGTTCATCAAGCAGTTCTACCAGGGCAACGGCTTCGTCAACGGCGACGTGAAGATCGGCGATGAAGACGTGGACCTCGGCTTCGTCGACATGCCGGTGCTCAACATCTACGCCGAACAAGACCACCTGGTGCCGCCGATGGCATCCAAGGCGCTGGAAGGCCTGATCGGCAGCGAGGACTACACCGAGCTCAGCTTCCGCGGCGGCCACATCGGCATCTATGTCTCCAGCCGCGCGCAGAAGGAAGTGCCGGACACCATCCACGAATGGCTGCGCAAGCGTTGAACCCGACACCGCACATCACCACGACACCGACATGAACACCATCCGCGCCCGGCTCACCCGTTCCCGCAGCAACCGCATGATCGCCGGGGTGATGGGCGGCCTTGCGAATTATTTCGGCTGGGATGCCAACCTGCTGCGCATCGTCTTCGTGCTGGTATCGATCCTGTCGGCGGCCTTTCCGGGCATCCTGGTCTACCTCATCCTCTGGCTGCTGATGCCCGAGGGCAACGACTGACGCCGCATGCAGCGCGCGACGCGTTACCTGCTGGGCGCCTTGGGCGCGGTCTGGACGGTCCCGAACACGCTCATCGGGCTTGTCGTGGGCGCGGTCGGGATGCCTTTCGGTGCGCGTGCCCGCTGGTCACGGCAGGAGTTCGCCATCGTCTTCGACCGCTGGCCGTGGGGGCCGGGCGGTGCGATGACGCTCGGAAACAGCATCCTCAACACCCATGAGGGACTGGATTCGCAGTGCCTGACCTATGCGCACCGCGCGGGTCATGTGGAGGAAGCGCGCGTGCGCATCGGCGACCACGAGCGCGCGCACGTGTACCAGTACATGTTGCTGGGACCGTTGTTCCTGCCGCTGTACCTGCTGCTCGGCGGCGTGAGCGTGCGCAACCCGCTGGAACGCGCGGCCGATCGCTACGCGCATACCGGCAAGGGATGGTGGCCCTGGGGAACGCGAGCGAACGGCAAGATGAGCTAGGCATCACGGTGCGTGATGAATATGGGCCGCCCGCTGCCGTAGCCGAGAATTCATCGGTATACTTGCCATCCGCGCCGGAGTGGCGGAATTGGTAGACGCAGCGGATTCAAAATCCGCCGGCCTTAAAACCGTGTGGG
>JACSSF010000026.1 GCA_014879375.1 Lysobacteraceae bacterium
TGTCAGAGTCGAACTGACGACCTACCGCTTACAAGGCGGTTGCTCTACCAACTGAGCTAAGCCGGCGAAGCTGCCTATTCTAGCCGACGCGGCACGTCAGGCCGGGCAATCGCGTGCCTGCACGCGCGTCGCGCCCACGCGCGCGCGCTGCGCGTTGGCATCGAAGCCGGCGGGCGCGCGCACATCCAGCCAATAGCTGACGGCGGCATCACCGATGGGCTGGACCTGCGTGGCGAAGCCTTTCGCCTGCAATTCAGTCTGATGGCGACGCGCATTCTCCTCGGCGCCGAAGCGACCCAGTGCGATGCCGTTCGTCGATGCACCATCGCCCAGCACGATGAGGTCGTTGAAGCCGGCCGCGCGCAGGCGCCCGGCCATCGCCAACGCCGCTTCGCGATCGGGCAGCGGCGGCATGACGACGTTGTAACCGCGCACGTTGGCGCCGCCCGCGCTGCGGACGCTCGCCTGCACGCCGGGCATCGCAAGTTGGCCGCGCGCGGCCTGCACCGAGGCCTCGTCGGGATACGGACCGAAACGGGCGCAAACCATGGCGGCAGGCGTGGCGATTGTCGTTGCGGGGTTGGGCGTCGAGGTCGCTTCGACAGGGGACGCGGGCCCGGCTGCCACCGCGGCGACATTCGCCGTTGATGCCGCATCGGACGCACGCATCAGCTCAAGCGTCGGCACGGCCGTGTCGGGCGGCGCGGCCGCCGGTGGCGGCGCGGGACGATGCAGCGCCCACCAGGCCGCCACGCCCAGGTTCATCACCAGCAACAACACGAGGAGCATGCGCGCGATCATGATCCGGATTCTAACGGCCGATCTCGGGTGACAACGCATCAGCCAGCGCGGCATAACGGGCCAGGCCCTCCAGCACCAGTCGCGGCCGGCTTTCCACAGCCTTGATGCGGGCTTGCAACGCGGGCGCGCCGCCGCCGTGCAGCCACAGGCGCGGCATCGACCCGAGCAGTTGCGCTGCCGCATCGCGGCTACGTTCGATCAGCGCGAGCGCCGCGCCTTCACAGCCCGAGGCCAGGGCATTGAGCGTGTCATCGGCAAACTCCGCGTACGTGCCGCCGCTCGCGGGCAGTTGCCTGGCGCGGGCATGCAGGCTCTCGCGCATCAAGGTGGGCGAAGGTGCGATGCGTCCGCCACGATGCAATCCGTCGGCATCCAGCAAGTCAAGCGTCAGCGCGGTGCCGATGCCGCAGATCAGGATCGCCTCCCCTTGCGGCCGCGCGGCCAGCAACGACAGGAAGCGATCGACGCCGAGCCGCGCCGGCACGTCGTAGGCGATCCGCAGGCCATCGCAACGTGTCGCCGTGCGGGCGAAGCTGATGCGCGGGAAACGCGGGCCCAGCACCGCCAGCAACGCTGCACGCACCACCGGCGATGCCACCGCCGACACCCACGCGACATCGCCATGCACGTCCCCGGGCAGCTGGCTGAAATCTTCGCCGGCGTGGTGGTCGATGCTGCCCAGGTCGCTGATCGCACCATTGCCTTCGCGTCGCGCGAACTTCAGCCGCGTGTTGCCGAGATCGAACAGCCAGGCGCTCATGCAGCGGGTCTCACGCTGACTTCGCCGGAATACACGATGCGTTCGCCCTGCTCATCGCGCACGCGCAGGCCGCCGTCGCTCGCCAGCCCCAATGCTTCGGCATCGCATGTCTGGTTGCCGTTGATCAGGCGCACGCGCTGGCCGGCCAGTGCATCCAGCGCCTGCCAGCGCGGCAGGAAGGCCGCCAGCCCGTCGCGATCAAACGTGTCCAGCGCCGGCACCCACGCCGACAGCAGCGCGGCGACCAGCCGGTTGCGCGTGGGCGGCTCGCATCGCGCGGCCAGGTCGATCCAGGCCTGGTCGATGTCGCGGGCAAAGGCTTCCGGCATCCGCACATTGAGGCCCAGCCCGATCACCGCGCGCGCCGGCCCGCCATGCTCGCCGCCGCCTTCGACCAGCAGCCCGCCCAGCTTGCGGCCTTCCAGCCACAGGTCGTTGGGCCATTTCAGGCGAATGTCGAGGCTGGTCACCTCGCGCAAGGCTTCGGCGGCGGCGATGCCGGCGACCAGGCTCAGGCCCGCCAATCGTGCCAAGCCGCCCGCGAACTGGCGATCCACTGAGAGATACAGATTCGCGGCCAGCGGCGAGGCCCATGCACGCCCCAGCCGCCCGCGACCGCCCTGCTGGCGCTCTGCCAGCAGCACGCGCAGCCCGTGCGATGGCGGCGCCTGGGCGAGCAAGGCGGTGTTGGTGGAATCTAGCGTCCAGCGCACGTCGAGCGCGGCCAGCTGCGCCTGCACATCGGGCGACAAATGCTGGCGGATGATGCGGGCATTCAGCAGATCCAGTGGCCGTGCCAGCGCGTAGCCGCGGCCGGGCCGGGCATCGATCTCCACGCCGGCCTGGCGCAGGGCATCGATGCGCTTCCATACCGCCGCGCGGGTCAGACCGAGCTCGCCAGCCAACGCATCGCCGGAGACCGGGCCTTCGGTCAGGCGCAGCAGCAGCGCGCGTTCCGCCTCGGCGCGGCTGGTCTCGGTTTCAGGGCGATGGGGCGGCGACATCCCCCGGATTATCGCCAATGTGCCGGTCATCGTGCCGGCACGATGAAATCACGTTATAGTCCGTGCTTTCCTGCCCTCACCGGACAGCCCCATGCGCAAGCGCTTGTTGATCGCCTTGGTCCTCACCGTCGCGAGCGGCAGCGCATTCGCGCAGGCCACCAGCGTCGGCAACGACACCGGCACCGCCACGACCAGCAGCGACGACGACAGCGCGCCCGCGCCCAAGCGCCCCGCGCCAGCCACCACCGCCGACAGCCGCAAGAGCCCGGCGCGCAGCGACAGCCAGCGCAGCAACAACGCACGCTGGCACAGCTTCCTGCCGGGGATGTTCCGCTAAGCGGGTCGCGGCGTCGGTCCGGCGCCGTCCTTGGTTTGATGCGCGATCAGCGCGGCAACGGCAGCCGCACTTCGAAGCGTGCACCCCCCAATTCCTCGGAGCGATCCACACGCAGCTCGCCGCCATAGCCGCGAGTGATGTCCTGCACGATCGACAGCCCGATGCCGTGGCCCTGCACGCGCTCGTCGCCGCGCACACCACGCTGCAACACGCCCGCCACCTTGTCCGCGGGGATCCCCGGGCCATCATCGTCCACGGCCAGCAGCAGGCGCCCGCGTGAGCCGTCCTTGCCCGTCGGCTCACGCGCCACTGTCAGCAGCACGCGTGATTTCGCCCACTTGAAGGCGTTCTCCAGCAAGTTGCCGAGCAATTCCTGCAGGTCGCCGGTCTCGCCCAGGAAGCACGCCTCGTCATCGATCTCGAATTCGCACAGCACGCCCTTGCTGGCATAGATCTTCTCCAGCCCCACCACGATCTGCTCGGCGTGCGGGAGGATCGGCACCGGCGCCGCGAACAGCTTGTGACCGCCGGAGGCCGCGCGTGACAGCTGATAGGAAACCAGGCTGTTCATGCGATGCAGCTGGATGTCGAGATCCTCGCGCAGCTCGGGCAAGGTGGCGTCACTGTCCACCCGCGCGCGCAGCACCGCCAGCGGGGTCTTCAGGCTGTGGGCGAGATCGGCCAGGGTGTTGCGCTGGCGCTCCAGGTTCTTGCGCTCGCTCTCGATCAATGCATTGATGCTCTCGGTCAGCGGCTCCAGCTCGCGCGGGTGGTAATCGCTCATGCGTGCGGCGCGGCCATCCTTGACTCGATCGAGTTCTGTCACCACCTGCCGCAGCGGTGACAGGCTCCAACGCAGCGCCAGCAATTGCAGGAACAGCAGGATGATCGCCGCGCTGCCGAGATAGACCCACAGCGCGCCGCGGAACACATTGATCTGCGCCGCCAGCGGGCGCGTGTCTTCCATCACGTAGATCGTATACGGGATTTCACGGCCGCGGCCATCGGTCCAGACGAAACTGCGCGCATAGCGATACACCTGCCCTTCGCTGCCATCGATGTTCTGCATCGGCAGCGGCCCTTCAAAGCGATCGGTGTCGGGTGGCAGTGCAACGGCCTCCGGAAGCTCCGGGCCTTGCGCCGACATCGAGGCCCAATGCCCGCTCGGTACCGACATCTGCGCGTACAGCCCGCTGCCCGGCCGCTCCAGGCGTGGATCGGGGGCACGATACGGCGGCACCAGATAGCCCTCGACATCGAACTCCATGCCCGCCGCATAGGCCAGCGCAAAGCTCTCCAGGCGCACCTTCAGGTTGCTTTCGGCGGTGTCGATGAACGCCCGGTCCAGCGCGACGCCGACCAAAGCGAGGAAGGCCACCAAGCCCAGACCCGCCGCGAGCAGCTGGCGGGTGGCGATCGAGCGGGGGCGCCAGAAAATATCAGCCATCGGGGCGATTCGCGGTGGCCGGGCGTGCGACCACCGTCCTCATGGCAGGCTCAAGCCTCGTTGTTGCGCGGGATGGCGAAGCGATAGCCGCGACCGCGCACGGTCTCGATGGGCTTGAGCGTGCCATCCGGGTCCAGCTTGCGACGCAGGCGGCCGATGAAGACTTCCAGCACGTTGGAATCGCGGTCGAAGTCCTGCTGATAGATGTGCTCGGTGAGGTCGGCCTTCGAGACCAGCTCGCCGGCATGCATCATCAGGTATTCCAGCACCTTGTACTCGTAGCTGGTGAGATCGACGTTCTGGCCGTGCACGGTCACCGTCTGCGCGGCCAGATCCAGCACCACCGGGCCGCATTCCAGCGACGGCTTGCTCCAACCGGCGGCGCGGCGCACCAGCGCATTGATACGGGCCAGCAGTTCCTCGACGTGGAACGGCTTGACCAGGTAATCGTCGGCGCCCTGCTTGAGGCCATCGACCTTGTCCTGCCAGCTCGAGCGCGCGGTCAGGATCAGGATCGGGAACTGCTTGCCTTCCTCGCGCAGGGCCTTGATCAGCTCCATGCCGCTCATCTTGGGCAGCCCAAGGTCGATGATGCCGATGTCGAACGGCACTTCCTTGCCCATGTACAGGCCTTCTTCGCCGTCTTGCGCGGCATCGACCGCATAGCCTTCGCGCTTCAGGCGCGCGGCCAGGGTTTCGCGCAGCGGGGCTTCATCTTCGACCAGCAAGATTCGCATCGGTTGCTCCAGAACATTTCGGGGTGGCCACAAGCGGGCCGAGGCTTACAGCTTGGGCTTGCCCTTGTCATCATCACGTGTAGACCTGAATGCAGGCCCAGCGGCGCCCCGATCGGGGTCGTCCACGACGACGCGGATGCGGCCGCCTGGCTCCAGCACCTTGACGCGATGGATCTCGCGGCCCTGGAAACGCATGCTTTCCACGTTCAGCACCTGCCCCCCCGTCTCGCGCTCGACCCTGCGCACGGCGTCGGGCATCCCTCGTCCGGCCGGCTGCGAAGCCGGTGGCGCGAACGCCGGCGCGCGCGGCGGCAAGCGCTTGCCGGCCTCTTGCGGAGGACGGCCCTGCGCCACCACCACGACCGGCAACAACATCAGCACGACGATGGGGGCGGCCAGCTTGAGGCGCACGTCAGACTCCAGCACACGACGGAAGACGACCGAGGGCCGTCCGGGGGAAGCCAGTGTCGGCGCCGGCCTTTGAACTCGACCTTAACTGGTTAAGGAAACGTTAGCTGATAACGCCCGGGTTTAGCTGGGATTGCACCGCCGCCTGCGCGGCCATGGCTTCTTCGATCAAGGCCCAGCCAGCCCCGGGCCGATGCGCCCGCTCGCTTAGTACCTGCCGGAACGCCCGCCCACCCGGCTCGCCGTGCCAGAGGCCCAGCAGGTGCCGGGTCATGTGCTTGAGCGCCACGCCCTCGGCCAGTTTCGTTTCGACGTAGGGCTGAAAGCGGCGCAACAGGGCCGCGCGCGGGAGCTCGGGACGCCCGCTCCACTGGCTGTCCAGCCGATGCAGCAGGTAGGGGTCATGATAGGCGGCGCGGCCCAGCATCACGCCATCCAGCCGACCGCGCGGTGCCTGTGCGGTATCGAAGTCGCGGATGCCGCCATTGAGCTCGATCCGCAGGTCGGGACGCTCGTCCTTCAGCCGATAGGCCCAGTCGTAACGCAACGGCGGCACCTCGCGGTTTTCCTTCGGCGACAGGCCCTTGAGCCACGCATTGCGTGCATGGATGACGAAGTGGCCGCAGCCGGCATCGGCCACCTGGTCGATGAAGCCGCGGAACCTGCCGTAGTCGTCATCGTCATCCACGCCCAGGCGGCATTTCACCGTCACCGGCACCGTGCCGGCAGCGCCGATCATCGCCGCCACGCAATCGGCGACCAGCGCGGGCTCGCGCATCAGGCAGGCACCGAACCGGCCCGCCTGCACGCGGTCGGAAGGGCAGCCGCAGTTGAGATTGACCTCGTCGAAGCCGCGATCCACCGCGATGCGGGTGGCTTCGGCCAGATGCGCCGGCTCGCTGCCGCCCAGTTGCAGCGCCACCGGGTGCTCGACCGGATCCATCGCCAGCAATTGCACGCGGTCGCCATGGATCACTGCGTTGGCATGGACCATCTCGGTATACAGGCGCGCGTCCGGGGCAAGCAGGCGATGGAATACCCGGCAGTGGGTATCGGTCCAATCCATCATCGGGGCGACGGA
>JACSSF010000229.1 GCA_014879375.1 Lysobacteraceae bacterium
GACAGCATCAGCCCGGCCACCATCACCGCGATGAAGAACAGCACCGCGGCGAAAAGATTGGGCGCGAGGTTGCGCAGTGCGGCGCGCAAGCTGCCGCCGACGGCTTGGGAGAAACGCTTGCCCGACAGGGCGACCAGCGCGATGCCAAGCAGCATCACCGTCGTCGTCAGGTAGTTGAAGGCGATCTGCCAGAGGAACAGCAGGCCCGGATGCGCGGGCGCGGGCAGCGGCGCGGGCGTCTTCTGCTGCAGGATGGCGTTGACGGCATCGGAATACGCGGCCATGTAGTCGCTGCCGGCCAGCTGCGAGGTGACCAAGCCGCCCAGCAACATCGCCATCACCTGCAGGCTGCCGAATGCCGCCAACCGGCCGGCACGCCCTTGGCGAAATGGCGCGAACAGGTCGCGCGGCACCACCGGCCGGCCGGCTTCGGACTCGCGGATCACGTGCATCAGGCCGCCCACCAATACCGGCACCAGCAGGAACACGCCGATCACGGTCACCAGCATCAGCGCGAGCGTGGCGGTCGTCGCCTCGCCGCCGCCCAGCAAGCTGCCGAGCAGGCCGCCGGCCATCACCAGCAAGTACAGCGTCGCGACCATCAGCAGCGCCGCGCCGAACACCGCGCGCGGATTGCGCACGCCCAGGTTCACGGCCTGCAGGAACCACGTCCAAGCACGGGACATCGGAAGCGAACGGATGGGCATGGGGAGACTCGGGAAGCGGGCAGGAACGGCCTGACCTTAGCCGGCGGCGCGTGAAGCGACGCGCACGAATTGTCGCAGGATGGCGCGCGCGACGGGAGTGGCGCGGACCGCGCGCTGCATCGCCAGCGGGTCGCGGCCCTCGGCGGTCAGTGCGTCGCTGCGGGCGCGCAGGTAACCGTGCATGTGGCGGGCGGAGAACTCCGGATGGAACTGCACGCCCCAGCTGAACGGCGTGAACCGCAGGGCCGCATGGGCATCCTGGTCGGTGGTCGCGAGGACGGTGGCACCTGGCGGCGGCGTCAGCACGGTCTGCAGATGGGTCATCTGCACCGGGAAGGCTTGCGGGGCATCGGCGAACAACACGTCGTCCGTGGCGGTCGGGGCAAGGCGCGCCTCCACCGTGCCCATCTCGCGGCCCAGCGGGTTGTCGCCGACCGTGCCACCTAGCGCATGTGCGATCAGTTGGTGGCCGTAGCAGATGCCGAACGTCGGCTTGCCGGCGGCAATCGCATCGCGCAGCCAGCCGGCGCTGGCCTCGCTCCACGGCAGGCGCTCGGTCACCATCGTCGCCGAGCCTGTGACGATGATGCCGGCGAAACCTTTCGCCGAGGACGGCATGTCGCCCGACTCGACATCCACCTCCACCGCTTCATCGCGGCGCAAGCCGGCGGCGACGCGGATCCAGTGCGGAAAGCCGCCGCGGCGGCGCATGGGGGCGACGGGCGTGCCGGTTTGCAGGATCAGGAACGGAAGCGACATCGCACCACCAAGCCGTGGACAGGACCACACTTATACTAATGAAATCGAATTTCCGGCCTGAACGATGCCCGCCGATCGCGTTTCCATCACTTTCCAGGAACTCATCCAGCACCTCAACGCCTACTGGGGCGAGCAGGGCTGCGTGCTGATCCAGCCGCTCGACCTCGAAGTCGGCGCCGGCACCTTTCATCCGGCGACCTTTCTGCGCGCACTGGGCCCGGAGCCATGGCACGCGGCCTACGTGCAGCCTTCGCGCCGACCCACCGACGGCCGCTATGGCGAAAATCCCAATCGCCTGCAACGTTACTACCAGTATCAGGTGGTGATGAAGCCCTCGCCGGACAACATCGTGGAGCTCTATTTCGATTCGCTGAAAAGCCTCGGCGTCGATCCCGAAGTGCACGACCTGCGTCTGGTTGAGGACAACTGGGAGTCGCCGACGCTCGGCGCCTGGGGCCTGGGCTGGGAAGTTTGGCTGAACGGCATGGAGGTCACCCAGTTCACCTGGTTCCAGCAGGCGGGCGGCCTGGAGTGCAGGCCGGTGCTCGGCGAGATCACCTACGGTCTCGAGCGCCTGTGCATGTACCTGCAGAACGTGGACAACGTGTTCGACCTCGTCTGGACCTACGGGCCGGATGGCGCGCCGGTGCATTACCGCGATGTCTATCACCAGAACGAAGTCGAGCAGAGCACGTACAACTTCGAATATGCCGATGTCGATGAACTGTTCAAGCGCTTCGATGCGCACGAACGCGAGGCATTGAAACTGGTCGAGGCCAACCTGCCGCTGCCCGCGTACGAACAGGTGATGAAGGCCTCGCACAGCTTCAACCTGCTGGACGCACGGCGCGCGATTTCGGTGACCGAGCGCCAGCGCTACATCCTGCGCGTGCGCAACCTGTCGCGCGCGGTGGCGGAGAGCTACTACGCGCAGCGGGAGAAACTGGGCTTCCCGGGCGTCAAGGACGCGGGAGCGCGCAAGGCGTTGGGCCTGGACGTGACCCGGCAGGAGGTGGCGTGATGAACATGCAGCCCCTGTTGATCGAGCTGGGTACCGACGAGCTGCCAGTCAAGGCATTGCCGGGCCTGGCGCAGGCGTTCTTCGATGGCGTGATCGCGGGCCTCGGGAAACGCGGCGTCGCCGTTGAACAAGGCGACGCGAAGCCGCTCTACACGCCGCGTCGCCTCGCCGTGCTGCTGCCGGGCGTCGCCACCGAGCAACCTGAGCAGAAGAGCGAGGTGCTGGGCCCTTATCTCAATATCGCGCTCGATGCCGACGGCCAGCCGACCAAGGCCCTGCAGGGTTTCGCCGCCAAGGCGGGGGTCGATTGGACTCGGCTCGAAAAGACCAGCGACGCCAAGGGTGAGCGCTTCGTCCATCGCGCGGTGTCGCCGGGCGTGGCCACGGCTGCATTGTTGCCGGAGATCGTCAATGAAGCGATCGCGGCGATGCCGATCCCCAAGCCGATGCGTTGGGGTGATCACGCGTATGCCTTCGCGCGGCCGGTGCATTGGCTGGTGATGTTGCTGGGCGACGCGGTGGTCGAAGGCGAGGTGATGGAGATCCGCGCCGGTCGCAGCTCGCGCGGTCATCGCTTCATGCAGGCGGGCGTGGTGGATATCGCGTCGCCCGGGAACTACATCGAGGCCCTGCGGAACGCCAAGGTGCTGGTCGATCCGGACGCGCGCCGCGCGCGCATCGTCGCCGAGGCCGAAGCCGTCGCGCGCGAAGTGGGCGGCACGGTGCGCATCGATGCGGACTTGCTGGAAGAAGTGAACGGCCTCAACGAGTGGCCGGTCGCGGTGCTCGGGGCGTTCGAGCGTGACTTCCTCGCGGTGCCGCAGGAAGCGCTGATCTCGACGATGGAAGCGAACCAGAAGTTCTTCCCGGTGTTCGATGCCGGGCAGCACCTGACCGAATATTTCATCGGCACCAGCAACATCGAATCAAAGGACGTGGCCGAGGTCCGCAAGGGTTACGAGCGCGTCATCCGCCCGCGTTTCGCCGATGCCAGGTTCTTCTACGACGAGGACCTCAAGCAGGGCCTCGTGTCGATGAACGAAGGCCTTGCCAGCGTGAAGTACCAGGACAAGCTGGGCACGGTGGCGGACAAGGTGGCACGCGTGGCAACGCTCGCCGAAACCATCGCGCCGCAGGTGGGCGTGGATGCAGACACAGCACGTCGCGCGGCGGAACTCTCCAAGGCCGACTTGCAATCGCGCATGGTCAATGAGTTCCCCGAGCTGCAAGGCGTCGCCGGCCGCTACTACGCGAATGCGATGGGTGAGGCATCCGATGTCGCGCTCGCCATCGACGAGGCCTACCGCCCGCGCTTTGCCGGCGACGACATCGCGCTGTCCGGCGCCGGCAAAGTGCTGGCGATCGCCGAGCGCCTGGACACGCTGGCCGGTGGCTTCGCCGCAGGCCTGAAGCCCTCCGGCAACAAGGACCCGTTTGCGCTGCGACGCAATGCCTTGGGTCTGGCGCGCACGATCATCGAGAGCGGGTTTGATCTGGACCTGGTGGAGCTTCTAAAAAAAGCCACATCCAAAACACTTATTTCTCAAATTGAGTTGATTCAAAAAGAAAAGCTAAGTGCTGCAGAAGCCATAAAGAAATACGGAGTAAACCTAGACGAAGTGCTAGAGGAAGGCGTCCCAATAACGTCAGTAACTTGGGCGAGTTCGGCAGAGATCTACGACTTCATCCTCGACCGCCTGCGCGGCTACTATGCCGACAAGGGCGTGCCCGCCTCGCACTTCAACGCCGTCGCCGAGCTGAAGCCCAAGTCGCTGTACGACTTCGACCGCCGCATCGATGCCATCGGCACCTTCGCGCAGTTGCCCGAGGCCGAGGCGCTGGCCGCTGCTAACAAGCGCATCCGCAACATCCTCAGGAAGGCCGAAGGCGATATCCCGGCGATCGAGGACCCGGCGTTGCTGAGCGAGCCGGCCGAGTTCGCGCTCGCCGAGGCGGTGGAAGCGATGTACGGCGAGACCGGCCACGCGCTGGCGCACGGCGATTACGTCGACGTGCTGGCGCATCTGGCCCGCCTGCGTCCGCAAGTGGATGCGTTCTTCGACAACGTGATGGTGAATGTCGAGGATGCCGCCGTGCGCGCCAATCGCCTGGCCTTGCTGCGCCGGTTGTCGGAGCGCCTCGGCAGCGTGGCCGCCATCGAATACCTGTCCGCCTGATCCGTGCGGCTGTGGTCGCTGCATCCGCGCCACCTGGACCCGCAAGGGCTGGTGGCGTTGTGGCGCGAGGGATTGTTGGCGCGCACGGTGCTGCACGGGCAGACGCGAGGCTACACGCGGCATCCCCAGCTCGAGCGTTTTCGCGCGCATCCCGCGCCGCTCGATGCCATAGATGCCTACCTGCATGCGGTGGCGGACGAGGCCGATGCACGCGGCTATCGCTTTGATCGCAGCAAGCTGGACGCGGTGAGGCAGGCGAGCAGCATCGAGGTGGGCACGGGGCAGCTCGATTTCGAACGCGCGCATCTCCTCGCCAAGCTGGCGCAGCGCAACCCCGCATTGCACGCGCGTTGGCGCGATGTCGATCTCGCCGTGCATCCGTCGTTCCGGGCTGTGCATGGGCCGATCGCCGACTGGGAGCGGCCCTGAGCCGAATCCGTGGTCGTTGTCCCGGTCAGCCGGTTCAGCCTGAGTCTGTGGAGAATCCATCGCGCGCCGGTATCCTTGGCCGGATGATGCTCCCCCGCCTCGCCCTCGTATTCGCCTGCGCATTCGTGCCGTCCCTTGCGCAGGCGGAGAAGATCAGCCGCGTGGAAATCCGCGGGCTGGACGAGGCGATGACCGAGAACGTCCGGGTGAACCTCTCGCTGGAGGATTCGCTGGACAAGACCGTCACCCAACGGCGTCTCGATTACCTGCTGGATGTCGCCAAGGACGAGGCGCGCGAGGCGCTCGAGCCCTTCGGCTACTACTCGCCGACGATCCAGATCAGCTCCAGCGGCAATGCCGATGCACTGGTGGTCACCCTCGACATCGCACAGGGCGATCCGGTGCGCGTTCGCAAGGAGGACGTGCGCATCACCAACGAGGGCAGCGATGACCGCTACCTACGCGAGGAGCTGGACGCCTTCACCCCCAAGCCGGGCGCGATATTCAGCCAGCCCGAATACGAGGCCAGCAAGGCGCAGATCACCCGACGCCTGGCCGAGCGCGGTTATTTCGATGCCGATTTCATCGCGCGCCGGGTCGAGGTCACGCGCGCACAGAACGCGGCCGACATCGATCTTGGCTGGGACAGCGGCCTGCGCTACGACATGGGCAAGGTCAGCTTCGTGCAGGACCCGAAGGAGATCATCGACCCCGCGCTGCTGGAAGAATTGATCTACTGGAAGGAAGGCGAGTACTACCACCAAGGGCGACTGGACCGGCTGCGCAAGTCGCTGGTGTCGCTCGACTACTTCGCCGGCATTGACATCGACCCGCAGCCGGACAAGGCGGAGGATTACCTGGTGCCGGTCACGGTCACGCTGACGCCGGCCAAGCGCAATGCCTACAGCGTGGGCGTGTCCTACGGCACCGACAGCGGCGCGGGTTTCGTTGCCGCGGCCGAGCGTCGCTACGTCAACAAGCGCGGGCACAAGGCGCTGGCGCAGCTCGATTACGCGCAAAAGCGCAAGACGCTGACGCTGCAATACCGCGTGCCGGCCTTCAAGTGGCTCGATGGCTGGTACACCGGCAGCCTGCAGTTCGCCGACGAGCAGAACGACTACATCGACACGCGACGGATCGAATTCGTCGCCAGCCGCAGCGGCGAGGTCAATCGTTTCCTGACCGCGACCGCGTCGGCGCACGTCCTGCGCGAGCGCTGGGTCTACGCGATCGATCAGAGCGCCTACGGCCCGCAGTCGCTCTACACCTATGCGACCTACGTGTTTCCGTCGCTGCAAGCGCAATACATCGATGCCGATGACCGGCTGTATCCGCGCAATGCACTCGGCGCCACCCTGACCGCGCGTGGCGGGGTGGAGGATGCAGGTTCGGATGCCAGCTTCGCGCAGCTCCACCTCGAGACGCGCTGGTTCAAGGGCCTGGGCGAACGCAGCCGGCTGATGTTGCGCGGCGAGCTGGGTCACACCTGGACCGGTGCCCTGGTGCAGATCCCGCCGTCGCTGCGCTTCTATGCAGGCGGTGATCGCAGCATCCGCGGGTATGCGTGGCGCGAAGTCGGTCCGCGCATCGACGGCACCACCCGCGGGGAACGTTATGCAATCGGCGCCAATAACGTGGCGACGGCGAGCATCGAGTTTGAACGCTACTTCACCCCGACCTGGGGCGTGGCGGTATTCGTCGACAGCGGCACCGCGTTCGATGACACGCCCGATTGGCGCACGGGCGTGGGCATCGGTGCGCGTTGGAAATCGCCGGTCGGCCCGGTGCGCATCGACATCGCACGCGGACTGAATCAACCGGATTCGCCCTTCCAGCTGTATATCGGCCTGGGGGCGGACTTGTGAGCACGCGGCCGACCTGGGGCGAGCGCTACGCGCGCCATCGGCGTTACGGCCTGGATCCGCTGCCGGCGGATGCAACGCCGGAGCAGCGCGAGGAACGGCTGGCGGAACTCAAAAAACTGCGTCGCCGTCGCCAGCGCAAGCTCGCCCTGCGCAGTGCGTTGGGCACGCTTGCCATCGTCGTGCTGGTGGCCGGGCTGGCGTGGTGGCTGTTCACCACCATCGGCGGGCGCGACGTGCTGCTGGCGCGAATCGTCGCGATGCTGCCGGCGAATGCCTCGCTCACCTGGGGCTCGGCGGAAGGGCCGGCAAAGGGACCACTCAGCCTCAACGACGTGCGTTTCACCTGGGCCACCTGCGCCGATGACGATCGCCCGGTCAACGCGCCGTTCTCCACCTGCAAGGACCGCCGCGATACCACCTTCACCGCGAAAAAGGTAACGCTGGACCCGAGCATCAGCCCGCTACTGGAGCGCAAGTTGCGGCTGGATGCACTCGATATCGAGGGCGCGACGCTTGATCTCGCCAAGGACGACAAGCCCTTCGAGTTGCCGCAATGGCCCGAGGTGCTGCCACGCATCGAGCCGCCCATCGACCTGCAGGCCGACCGCGTCCGCATCAACGGGCTGGCGATCAGCAGTGCGGGCGAGCCGACCATCGACATCCGTCAGCTGCAAGGCGGCCTGCGCGCGGAGAAGGGGCGATTGACGCTGGAATCCATCGACGTGGACAGCGATCGGGGCCGCTTCCACATCGATGGCGAATACGCGCCGGGCAACAACTACGCCATGAACCTCACCGCGACCGCGGTGTTCCCGGCTGCCGCAGGCCATACCGCCGGACGGCTGGGCCTGATCGCCCGCGGTGACCTGCAGGCGCTGGACGTGTCCGTCGGCGGGCGCGTGCCCGCACCCTTGCGCGCGACATTGACCCTGCGCGCTCCGGGCGATGGCGAGGACGAGCAGGACAACGCGCGCTGGACGCTCGACGCGCATAGCGAAGGGCTGGACCCGGCGGTGTTCTCGGGCGAAACCGGCGGCGAGCCGATGTTGCTGGAAGTGCAGGCCCATGGCATCGGCGGCAGCGCCGACGTGCAGGGCTGGTGGCAGCAGGGCGAGAATCGCATCGCCATCCAGCCGTCCAAGCTGCGCCTGCAGGCGCAGACGCTCTACACCCAGCCGCTGATCGTGGACGTGCTGGATGGCCGGGTGACCTTGAACGGTAGCGGCACTTTCAAGCAGGACATGGCACGGTTCAATTTCGCGGCGAATGCGCGTGGCCTGAAATGGAGCGATGCGTCTGGCAACACGCAGGTGGCGGGCGATGGCGATTTCGGCGTGGCCGGCACGCGCGCGGCCTGGGCGGTGAACGGCAAGGCGAAGCTGCTGCGCGGCGAGCAGCGCGCCGACGTGACCCTGGACGGTCGCGGCGATGCACGCGGCCTGACGATCAAGAACCTCGAGGCATCGATGCCCAGCGGGCGCCTCGTGGCGAACGGTCGCGTCGATGTCAGTCCGCAAACGCAGTGGCAGCTGGATGCGCGGCTGGCGGGTTTCGACCCCGGCTACCTGCTGCCGGATTGGCCCGGTGCGGTGACAGGACGCATCACCACCCAGGGCAGCATCGATGCAAGCAATCGCCTGAGCGCAGACGTGGACGTGCAGGATCTCGGCGGTCGGCTGCGTGGTCGCGCGCTGGATGGCCATGGCCGGTTGCAGGTACGCGGTGAGGAATATTCAGGTGAAGTGGCGTTGTCGCTCGGCAGCAGCCGCATCGACGCGCACGGCAAGATCGGCCAGCGCATCGACGTGGATACGCAGGTCAGCCCGCTGCAGTTGGATGATCTGTTGCCCGATGCACAAGGCGTGCTGAAAGGACGGGTGACGATCACCGGGCCGCGCAACGCCTTCGACATCGATGCCGACATCGATGGAAGCGGCATCCGCTACGGCGACTATCACATCGACAGTGCGAGCGCGCAGGGGCACTTGCCGTGGCAAGGTGGTGGCGGCGACTTGCGCATCAACGCGCGCGGCGTGCAGGCGGGCATGGCCTTCGACACGCTGCAGGCCTATGCCACCGGCGCGATGGAAAACCTGCGACTGCAGGCGCAGGCATCCGGCGCGATGGGCCATCTGCAGCTGGACGGCAACGCGGTGCGACGCGGGCAGGCCTGGTCGGGACGATTGGCGATGCTGGAGTTTGATCCGGCCAAGGGCGCGGCATGGCGCTTGCAGGCGCCGGTCGATTTGGCCCAGCACGGCAATGGATGGACGCTGACCGAAGGCTGCTTCGCGTCCAATGCCGGCGGGGAGCTGTGCGCCGGCGGGCAATGGCCGGGACGCGGGCTCGACATTCGCGGCGCGGCATTGCCATTGGCACTGGCGCAACCATGGTTGCCGCCGCGCGATGACGGCAAGGCGTGGCAGCTGGATGGCACGATCGACTTGAACGCACGCGTGCAGCCGGCGGGTAACAGCTGGACGGGCAGCGCGCAGGTGCGCTCGGCGGCGGGCGGCTTGCGCCTGGGCGATCGTCGCACCGACGGCCTGCTGACCTACCAGGCTCTGACCCTGGATGCGCGCTTCGATCCGCGACGCATCAATGCCACGCTCGTCAGCGGCATCAGCGGCAATGGCCATGTCAATGCGCGCGTGGACACCGGCTGGGATGCATTCGCGCCGCTCTCGGGCAGCATCGACCTGGACATGCGTGACCTGTCGTGGCTGGAAGTGTTCGTGCCCGACATCGTCGATCCAACCGGCACCATCGACGGCAACATCCTGTTGAGCGGCACGCGTGGCGACCCGGGCATCGGCGGCAATGCGCAATTGGCCAACCTGCGTGCGGAAGTCCCCGCCTATGGCCTGGTGCTGACGCAGGGCAATCTCAGTCTGCGCACGCAGGCCGACGGCAACGCGCGCCTCGCGGGCAGCGTGCGCTCAGGCGACGGCATCCTCAACATCGACGGCACGCTTGGCTGGCGCGGCCAGGAATCGCCGCTCGTGCTGAACGTGCGCGGCAACAACGTACTGCTGTCGGACACGCGTGACCTGCGCGCGGTGGTCAACCCCGATGTCACCCTGCGCGTGCAGCCGGGCCAGCCGATGAACCTGACCGGTACCGTGACCGTGCCCTCGGCGCGCATGGACCTGGAGCGGCTGGACGATGGCGTGACCCGCTCGGACGACGTGGTGGTCCTCGACCCGGTGAACCCGGAGCGCGCGGCCAGCACCGAGATCAACATGGACTTGCGCCTGGTGATCGGCGACGACGTGCGAATGCGCGGCTTCGGGCTGGACGGGCAGCTGGGCGGCGGCCTGCATGTGATCGCACGGCAGGGCCGCGAGATGACCGCGACCGGCACGTTGACCGTGGACGGCCGCTACACCGCATACGGACAGAAGCTGCAAATCGACAGCGGGCGGCTGGTGTGGAGCAACGATGCGATCGCCAACCCGATGCTGGACATTCGCGCGCAACGCGTCGTGGGCGATGTCACCGCCGGCATCCGCGTCAGTGGCCGCGCGAGCGCGCCGCAGGCGGATGTCTGGTCGAATCCGGCGATGGGCCAGTCCGAGGCATTGGCCTACCTCGCGCTGGGCCGTTCGCTGTCATCCGCCAGCGCCGACGAGGGACGCCAGCTCAGCGCGGCGTCGGCGGCGCTCAGTGCCGGTGGCAGCCTGCTTGCCTCGCAGCTGGGCGCGCGGATTGGGCTGGACGATGCCGGCGTCATGCAATCGAGCGCGCTCGGCGGCAGCGTGTTCGGCGTCGGCAAGTACTTGTCGCCGCGCCTGTACGTGGGCTACGGCGTGTCGCTGCTCGGCACCGGGCAGGTGCTGACGTTGAAATACCTGTTGCGCAAGGGCTTCGACATCACCATCGAATCCAGCACGGTGGAGAACAAGGGCTCGGTGAACTGGCGCACCGAGCGCTGAGTCAATTCATGCGAATGTGCGCGCCGCGCAGCAGGGTCTTGTCGCCCTCGACATCGGTCCACACGAGCCATGCGGTGCTGCCATCGCTGACCAGTTTGGGGAAACCGCTGGCACGGCCGCGCGCCTGCAATCGGGCGACCTCGATGCGTTCGATTTCACGGGATAGGTCAGGCGTGTAGCGCGCCAGCATCACCGACTGCCGGCCGGTTTCCTCGCGCAGCCACGCGACCCATGCTTGCCTCGTATCCAGCGCCACCGCGACGCGTCCCAATACGGCAGGGCCCGTCTCCACTTCGTGCATCGCGTCGAAGGTCTTGCCATCACCCATCGCGATGCGCACGCTCGGCATGTCGTTGACGCCGGTGTACCAGGCAATCAACACGCGGCCATCGTGCGCGGCCATCGCGGGGCCATTCACCGGGCAGCCCGCGATATGCCAGCCATCGACATGCACCGGGTCTTCCTTCTGCCACGTGCCGTTCACGCGACGCGCGACGACGATGTCGCGGATTTCCTCATCGGTGCGATCACGCCAGGCCAGCATCGGTGCGCCTTCCACCACTGCGGAGGCGGTCTGGCAGCAGTCGCAGGTGGATGCATCCAGTTCGCTTTCATCATGTCGTGAAAGTGCGACATCGAACGTCGCGCTGCGCAGCGTCATCGCGCCACCGCCGTGATGATCGCCATGGCCATGCCCGGATGTGTGGCGACCATCCAGCCAGGCGATGCCGATGCGATCGTCGCCTTCAGCCCACATCGTCGCGAAACCATGTTCGGTTTCGGTGCCGTCGTCGTTGACCTTGATGCTGGCCGGCCAGCTGCGACCGCCATCGGTCGAGCGCGCCAGCACGACGTCGTAGGCGCCGCCGCCGCTGCCCGTGCGCTGCAGCCATTGCGCCCACAACGCGCCGTCCGCTGTGGCCTTGATGTGCGGGGTGTCGGCCCAGTTGGCGAACAACGGCCGGTCATCGACGATCACGCGCGGTGCATGCTGCCAGCGGCCATTTGCATCCGCTGCGGCAAACAGGAAGCGGTGCGTACCGTTGTCATCGGCCTGCAGCCAGCTGAGCAGCAAGCGACCGTCGGGATCGAGGCGCAGGTCAGGCGATGTGGCGCCGGGTTGAGTGGGCAGCAGCCATGTGGTGATGCGGGTTGCATCGGCAGCAGGTTGGGAGTCCTGTTGGGCGGGGCGTTGCCCGCAAGCCGCCAGCACCAGGCAGGCGGCGATGGCGAGGGCGGCGCGCATCGACAAGGATCAGGCCGCGCGTTCGCGCCGCGCGCGGGTCAGGTGCACGATCAACAACTGCACCGCCGCCGGCGTCATGCCCGGGATGCGTTGCGCCTGCCCCAGTGTCTGTGGGCGCACGCGCTCGAGTTTCTGCTGCACTTCGGCAGACAGGCCGCGCACGTTGGCGTAATCAAAGCCGCCCGGGATCGCGGTGTCCTCGTGGCGACGCGCGCGGGCGATTTCCTCGCGCTGGCGGTCGAGGTAACCGGAATACTTGGCCTCGATCTCCACTTGCTCGGCGACCTTCGCGTCATCGACGCCCGGGCCGATGCCGTCCACTTTCACCAACGTGGCGTAATCAAGTTCGGGGCGACGCAGCAGGTCCATCGCGCTGGTCTCGCGGCTGACCTCGACCTGGATGTCGCGGGCCAATGCATCGCCAAGCACGTTGTTCGGCGCCGCCCACAATGATTTCAATCGCGCGGTTTCCGCTTCCACCGCCTCGCGCTTGCGGGAGAACGCGGCCCAACGCGCATCATCGACCAGGTTCAATTCGCGGCCCACCGGCGTGAGCCGCGCATCGGCATTGTCCTCGCGCAACTGCAGCCGGTATTCGGCGCGGCTGGTGAACATGCGGTACGGCTCCAGCGTGCCCTGGGTGATCAGGTCATCGACCAGCACGCCGAGGTAGGCTTCGTCGCGTCGCGGCGACCATGCTTCTTTTTCTTGCGTGAAGCGCGCGGCGTTGACGCCTGCGAGCAAGCCCTGCGCCGCCGCTTCCTCGTAGCCTGTCGTGCCGTTGATCTGCCCGGCGAAGAACAGGCCGTGGACCGCCTTGGTTTCCAGCGAGGCCTTCAAGCCGCGCGGATCGAAGAAGTCGTATTCGATGGCGTACCCGGGGCGGGTGATGTGCGCGCGCTCGAAACCGGTGATCGAGCGCACCAGTGCCAGTTGCACGTCGAACGGCAGCGAGGTGCTGATGCCGTTCGGATAGATCTCGACGACATCCAGGCCTTCCGGCTCGACGAAGATCTGGTGGCTGGCCTTTTCGGCGAAGCGCACCACCTTGTCCTCGATCGACGGGCAATAGCGCGGGCCGATGCCTTCGATCTGGCCGGAATACAGCGGCGAGCGATGCAGGGCGTCACGGATGATCTGGTGGGTGCGCTCGCTGGTGTGGGTGATCCAGCAACTCACCTGCGTCGGATGATCCGCATCGCTGCCCATGAAGGAGAACACCGGGCGCGGCGTGTCGCCGGGCTGCTCGGTCATCACCGCGTAGTCCAGCGAGCGACCATCGATGCGCGGCGGCGTGCCGGTCTTCAGGCGATCGACGACGAAGCGGCCTTCGCGCAACTTGTGGGCCAGCGCGGTCGATGGCGCATCGCCCATGCGGCCGGCGGCGTATTGCGTTTCACCGATGTGGATCTTGCCGGCGAGGAAGGTGCCGGCGGTGAGCACGATGGCGGGCGCCTTGAAGGTGAGGCCGGTGTTGGTCACCACGCCGCGCACGTCGTCGCCCTCGATCAACACGTCATCGACCGCGGCCTGGAACAGGGTCAGGCCGGGCTGCGATTCCACCGCACGACGGATGAAGCTGCGGTACAGCGAGCGATCCGCCTGCGCGCGCGTCGCCCGTACCGCCGGGCCCTTCGAGGCGTTGAGCGTGCGCCACTGGATGCCCGCGGCATCCGCGGCCCGCGCCATCACGCCGCCCAGTGCGTCGATTTCCTTGACCAAGTGTCCCTTGCCGATGCCGCCGATGGCCGGATTGCAGCTCATCGCGCCCACGGTTTCGATGTTGTGGGTCAGCAGCAACGTGCGTGCGCCGGCGCGGGCGGATGCCAGCGCGGCCTCGGTGCCGGCATGGCCGCCGCCGATCACGATCACGTCGAAGCTGTGGAAATCCTGGGTCATCTGGAAAAGCCGGAATGGGTGAAGACGGGCATCTCGCCCTTCAGGAAAGCGGTTGGCGCGGATGGACAGCGTCAAGGCCCCCACGATACGACCGAAATTGTCCAAGTCTGGCGCGGCCAGGGGCAGCCATTGGCGACGCGAACCGTGATTATCGTCGCATTTGCACCGGTTGAATGGGGTGAACAGGTTGGCATGGCGCTTGCTTATATACCCATGCACTCGGAATGGCAGGCGCATCAAGCGCTGCTGGTATTGGAGCAGGGGCCAGCAAGTACATCCCGGGGGAGCGGAGGGGTCGGATGTCGGGGGACGTCCGGCCCCTCATTTTTTCGCCTCGTCACATCGCGGCTGCAGAAAGTGCAACGCCCGCGCGAGGACGGAACAGGGGGGATCCGTTGATTCCTCGGCGGGCGCTGCGGAGTGAAGCTTGCGCTGCGCTTGAACGCGTTGCAAGCGGTTTTGTCCGATGGTGTGAATCAGGGCTCGATCGTGACGGGTTCGCGACCGGATGAGGCTTCCTTGGCACGGCTGCGCGCCTGGCGCAGGATGCTGCCGCTCGAAGTGCCTCCCGGGTCACGGCTGATCGGCCGCGAAGGCACCCCGCTGTCACCTCCCGGTCGGGTCACTGGCGGCGGCCCATGCGGTCGCACCGGGGGCCGCGAATAACCAGGCGAACGATACCCGCCGGGATAGCCGTAACCCGGATAACCGTAGGACGGCGCGCGATAGCCATAGCCCGGATACCCATAACCGGGATAGCCGTAGCTCGGATAACCGTAGGCGCGGTTGTAGCCACCGCCCACCACCAGTCGCCCATCGGGCATGCGATAGATCGGGCTGCCGTAGCGGTCGTAACCGTAGATGCTGGCGCCGCCGTAGCCGTAGCGGTCGTATCCGCCATATCCGCCATAGCCATACGGATAGCCACCGATGGTGCCGCTGACGTAGCCGCCACTGCCGATCCGGGTACCCACGGTGCCGCTGAGATAGGGCGAGGTGACGCAGCCGGACAGCAGCAAGACGGTCCCCAGCAGGCCGGCGCTCATGGAAAGTTTACGAATCATGTGGAATCCCCCTTCAAACATGGCTCCACCTTGGGCCCGTACGATTGAACCCCCCCTTAATTTTTCGCTAAAACCGGGGCTTGGCCATATCGTTCATTCTTGCCGTTCAGCTGCAGGATGATGCCGAGGTCACCCGGCCCGGGCTACGCTGCGCGGATGGATGCCCGTCCCGCCCTGATCGACACCTTGCCCACGTTTTCCGACTTGCTCGATGCCGCCGCGCGCATCCGCCCGCACGCGCGGGTCACACCGGTGCTGCGCAGTGATGCGCTGGATGCCATCGCTGGCACCCGGTTGCATTTCAAATGCGAAAACCTGCAGCGGGCCGGCGCGTTCAAGTTCCGCGGTGCATGCAATGCCGTGTTCGCCTTGGACGATGCCACGGCGTCGCGCGGTGTCGCCACCCAGAGTTCCGGCAACCATGGCGCCGCGATCGCGTTGGCCTGCCGCCTGCGCGGCATTCCGGCCACGGTCGTGGTGCCCGAAGGCGCCCCCCAGGTGAAGCTGGAAGCCATCGTCGGCGAAGGTGCGCGCATCGTGCGTTGCGCGCCCAACATGCGTGCGCGCGATGCCGCCGTGGCCGAAGTCGTGGCCGAGACCGGCGTGACGCTGATCCATCCCTTCGATCATCCGGACGTCATCGCCGGGCAGGGCACGGCCGCGATGGAATTGCTGACCACACATCCGACGCTGGATGCGATCGTCGCGCCGGTCGGTGGTGGCGGCCTGCTCTCGGGCACCGGCCTCGCCAGCCGGACGTTGTCGCCGCGCACCCAGGTCTGGGGCGCGGAACCCGATGCCGCGCGTGATGCCTACGATTCGCTGGCCAGTGGCGCGTTGATCACCGACCGCGTGCCCGACACGATCTGCGACGGCTTGCGTGGCCACCTGTCGCCGCGCACCTTCACCCTGATCGCGCGTGATGCCGACGGCATCCTGCTGGCGGATGAAGAAGCAATTCGCGACGCGATGCGTCTGGCCTGGACGCATCTCAAGCTGGTGATCGAGCCCTCTTCCGCCGTCGCGCTCGCGGTGGTGCTGGGCCATCCTGCGCGCTTCGCCGGCCAACACATCGGCCTCATCCTCTCCGGTGGCAATATCGATGCCGCTTCCCTTTCCTCCTTGCTGGCCTGAGCCATGACCGACTTCAATCGCACCCACGATCTCATCCACGCCTATTACGCGGCGTTCAATCGCGGCGATCGCGAGGCGATGTTGACGCTGCTCACCGACGATGTCGTGCACGATCTCAACCAGGGCCCGCGCGAAACCGGCAAGCCGGCGTTCGCCGTGTTCATGCAGCGGATGGATGCGCATTACCGCGAAACCCTGGCCGACATCGCGGTGATGGTGAATACCGATGGCGCGCACGCCGGCGCCGAATACGTGGTGCATGGCGAATACGTGTCCACCGACGAAGGCCTGCCCGAAGCCACCGGCCAGCGTTACGTGCTGCCGGGCGGTGCGTTCTTCGACGTGGTGGAAGTCGATGGCGAATCGCGTATCGCGCGCGTCACCAACTACTACAACCTGGAAGACTGGATCAGGCAGGTGATGCGTCAGTGATCCGGGTTTGAAACATCGGGCGATGGTTCCACCGCTGCCTGCAGCAGCGAGGCGAGGCCATCGCGCAGCATCAGGCGGGTGATCGCCGCGCGCTCCTCCAGCGGCTGGCCGGCGACGGCATCGAGCAGCCAGCCGAGCGAACGGCAACGCAGCGCTTCGACTTCGGCATCACGTTCCGCGTGGGCGTCGATGGCGCCGAGCGCCGAGGCGCTGAATCCTTCGTTGAGGATCGCTGCGCGCACGCCGGCTTGGCGCAACGACAATCGCGCGGCCTTTTCGTCGAATGCGGCCGGCTGCCCCAGCCACGCGGACAGCGCGACATCGCCGATGGCGCCGGTCAGTCGATCGCGATTTGCCGGGGTGAGTTCCTGTGCCAGCTGCAGAAAGGTGTCACCGCTGCTGCGCGCGGGCGATGCCAGTGCGCGGCAGATCGTCGCGGCATCCTCGGGCGAGGTGGACACCGCGTGCACCGACTGGAACAGGCCATCGAGGGATTCAACGCTGGCGCTGCGCAGCAGGGCATCGGTCTGGGCGACCAACGTGTCCTGCGATTGCGCCGCTGCCGGCATCGGGGCCGTGGCGACACACATCGCGGTGATGAGCAGCACGGCCAATGCACGCGGCGACATCGAATGGCTCCGGTCGGGTTTGGCCGCAGTCTAGGCGGGGCCGGATGAACGCCGCACGGGTCGCGATCGATCATTCGCGCGCGGGCCCACGGCGACGGATCGGGATGCGCGAGATCGGTACCTGCGCCAGTTCACCCATCGCATCGCGCATCGGCGTGCCCGGCTCGGGTGCCCAGGCCTGCGCGTAGATCGCCTCCCAGCGCATCGGGAATCCGCGAGCGTCACGCGGATGCGCGGCTTCGGCGGCGGTGAAGCGAGCGCGTCCCGACAGTGCATGACGGCGCGCGGACAACGCATTGGTCGCGCCCATCGCGCGCAGGCTGCGCAGGATGTCGGCGAAGGTCGGCTTGTATTCGATGAGTACGTCGCGGTCGAGCACCGGTTCGCGAAAACCGGCCGCGATCAGCGCGTCGCCGAACGGCGCGATGGCGGTGAACGGGCTGACGTGCGGCAGCTCGTCGGCGTCGGCGAAGGCCTCGCGCAAGTCGGCGAGGGTCTCGCTGCCGAAGGTGGAGGCCAACAGCATCCCGCCCGGCTTCATCACCCGGCGGAACTCGGCGAACGCGGCGGGCAGGTCCTCTATCCACTGCAGGGCGAGGTTGCAGAACAATACGTCCACGCTGCCATCGGCCAGCGGCAGTGCGCGCAGGTCGGCGTTGAGGCGCGGGATCTCGCGTTCGCGCAGGAAGCGGCCACGGGTGTTGTCGCGCGCCGCATGCAGCATCGGCAAAGCGGCATCGAGTGCGATCACGCGCGCCTTGGGCCAGCGTGCGCGCAAGGCGTTGGCAGCGCGTGCCGGCCCGCAGGCGACATCGAGGACGACGGCCGGCGTGGCATCGCCGTGGCGCAGCGCGTAGTAGTCGAGCGATTCGAGCAGCCGCGATTCGATCTCGCGCTGCAGCGGCGACGCGGCGTCGTAACCGGCGGCAGCGCGGCCGAATGCGCGTCGCACCTGGCGACTGTCGAACACGCGGCCGGGGAAGAAGTCGCTCATCATCCATGCGGCGCCAACACGGGACGCAATGCATCGATCACCGCATCGGCATGGGTGAGGAAGGGCGCATGGCCGGCGTGGTCAATGACGGCGAAGCAGGAATGAGGCGTCAACGATGCCGCAGCCTCCATCGCGCGCGGATCGACCAGGCGGTCGCGGCGCCCGCCGATCCATGCGCTCGGCACCGCAAGCTGCGGCAGCAAGCCGCGCAGGTCGCTGGTTTCCAGGAGTTCCAGCCCGTCGGCCAGTACCGATGCCGCGGGCTCGCCGCGTGCCAGCACGGCGTCGCGCAGGCTGCGCAGTTCGTCCTTGGCATGACTGGAGCCGAAGGCCTCCAGCGCGAGGAAGCGATCCAGCGTGCCGCGCCAGTCATCGCGCAGGCCCGTCGCAAAATCGCGGAAGATCTCCGGCGACATCCCCCAGCGCCAATCGTCCTTGCGTACGAAGCAAGGCGTCGCGCACAGCATCGCCAACGCGCGCATCGGTGTGCCGTGACCGGCGGCATGCAGCGCGACCAGGCCGCCAAGCGACCAGCCGCACCACAGCGCGTCATCGGGCACCACGCGGGCGATGGCCGCCGCGCTGTCGGCCAGCGTGAGCAGCACGTCGGAGGCGCGCGAGCCGCCGTGGCCGGGCAGGTCGACGACGTGCAGGCGATAACGATCCTGCAGGCGCTCGACCAGCGGCGCGAACACGCCGCCATGCATCGCCCAGCCGTGCAGCAGCACGATGTCGGGGCCGGCGCCGATCACCTCGACATGCAGGCTCACCGGCCTTGCTCCGTGCGCATCGCCTGCACTTCACGCGGGTCGTTGAGATGCGAGCGCGCCGCGACCCAGGCGAACAGGACGATGCCGACGATGATCATCGCGCCGCCGAGCAACGCGCCGCCCCGTGGCCAGGCCTCATGCAGGAACAGCACGCCGAGCACGCTGGCGAAGATGAGCTCCGCCGCCTGCATCGCCTCGGCGGCAGCGAGTGCGGTCGGGTTGTCGCGCACGAGGCCAGTCGCCTTGAAGAACAGGATGGTGGCGATGACGCCGGCCGACAATGCCACGCCCGCGGCCATCCACACTTGCGAGGCAGGCGGCGCGCCGGCCTGCGTAAACGCATACATCGCCACCAGGAGCCATAGCGGCTGGCTGGCCAGCGTCATCCCGAACACGCGTTGGGTGGCGTCGAGCGGCTCGCCGGTGCGCTCCAGGTGCAACAGCAGTAGGCGGTTGCCGAGCGGATACAGGATGGCCGAGCCCAGCACGCAGGCCAGCGCGATCCACGCCGCGCGATTCATGCCGCCGTCGGCATGCGCGATCTGCATCAACATCACCCCGGCCAGGATCAACAGCCCGATGCCCCACGCCGCGAGCGGCACCTTGCGCCGCGCATCGTGGTACAGGAACGGCGCGCACAGCATCCCCGCGATCACCGTGAACTGGAAGCTGCCGGCGACCAGCCACGACGGTCCGCTGTCGGCGGCATAGGACAGCAGCATGTAGAACAGGACGAAGCCCAGAGCGCTGTAGCCGAGCCAGGGCAGCGGATGTGCGCGCATGGCCGCCCACAACGGGCGCCAGCGGCCGCGCATCAGCGGGATCATCAACGGCAGGGTGATGAGATAGCGCAGCGATGCGGTCCATGCCCAATGGCCGCCGCTGGTGGCGGTGGCGCGGTTGAGCACGTAGGTGAGGGTGAAGAAGAGCGCGGATGCCAGCGCGATCAGCACGGCGACCGGCGCGATGCGGGCTTGCCCGGTGGCACCCGTCATGGCGCGGTGCCGACCCGGCGCCGGGTTTCGTCGCGGGCGCGGCACAGGGCGTTGATCAGGGCATCGATGTCATCGGGCGTATGCAGTGCGGACAGGGTGAGGCGCAGGCGCGCGGTGTTCTCGGGCACGGTGGGCGGACGGATCGCGGCGGCAAGGATGCCGTCGTCGCGCAGGGTGTCGGCCATGGCCAGGGCATGCGCGGCGGTGCCGCAGACCAGCGGCTGGATCGGCGTGTCCGAATCCAGCAGGGTGAAACCGTGGCGCAGCGCGCCGCCACGCAGTCGCAAGATGAGCTCCTGCAGTTTTTCGCGGCGCCAGTGTTCGCGGCGGGCCAGCTTGACCGCCGCCAGTGACGCCGCGGCCTGCGCGGCGGGCAGCGCGGTGGTGTAGAGATACGGCCGCGCGGTTTCGGACAGGTGGGCGATGAGATCCGCCGTGCCGACGACCGCGGCGCCGAAGCTGCCGAGCGCTTTGCCGAGCGTCGCCAGTTGCAGCGGCACTTGCTGGGTGGTGAGCCTGGCGCCGGCAACGCTGCCGCGCCCGTCTGGGCCGACCACGCCGATGCCGTGCGCGTCATCGACATACAACATCGCGTTCTGCACATGCGCGGCGAGGGCGAGGTCACGGAGCGGGGCGACATCGCCATCCATGCTGAAGACGCCGTCGGTCGCGATCATCGCCGCGCCTTCGGGCTGCGCGCGCAACTGGCGCAATGCGCCTTGGACGTCGTTGTGCGGGTAACGCCGCAGCTTGCAACCGGACAGACGCGCGGCATCGATCAGGCTGGCGTGGTTGAGACGATCCTGCACGCAGACATCGTCCTCGCCCAGCAGCGATTGCACGACGGCCAGGTTGCCCAGCCAGCCGCTGGAAAACACCAGCGCGGCGGGCACTTGCAGCCAGTCAGCCAGCTCGCGTTCCAGTGCCTCGTGCACGGCCAGGTGGCCGCAGACCAGGTGCGATGACACGCCGCCCGCGCCGCTGCGCGCCGCTTCGTCCTGCAGCGCGCCGACGACCGAAAAGTGCTGCGACAGCCCGAGGTAGTCGTTGCTGCAGAAACCGATCAGCCAGCGGTCGTTGACCATCACGCGCACGCCCTCGCGCCGCGTGACGGTCAGCCGTTGCCGGCGACGACGGCGATCATCGCGCTCGCTGCGCGCCTGGGCGATGCGCGCGTGCAGCGAGGGACGCATCATGCCGCGGCGGCTGCCGAGGCAGGCGCGACGATGTCGGCGTGCACGGTGTCGCCGCAGGCATCAAGGTCGGCGCCGGCATACGGCATCGGCTTCAGGCCCAGGCGCGCGAATAGTGCGTCGTCCCTAGCGGTGTCCGGGTTGCCGGTGGTCAGCAGCTTGTCGCCGTGGAAGATCGAGTTGGCGCCGGCGAGGAAACACAGCGCCTGCAGCTCGTCGCTCATCGTCTCGCGCCCGGCCGACAGGCGCACCATCGATGCCGGCATCACGATGCGGGCAACGGCGATCGTGCGCACGAACTCGAATGGATCGAGTTCCTTCTCTTCCGCCAGCGGCGTCCCGGCCACGCGCACCAGCCGGTTGATCGGCACCGAATCCGGATGCGCGGGCAAGGTGGCGAGTGTGTGTAGCAGGCCGGCGCGCTGGTCGCGCGATTCACCCATGCCGACGATGCCGCCGCAGCAGGTCTTGAGCCCCGCATCGCGCACGTTCGAGAGCGTGTCGAGGCGATCCTGGTACTCGCGCGTGGTGATCACGTCGCCGTAGAAATCCGGCGCGGTGTCGAGGTTGTGGTTGTAGTAGTCCAGGCCCGCGTCCTTCAGCGCCTGCGCCTGCGAGTCGCTCAGCATGCCGAGCGTCGCGCAGGTCTCCAGACCCAGCGCCTTCACGCCCGCGATCATCTCGGCAACCTTCGGGATGTCGCGGTCCTTCGGGCTGCGCCAGGCGGCGCCCATGCAAAAGCGCGAGGCGCCGGCGTCCTTGGCCGCGCGCGCCTTCGCCAGCACGTCATCGCAGGCCATCAGCTTGGTCGCATCCACGCCGGTGTGATAACGCTGCGCCTGCGGGCAGTAGCCGCAGTCCTCCGGACAGCCGCCGGTCTTGACCGACAGCAGGGTCGAGACCTGTACCTCGTCGGCATTGAAATATTGGCGATGCACGCTGGCCGCGCGGTGCAGCAGCTCGGTGAAGGGCAGCGCAAACAGCGCGGCGATCTCGGGGCGCGTCCAGTCGTGGCGAACGGGCGCGTGGCCGATGGAAATTTCGGACATCTCTGACAGACCTGCAGCGGGCAAGCGACCAGTCTGGAAAGCATGGCCAGCCCTGTCAACTTTTCGATGCGTCATCTGGTTGACGGCGCCTTGCGCCAACTGTGGCCGCCGACCTGCATCGCCTGCGGGCAGATGGGCGATGCGGCGAGTGGGCGCGACCTGTGCACGCCCTGCCACCGGGCGCTGCCATGGAACCGGCATGCCTGCCGGCGTTGCGCGCTGCCCTTGCCGATGACGGATGCCGACGGCCTGTGCGGCGCCTGCCAGACCGCATCACTCGGTGCGTTGGCACGGGTGACCGCCAGCTTCGCCTATGCCGCGCCACTGGACCGCTTGCTGCCGATGTTCAAGTTCCACCAATCGATGGCGGCCGGACGTTTGTTGGCCGGATTGATGGCGGACACCTTGCGCGATGCAGCATCGGCGGCCGGCGGTGCCTCCTTGGTGCCGATCCCGCTGCACCGCCGACGCCTGCGCCAGCGCGGCTACGACCAGGCGCTGGAATTGGCCCGACCGCTGGCCCAGGAACTCGGCCTATCGCTGGGCGCCGGGCTGCTGTCCCGGCCCAAGGCAACGGGCGCGCAATCACGGCTGGGCAAGGCCGGCCGGCAGGACAACCTCATGGGCGCATTCAGGGTGAATGGGCATGCACCGCCGCCGGCCCACGTGATCCTGATTGATGACGTGATGACCACCGGCGCGACCCTGCAATCGGCCGCCACCGCCCTGCGCGCTGCGGGTGTAGCCTGCGTGGAGGCTTGGGTCTGTGCGCGGGTGGCCTAGGTGAAGATTGTGAACACATGGCCAAGCCTACTATCGCATTGCTATTCGGTTCATTTCCCAACAGGCAATGGAGGGTACAAATCATGAGTTCGTTTCAGGAATCGGTTTCACAGGCGGCGCAGGCCGTCGGACGCAGCTGGTGGGTGATCCTGCTCTACGGCATCGTCGGCGTCATCTTCGGCATCATGGCGATCATGCGGCCCGGTGAGGCAGGTGTAGCGCTGGCCTGGGCCTTCGGCATCATGGCGCTGGTCGAGGCGCTCATCAGCGTGTTCGCGCTCTTCAGCAAGGATGTTCCGGTCTCCAAGGGCTGGCTGGTGTTCTACGCCATCATCTCGGCGATCTTCGGCGTGCTGGCGATCATGAACCCGGGCGTGATGGCGATCAGCCTGGTGATCGTGCTGGGCATCTGGCTGATCATCGCGGGTATCTACCGCATCGTCTTCGCGATCCGCGTGCGCAAGGTGATCGATGGCGAGTGGTGGATGATCCTGGCCGGCGTGCTGGGCATCCTGCTCGGCCTGCTGTTCCTTGCCGAGCCGGTGGCCGGCGTGATCACCTCGGCGCTGTGGATCGGCATCCTGGCGTTGGTCTACGGCATCTTCCAGATCTTCGCCTCGTTCCGCGTTCGCAAGCTGGTCAAGGCCTGAGTCTGGGTTCCACCATGATGGCGCCGGGGTTTCCCCGGCGCCATTCGTTTGTCCGCGGGGTACTCAGCCGTGCGGGCCGAAGGCGAAATCCGCCGCGATGCCGGCGAAGATCGCCATCCCCACCCAGTTGTTGTGCAGGAAGGCGCGAAAGCAGGCATCGCGATCCCGATGCCGGGCGATGCGGAACTCCCACGCGACGAGCATTGCCGCGAGCGCCAGTCCCGCCCAGTAATACATGCCCATCCCGGCGCGCTGGCCGACCAGTCCAAGCGCTAGGAACATCAGCGCATACAGCACGCCCTGGGCGACGAGATCGAGTTCGCCGAACAGGATGGCGGTGGATTTCGCCCCGACCCGCAGGTCGTCGTCGCGATCGACCATCGCATACCAGGTGTCGTAGGCCGTGGCCCACAGGATGTTGGCGACGTAGAGCAGCCAGGCGAGCGGCGGCACCGTGTCCTGGATCGCGGCGAAGGCCATCGGGATGCCCCAGCCGAACGCCATCCCGAGATACACCTGCGGTAGGTAGGTGTAGCGCTTGAGGAAGGGGTAGCTGGCCGCCAGCAGCACGCCGACGACGCTCATCCAGATCGCCAGGCGATTGAGGGTGAGCACCAGCGCGAAGGCCATCAGCATCAACACGACGAACAACCCCAGCGCCTCGCGGCTGCTCACCTCGCCGGTGACCAACGGACGTGACTTGGTGCGCTCCACGTTGCCGTCCAGCCAGCGGTCGGCATAGTCGTTGATGACGCAGCCGGCGCCGCGGGTCAGCCACACGCCGAGGGTGAAGACGATGAACATATGCCAGCCCGGCCAGCCGCCGGCGGCCAGCCACAGGCCCCACCAGGTCGGCCACAAGAGCAGCAGCCAGCCGATCGGCCGGTCCGCGCGCATCAGGCGCCAATAAGCGCCCAGCTTGCGTTGCCAGCGCGGGCGCAGGTGGGGAGTGGTTTCGTAACGCTCGTACATCGGGAAAGCGTAGCAGCGCGCGGGCCGCGGGCGACGTCAGTCGGTGGCCTGGGCGGCGAAGCGGGCCGCGAGGAAATCGATCAGTGCGCGCACCGAAGGCAGCAGGCCGCGGCGGGTGGCGAACACCGCGTGGACCAGTTCCTCGCGCGGCGCCCAGCCGGGCAGCACTTGCTGCAACTGGCCATCAGCGATGAGGGTGCGGGTCAGCATCGTCGGCAGTTGCACGATGCCCACGCCGGTCAGCGCGGCGTCGCGCAACGCCAGCATGCCACGGGTGACGAAGCGTGGCTGGTGGTGGATGGCGGCCTGCTCGCCCTTCGGGCCATGCAGGTTCCACATGTGCTGGTTCTGCGGCAGGCCCAGATCCATGCTGGGATAGCCCAGCAGCGCCTCGGGCGTGGTCGGCATGCCGAGGCGGGCCAGCAGGCGCGGGCTGGCGACCAGGCATTGCTGGCGTTTGGCCAGCACCTTCATCACCAGCTCGGAGTCTTCCAGCGGCGGCGGGCGCACGCGCAGGGCGATGTCCAAGCCTTCACCGATCACGTCGACCCGGCGGTTGGTGGCGTCCAGGAACAGGGTGACCTGCGGATGCAGGCTGAGGAACTCCGCCAGCATCGGCCCGACATCGGTATCCAGCAGGGTGACCGGGCAGCTCACCCGCACGATGCCGCGCGGTTCGGACTGCTTGCTGAGGATGGCTTCTTCTGCCGCCGCGGCCTCGACCAGCGCGGCCTTGGCGTGGCCGTAATAGGCCATGCCCGATTCGGTGACGTGGAACTTCCGGCTGGAGCGCTGGATCAGCCGCACGCCCAGCCGATCTTCCAGCATCGCGATGCGCCGGCTCAGTTTGGACTTGGGCACGCCCAGCGCGCGCCCGGCGGGCGCGAAACCGCCGTGATCGACCACGTGGACGAAGTAGTAAAGATCGTTGAGATCCTGCATCGCCCCGATGATAGGACGAAGCGTTGCGCGGCAGGGGCAGCATCCTCACGAAACCGGCGCCTGTGGCTGCGCATAATGTAACCATCGCTACCACCTGATCGAGGCACCCCGGCATGTCACGCCACGAGGATGAAACCCTGCCATCGGATTCGCACGACGGCGCCGAATGCATTTCCAAACCGGTGCTGGAGCTGTCGCAGGCACGCACCAGCATCGTCGGCGAGGCGCTGCCGGTGCGGCGCGCACTGCCGGGCAAGCCGCGCCGGATGGTCGGCGCATGGTGCTTCCTGGACCACGCCGGGCCGCTGGATTACCCGATCGGCGGCGGCCTGACCGTGGGGCCGCATCCGCACATCGGCCTGCAGACCTTCACCTGGATGATCGAGGGCGAGGTCGATCACCACGATAGCCTGGGCAATCACCAGCGCATCCGTCCCGGCCAGGTGAACCTGATGTCGGCCGGTCATGGCATCAGCCACGCCGAGGTCTCGCCGATGGACCGTCCTGGTCGCGTGCACGCCGCGCAGTTATGGATCGCGCTGCCCGATGGCGAACGCAATCGCCCGCCTTCCTTCCATCATTACCCCGACCTGCCGCGGGTGGAGCAGGGCGGCTTCCTGTTCACCGTGCTGGTGGGCGAAGCGCTCGGCCAGACCGCCGAGGCCGAGGTGTTCAGTCCGTTGATGGGCGTGGATGCGCGCTCTGAATCCGCGGCCGGCACCACGATGTCGCTGAACCCGGATTTCGAACATGCGGCGATGTGCCTGCAGGGCGAGGCGGATGTCGGCGGCCAGCACATCATCCCGGGTGAGCTGCTCTATCTCGGCACCGGCCGCAACGAGCTTGAGATCAGCAGCGATGCGGCCGCGCGCATCCTCATCATCGGTGGCGAGCCGTTTGGCGAGGACATCCTGCTGTGGTGGAACTTCGTCGCCCGCACGCAAGAGGAGCTCGCCGCGGCGACCGAGGACTGGAACGCCGGTCGCCGTTTCGGCCAGGTCACCGGCACCGACCTGCCGCATCTGGTCGCACCGGACTTGGCGGGCTTGCGCCTGCGCCGCCCGGGGGGCTAAACAGGGGGCTGGCCCACCTACTCGGAGTCCGGGATGACCCGTATCCTTGCTTTGTCCGGCAGCCTGCGCGCTGGCTCGTTCAACACCGCCCTGGCGCATGCCGCCAAGGCGCACGCCCCGGACGGGGTGATGGTCGAAGTCGAGACCCTGCACGGCATCCCGCTATATGACGGCGATGTCGAAAAGGCCGAGGGCATTCCCGCCGCGGTCGAGGCATTGCGCGCGAAGATCCTCCGGCACGACGGCCTGCTGCTGGTGACGCCCGAGTACAACAACGGGATGCCCGGCGTGTTCAAGAACGGCATCGACTGGCTGTCGCGCACCCCGAGCGACCTGTTCGCCGGCCGGCCGGTCGCGCTGATCGGCGCATCACCCGGCGGCTTCGGCACCATCCTGTCGCAAAACCACTGGCTGCCCGTGCTGAAGACGCTGGGCACCGACCTCTGGTCGGGCGGCCGGATGATGGTCTCGCGGGTCAACACCCTGATGGATGACCAGGGGCGCCTGGCCGATCCGGCGACGCTGGAGATGCTGGAGAAATTCGTTGCCGGCTTCGCCCGGTTCGTCGCCGCGCGGGAAAGGTAGGCCGATCTAAGAAACAGCGGCATCGTACTGATTGGTGGGCGGTGATCCGAACGGTTATGTGCGGCTGACGGTTTGTTCACGAGGCCAAAACGAAGGCGGACGGACACTTCAATCTCCATCGCATGAGGCAGGAGATGGCCATGCCCCGAGGAGACAAGTCTTCCTACACGGACAAGCAGAAGCGTCAGGCGGCCGACATAGAGGCGAGCGAGCTCAAGGCAGGCAGGAGCAAGAAGGACGCGGAGCGAATCGCGTGGGCCACGGTGAACAAGCAGGACGGCGGCGGCCTCAAATCAGGTGCCGGACATAAGAAGAAAACCGACTGACAGCGATTTGATCGTTGCCAGCGCGAAAGTTGGCGCGCCCGGAGGGGCGAAGCGATGCGTTCGCAAACCACCGGTTCGCGCATCGACGAGCGCCTGAGCGCGGTGCGCGAAGGCCGGGAATCACGACGAAGCGACATCCGCAAGGATGGCGCGCCCGGAGGGATTCGAACCCCCGACCAATGGCTTCGGAAGCCACTACTCTATCCGGCTGAG
>JACSSF010000167.1 GCA_014879375.1 Lysobacteraceae bacterium
CCGATTCCAGCGCACGGCTCGTCTGCAACACCTCGCGCTCGAGCACCTCGCTGGCGCCGAGTTGCCTGAGGTAGTCGTGCTGATCGGCCTTGCCGCTGATCGCGTGGACCTCATAGCCTGCGCGGCTGAAGATGGCGGTGGCGAGCGAGCCGACCCCGCCGGTCGCGCCGGTGACAGCGATCGGGCCGAGCGCCGGTGACTGCCGGTTGTCCTGCATTCGGAACAGCGCGAGCGCCGCGGTGAAGCCGGCGGTGCCGAGAATCATCGACTCGCGCAGGCTGAGGCCGGCCGGCAGCGGGATCGTCCACTTCGATTCGATGCGCGCGTATTCGGTGTAGCCGCCGTCGCGCGTTTCGGACAGGCCGCAGCCGGTGACTAGCACCGCGTCGCCTTCCTTGAACGCCGGGTCGTCCGAGCGCACCACGTGACCGGCGACATCGATGCCGCCGTTGAGCGGAAAACGACGCAGGATCTTGCCCTGGCCTGTACCGGCGAGCGCATCCTTGTAGTTGACCGAGGAATACGCGGTCTTGATGACGATCTCGCCGGGCGACAGGTCATCAAGCGTGATCTCTTCGATGCCGCTTCGATACCCTTGCGTGTCGTCATGGATGCGGAACGCGGCGAAACGATCGGGGATGTTCATGCGTCCTCCAGTGAAGTCAGTTGGCCGCGGCGCTTCTGGTCCATCCACTTGTCCGCATCGGCGGGCGTGTAGCCGCGCAGCCAGGCGAACAGGGCATCGGCATCCTCGCCATGCCAGAGGTCGGTGCGCTGGTCCGCGTGCAGGAAGCGCTCGGCGACCATCGTATCCATCATCGTCATCAGCGGCTGCCAGAAACCGGCGACATCGAGGAAGGCGCAGGGTTTCTTGCCGAGGCCAAGCTGGCGCCAGGTCAGCATCTCGAACATCTCGTCCAGCGTGCCGAAGCCGCCGGGCAGGGCGACGAAGGCATCCGACAGCTCGAACATCCGCATCTTGCGCGTGTGCATCGAATCGACCACCTCGAGCCGGGTCAGGCCGCGGTGCGCGACTTCCCAATCGACCAGTTGTTGCGGGATGACGCCGATCACCTCGCCGCCAGCCGTCAGCACCGCATCGGCGACGACGCCCATCAGGCCGACATTGCCGCCGCCATAGACCAGTGCGGCGCCTTCATCCGCGATGCGGCTGCCAAGCCTGCGCGCGGCGTCAGTGTATTCGGGGCGGGCGCCGGCATTGGAACCGCAGTAAACGCAGATCGTCTTCAAACTCATACCTCGCGTGATGCGATGCCCGTCAGGGCACGAAACTCAGGAACAGATAGGTGCCCAGCAGGACCACGTGCACCATCCCGATCTGCATGTTGGTCCTGCCGGTGCGCAGCGAGATGGACGTGATGAACAAGGTCACCAGCAGCAGCACCGTGGACTTGTCGTCCAGGCCCAGCGCCAACTCCCAATCCATCATCAACGCGACGACGGAGACGGTCGGGATGGTCAGGCCGATGCTGGCGATCGCCGAGCCCATCGCCAGGTTGAGGCTGGTCTGCACGCGGTTGTTGATCGCGGCGCGCACGGCGGCCACGCCCTCGGGCAACAGCACGATGGCGGCGATGACGATGCCGATCACCGCCGGCGGCGCGCCCGCCGCGGCCAGCAGCGCCTCCATGCCCGGGGCAAGTTTCTTCGCCGACAGCACGACGACCACCAGGCTGACCAGCAGCAAGACCAGGCTGGCAAGTGTTTCGTGCCTGCTGGGCGGATCAACGTGGTCGTCCGTAGACGAGTCGCCGTCATCCACCGGCAGGAAATAATCGCGATGTCGGATCGTCTGGAACGCGGTGAACGAGCCGAACAGCACCAGCGTGACGATGGCGATGAAGATGAGTTGCGAATCCCCGTACACCGGGCCGCGCACGCTGGTGGTGACGTTGGGCAGTACCAGCGTCAACACCACGATGGCGGTGAGCGTGGTGAGCGCTGCGGTGACGCCGTCCAGCCGGTAGCGCTGGATGCTGTGGCGCCGGCTGCCGGCAAGCAGGCTGAAGCCGATGATGCCGTTGAGGATCAGCATCACCGCGGCGAACACCGTGTCGCGCGGCAGGCCGGTGGTGGACTCGCCGCCGGCCAGCATCATCGTCACGATCAACGCGACTTCGATCGCGGTCACGGCCAACGCCAGCACCAGCGTGCCGAAAGGCTCGCCGACCTTGTGCGCGATGACTTCCGCATGGTGGACGGCGGCGATCACGCTGACAAACAGGCCTATCACCAGCAGCAAGGTGACGCCCGGCAGCGAGGGCACGAACATCGCCAGCAACAAGGCCACGAGGCCAAAGAGCGGGGCTGCGATCGTCCAGGGCGGGTTGTGGCTGAAGTGTTGGGTCATGGTTCGATTATGAAGGCTGATGCGTCCGGTGCGGATGGCGCAAACGAAATCGGCTACATCGGCGCCGTTTCGTCGTGCAAGCCGGAGGGGATCAATTCGGCTTGCGGATCGTGTGTTTGTTCGCGGCCATCGCAACCACACGGGCATCAGCGTCGAATGGATAGCGGCCGGACTTGTCGGCGAACACCCTAGGCCCTCGCGCTTGGCAAACCAGATGCGGAGTGCGTCGATGTGGACGTAGTCATGCAGGACATCGGCAACGACCGGTGAAACACAGGTTTGATTGGAGTCATGGCATCGCCAAAAATGAATCGCAATGAGAATCAATTGCATTTATAGTAGGCAGCCACAACCGCTTGGCTCCGTGCAGGCGCTTGTATCCCTTTGACCTCCCATGACCTACGAGAACCGCATGACACTTCACCTCAATCGCCCCTGCATCGCCGGCCTGATGCTGCTTGCCTTCGCGCCGCTGGCCCATGCCGAAGACGCACCGCTGGCTGCCAGGGACTTGCCCCGCACCCTCGACACCGTGGTGGTGGAAGGGCAGGCCGAGCCGGGCAACTTCATCATCGAGCGCGAGGACATCGAGCTGACCCAGCCTTCGGATCTTGCCGACCTGTTGTCGAATGAATCGGGCGTGGCGGTGGGCGGCGGCTCGCCAGTGAGCCAGAAGATCTACGTGCGCGGCTTCGAGGACACGATGCTCAACGTGACCATCGACGGCGCGCAGGAGCCGGCCGAGCTCTACCACCACCAGTCGCGCGTGCAGATCGAGCCGGAGTTCATCGAATCGATCGAGCTGACCGCCGGCGCGGGCGCCGCCACCAACGGGCCGGGCGCACTCACCGGAGCGTTACGCGTGCGCACACGCGATGCCTTCGACATGCTGCGCGAGGGGCAGAAAGCGGGCTTCCTGCTCAAGGGCGGTTACGGCAGCCAGGGCGATGCCGGCAAGGGCGTGGCGTCGGTGTACGGACTGCTGGGCGAGAACATCGGCGTGATGGCGTCGCTGGTCCGACAGGACGGCGATGACTACGAGGACGGCAATGGCAACCGCGTGTCGCCGACCGGCTTCGACCATCGCCGCCAGCAGTTCAAGCTGAGTGGCCGCTTCACCGACAACCAGATGGATTTCTCGTACGAGGACCTGAAGGACACCGGCACGTATTACGAGCGACCGCACATGACCGACTACGCCGGTCGTTTCGTGCTGTCTGACCACGAGCTGCATCGCCGCACCGCGACCTACACCCATCATTACGACCCGGCCAGCGCGCTGGTGGATGTCGAGGCCACCGCGTTCCGCACCGTTTCCGACTTCAAGGTCCGCCGTACCACCACCGGCCTGATGTACGCACAGGGCGAGCAGGAAAGCATCGGCGTGGACCTGCGCAACACCATGCGCTGGACCGGGCTGGACCTGGTTTGGGGCGCGGATTTTCGCGAGGACACCCTGGATGCGTTGCAGCAGGCCACGCCGGCGGCGTTCTGGGGCAGCACCCGCCAGCGTGCACGCGTGGCCGGCGCCTATGCGCAGGCGGACTGGCGCCCGAACGAGGCGTGGCTGGTGTCCGGTGGCCTGCGTTACGACGCCTACACCCATCGCGGACTGGAAGGCGTCAGTGCCGGCGTGCGCAACAAGGATTCGGGACTCAGCCCGAACCTGTCGGTGGCGTGGCGTCCGCTGGACTCGCTCACCCTGCGTGCGGCCTATTCGCAGGCGTTCCGCGGCATCACCATCCGCGAGTCGTTCTTCAGCGCGCTCTATACCTATCCCGGCGACCTCAAGGGCGAGCGCGCGGACAACCTGGAGTTGGGCGTGGCGTGGGAGCACGACGGCTATTTCATGCGCGTCACCGGCTTCCGCCAGAACATCGATCATTTCATCTCGGCGGTGTACAACGGCGGCGCGGTCTGGGGCTACTGGCGCAACGTCGGCACGGCCGAGGTCAAGGGTTACGAGGCCGAGCTCGGCAAGACCTGGGAGCGTTTCGACGTGGCGCTCGGCGTGTGGAATTCAGACGGCAACCTGGACGGGCGCGCATTGAACGATGCGGACCTTGGCCTCGGCACGTCGATCGGACGCACCTGGACGTTGCGTGGCGACTGGAAGCCGGCCGATGGACGCTCGCAATACGGCCTGCGTGCACGTGCGGTCGAATCCGAAAAGAACACCATCTCGGCAACCGCACCGGACAAGCCCGGTTACACCGTGGTGGACCTGCTGGGTCGCTGGACGCTGATCGGCGACGAACGCCTGGTGCTGACGGCCTCGATCAACAATCTGTTCGACCGCTTCTATTACGACCACGGCACCTACGGCTACAACGCGGGCGCCGGCAAGTACATCGGTTTCGCCTCGCCGGGCCGCGAGTTCAACGTCTCGCTGACCTATCGTTACTGAGCTTCGCGGCTGGATGTGGCCCGCGTCACCGCGCGGGCTGCGCAGACAAAGCGGCCAAACAAAAACGGTGGCGGAAATATCCGCCACCGTTTAGCTTTTTTTGCTTGGCCGGTTGCCCAGCCCGGCGGATCGTCGAAGGATCAGTTCGCCTTGTGGATCGCGCGCTTGTCCACCGCCATCGCGGCATCGTGCACGGCTTCGGACAGCGAGGGATGCGCGTGGCAGATGCGGGCGAGGTCATCGGCGGAGCCCTTGAACTCCATCGAGATCACGCCCTCGTGCACCAGTTCGGACACGTTCGGGCCGACCAGGTGCATGCCGAGGATGCGATCGGTCTCGGCATCGGCCAGCACCTTGACGAAGCCGATCGGCTCGGCCATCGCGACCGCGCGGGCAACCGCGGCGAACGGGAAGCTGCCGGACTTGTAGGCGATGCCTTCGGCCTTGAGCTGCTCCTCGGTCTTGCCGACCCAGGCGATTTCCGGCTCGGTGTAGATCACCCACGGGATGGTGTCGAAGTTGACGTGGCCCGGCAGGCCGGCGATGAGTTCCGCGACGGCGATGCCTTCCTCGAAACCCTTGTGCGCCAGCATCGGGCCGCGCACGCAGTCGCCGACCGCCCACACGCCATCGGCGCCGGTGTGGCAATGCGCATCGACCTCGATCTGGCCACGCTCGTTGAGCTTGACGCCGGTGCCTTCGGCCAGCACGTCCTTGGTCGCGGCGCGACGGCCCACGGCCACCAGCAGCCTGTCGACGAAGAGGGTCTGGTCTGCGTTGCCATCGTTGTAGGTCAGGACGACTTCGTTGTCCTTGACCTCGGCTTTGCCGAGCTTGGCGCCGAGCTTGATGTCGAGGCCCTGCTTCTTGAACTCGCGGGCGGAGACCTTCGCCACTTCCTTGTCGGCGGCGCCGAGGAAGTCCGGCATCGCCTCCAGGATGGTGACCTGCGAGCCGAGGCGGTTCCACACGCTGCCGAGCTCCAGCCCGATCACGCCCGCGCCGATCACGCCCAGGCGCTTGGGCACTTCCGGGAAGTCCAGTGCGCCTTCGTTGTCGACGATGTACTTGCCGTCGAACTTGGCGAAGGGCAGCTCGATCGACTCCGAACCCACCGCGAGGATCACGTTGGTGCCCTTGACCTCGACATCAGTGCCGTCGTGCTGCTTGATCTTCACCACGTTGCCCGGCTGCAACTGGCCGAAACCGTAGAAGGCGGTGATCTTGTTTGCCTTGAACAGCGACGCGATGCCGCCGGTGAACTGCTTCACGATCTTGTCCTTGCGGCCGATCATGGTTGCGACGTCCATCTTGGCGTCGCTGAAGCTGATGCCGTGCTGGTCGAAGATGTGGCCCATGTTCCAGAACTGGCGGGTGGAGTCGAGCAGCGCCTTGGACGGCACGCAACCCACGCGCAGGCACGTGCCGCCGAGCGCGGGCTGGCCGTCCTTGCCGAGCGCGGCATCGATGCACGCGGTCTTCAGGCCCAACTGGGCCGCGCGGATGGCGGCGTGGTAACCGGCGGGACCACCGCCGATCACGACGACGTCGAATTGCTGTTGTTCGGACATGATGTTGCTTCCTTATGCGAACTTTGCGAAGTCTTGAAACCACACGCCCCGCACGGGCGGGGCGCGAGGCGAGGGCCGCTTACATGCCGAGCAGCATGCGATGCGGGTTCTCGAGCTGGTTCTTGATGTCGACCAGGAACAGCACCGCGTCCTTGCCGTCGATGATGCGGTG
>JACSSF010000168.1 GCA_014879375.1 Lysobacteraceae bacterium
AGGCCGGCCGGGCCGGCGCCCACCACCACCACGTCGTATTCCATGACGTCGCGTTCGATCTCGGGCGGGCTGTTCTCGTTCATCTTGGCTCCTCGTGGCTGACACGGATTGTCCGGGTTTGCGGCGGAGGCGGCAAATCCGCAGGATGTGGCGATGGCGCCATCCGCACACTCCGTCCGTCTGCCAGGTATCGAGCATCGTCCCGGCTGGTTGTCGCAAGCCGAGGCCAGGGGGCTGTTCGACAACTTGCGCGATGCCGCGCGGTGGGAGGTGCATCGCATCCGGATGTTCGGCCGAATGGTGGATTCACCGCGCCTGTCCTGCTGGATGGGCGATGCAGGCGCTGCGTATCGTTATTCCGGGGTTCGTTTCGCGCCGCGCCCGTGGCCGGCGATGCTGGACGATGTACGAACGCGCCTCGCCGCCGAATGCGAAGGCCCGTTCAACAGCGTGCTGGCCAATCTCTATCGCGATGGCCGCGATGCAATGGGGTGGCATCGGGATGACGAGCCGGAGCTCGGTGATGCGCCGATGATCGCGTCGCTCAGCCTTGGCGGGACGCGGCGCTTCTTGTTGAAGGAGGCGACGGGTGATCGCCACGCCATTGACCTTGCCAGCGGGGACTTGCTGCTGATGTCCGGCGACAGCCAGCGCCGCTATCGCCATGCCTTGCCGCGCACGGCGAAACCGGTCGCGCCGCGCATCAACCTGACTTTCCGCCGCATTCTGCCGGCGGCCGGCTGACCTTCAGCGCCCGGCGCGCTGCATGTTGGCGAGCGTCCAGCCTGCGATGTCGCGGGTCATGTCGGCGAGCGATTGCTCGAACGCGCGTTGCACGTCGGCAATCGCCGTGCTGCCGGCGGGCGTGGCACGGCGGAACACCTGCGTGCCGACCACCCGGTTGTCGCTGTTGCGGACGAGGTGGACGGAGACCTCGACCACGGCGCTCGGGCTGCCGCCTCCGGCGTAATCGGCATCGAACTGGCGGATGTCCATGGCGAGATCGTAATCACCGGCGATGCCGCCGCCGCGCCGGCTCACCCCGGCCAGCTTGCCGCTGTCTTCCAGCGTACGCACCAGGCTGTCCTGCAGGATGTCGGGCGCCGGTTGCGACCAGACCGCGCCCTTGTAGACCTGCAGCTCGCCGGGGGTCGGCCGCACCAGGATGCGCGGGCTATTGAGCAAACGCTCTGCATCAGGGCGCAGCACCACCAGTTGCGCATCGACCTGCGGCCAGCTGGCATCGGCGACGACGCGCGTCCTCGGGTCGTAGATCGAGATCTCGGTCTTCTTCGGCACGATGCCGCAGCCGGCGACCGCGAGCACCAGGCCGACGACTAGCCAGCGCAGGGGAGGGGAAGCGTGGATGTTCATTCCGGGGTGAACTCCTTGGGTTGCTCGCGGCCCAGCAGGTAGCCCGCCGGATTGCCATCGAGACGGTCGGTGACCTGCTTGATGTCGCGCATCAGGCCGCGCAGTTCGTGCAGGGTCGGCGCGACCTGCTGCAGGCCGTCGCGGGTGAAGGTGCGCAGCGGCGCGCGGTTCTCGCTGATCATCGCGTTGGCGTTGTTGCCGGCGGCCTCGAACGAGCTGATCGCGCGATCAAGCTTGTCCATCGTTGCCGGCAGCTTGGCGATGACCTCCTGGTCCACCTTGGTGAGCGCAGTGTTGGTGGTGTTGAGCGTCTTGCGCAGGTCTTCGCTTGCGAGGCGCGCATTGATCAGCAACTGGCTGATGTCCTCGCGCTGGCCGCTGATCGCGTCGGTGGTGACGCGCAGGTTCTCCAGCGTGTCGGAGATGCGCTGGATGTTTTCCTCGCTGAGCGCGGTGTCCAGGCGCGCGACCAGCTTGCTGGCGGTGTCGGCGATGTTCTGCAGCGCGGAGGGCTCGGTCTGGATCACCGGCACGTCGTTGCGATCGCTCAGGCGCAGCAAGGGGGCGTCAGGACTGCCGCCGGTCAGTTGGATGAAGGGGCTGCCGGTCAGGCCGGCCTGCGACATCTTGGCGTGGGTATCCACCTTGATCGGCGCATCGACTTCGAGCTTGAGCCGCGCCTGCACGCGACGCGGATCGCGCGCATCGAGCTTGAGCTGCTCGACCGTGCCGACCGAGATGCCGTTGTACTGCACCGAGCTGCCTTCGGTGAGGCCGGTGACCGGCTCGTTGAAGATCACCTGGTAACGCTGCCAGCTGGCATCGGAGGAGAACTTCGCCACCCATAGCCCGAAGCCGAGCAGCAACACCGTCACCAGGATGGTGAAGGTGCCGATGAGGACGTAGTTGGCTTTGGTTTCCATCGTCAATCCTTAATCATGCGGCGTTCGTCGGTAGCGGCGACCTGCGCGGCGCGGGCACGCGGGCCGTGGAAATACGCCTGTATCCAGGGCTGCTGGCACTGTTCGACTTCAGCCAGCGGCGCGTTGATGATGACCTTCTTGTCGGCCAGCACCGCGACGCGGTCACAGATAGCGTAAAGCGTGTCGAGATCGTGTGTGATGATGAACACGGTCAGGCCCAGCGCCTCGCGCAGGGCCAGGATCAGCTCGTCGAAGGCGGCGGCGCCGATCGGGTCGAGGCCGGCGGTCGGCTCGTCCAGGAACAGCAGCGGCGGGTCCAGTGCCAACGCGCGCGCGAGGCCTGCACGCTTGCGCATGCCGCCCGACAACTGCGAGGGCAGCTTGTCCATCGCGTCCGCGGGCAGGCCGGAGAGCTTCACCTTCAACAGGGCGAGTTCGTATCGCAGGGCGTCGCACAGCTCCGGGTGGTGCTCCTTCAGCGGCACTTCCACGTTCTCGCCGACGGTGAGCGACGAGAACAACGCGCCGTCCTGGAACAGCACGCCGGTATGGCGCTCGATGGCGAGGCGGTCGGCGGGCGCGGTCGAGCGCGCATCGATGCCCAGCACCTCGATCTCCCCGGCGTTGGGCGTGCGCAGACCGAGGATCGAGCGCATCAGCACCGACTTGCCGGCACCCGAGCCGCCGACGACGCCGAGGATCTCGCCGCGTCGCACATCCAGATCCAGGTGGTCGTGCACCAGCTGGTCGCCGAAGCGGTTCACCAGCCCGCGCACGCGGATCACCACGTCGTCGTGAGTGGACGAGGGGTCGGCGTGTGCGCAAGCGCTGGTGGTCGTCGGGTCTGTCATCACCAGCCCATCTGCATGAACCAGATCGCGGCGATCGCGTCGATGATGATGACCAGCGAGATCGTCTGCACCACGCTGGAGGTGGTCCGCTCGCCGACTGATTGCGCGGTGCCCTTCACCTGCAGGCCTTCCAGGCAACCGATCAGGCCGATCACCAGCGCGAAGACCGGCGCCTTCGACATTCCGACCAGGAAATCCTCGAGCCTGATGGTCTGCTCCATCCGCGCCATGTAGGCCTGCGGCGGGATGTCGAGGCTGAAGGCGCCGACCGACAGGCCGCCGAGCAGGCCCGCGATCATCGCGAGGAACGTCAGCAGCGGCAGCATCACCAGCAGCGCGATCAGGCGCGGGATGACGAGGAGGTCGATTGGGTCCAGGCCCAGCGTGCGGATCGCATCCACTTCCTCGCGGCTGACCATCGCGCCGATCTGCGCGGTGAACGCGCTGGCGGTACGGCCGGCCAGCAGGATGGCGGTCAGCAGCACCGCGAACTCGCGCAGGAAGGCGATGTTGACCAGCTCCACCACGAAGATGGTCGCGCCGAAGTCCTCGAGGATGTTGGCGCCGAGGAAAGCGAGCACCGCGCCGACGAGGTAAGTCAGCAGCAGGACCAGCGGCACGGCATCCAGGCCCACCTGTTCCATGTGATAGACGACGCTGGTGACGCGCAGGCGGCTGGGGTGGCGGATGATGCGCGCCAGCTTGACCAGGTTCTCGCCGAGGAAGCTGGCGAGCGCGATGATCTCCTTCCAGTTGTCCACCACGGCAAAGCCGAGCCGGCCCAGCGCGGCATGGAAGCCGTAGTCGCGCTTGTCCTTGGGGCGATCCGGCGGGACGTCGAGGATCGCGCGAATCAGGGTCATGTGTTCGTCGCGCAGCTGGAAGTTCTCGCGTTTCAAGCCGCGATCATTGGCGAAACGCTGCAGCTGCAACACGCCGAAGGAATCCATGCTGCCCACGCAGGTTGCATCGACATGGCGGATGGCGTGGGGAAACGCGGCGACATCGCGCATCACGTCGCCTGCATTGGCCAGCGTCCAGTCACCGGACAGGCGAAGCTCGCCCGTGTCGGGGGTGAAGTCGGCGGCGGGGCGGGCACGTTTGAACTGCATGGATGGGGTGCATGGTATCGGCTTCACGTCACGGCGGGATGCAGGCATGGTGAAGAAACGGGGGGCGCGCGCACCCGCGACCATCCATGTCATGCTTTCCCGATGCCTGCATCCCCCGCCACGCTCGCGCCCTACACCGAGCGCATCGCCTTCCTGACCGAGCTGGCCGAGCGCCTGCACGCCTACGGCACCACCGCGCAACGTCTGGAAGGCGCGCTGCTGGGCGTGGCCGACCGCCTGGGCGTCGAATGCGAGCCCTGGGTCAACCCGACCGGGATGATCCTGACCTTCCGCGACCCGACCGACCTGCAGCCCACCGATTTCACCCGGGTGATCCGCATGCCGCCCGGCGAAACCGATCTGTCACGCCTGTCGCGCGCCGATCGCATCGCCGAAGACGTGTTGGCCGGGACGATGAACGTGGCCGAAGGACGCGATGCACTGGAGCACATCGAACGCCCGCGCACGCGCCGCTGGCGGGTGCTGCAGGTCATCGCCTTCGCGATGGTGGCCGGGGCCGTCGGCTGCCTGTTGCGGCTGCCCTGGCTGGACACGGCGACGGCCGCGTTGGCGGGTCTGGGCATCGGGGTGCTGAATCAGCTGGCCGAAGGCCGGCAGCGGCTGCGCGAGCCGCTGGAAGCGCTGGCGGGGATGCTGGCGGCGACGGTCGCGGTACTGGTCGCGAGCTTCATCGGCCCGATCAACCTCAATACCGTGATCATCGCCGCGGTGATCGTGCTGCTGCCCGGTATGGCGCTTACCAACGCGATCAACGAACTGACCAGCCAGCACCTGGTCGCCGGTACTGCGCGCTTCGCCGGGGCGATCACCACCATCCTCAAGCTCACCATCGGCACGATGCTGACCCTGACCCTGGCCGAGCTGATCGGGCTCAAGCCCGCCGTCCATTACGCGCGCCCGCAACCCGACTGGGTGGAGTGGGTGGGCCTGGTGGTGGCCGGCTATGCGTTCGCTGTCGCGTTCCGTGCCTCACGCCGGGATTACCTGCTGGTGATGGCCTCGGCGGCGCTGGGTTATTTGATTTCCCGCATCGGCGGCCAATTATGGGGCGATGTCGCCGGGGTATTCCTGGGCGCGTTCCTCATGACCGTGCTCGGCAATCTCTACGCGCGCTGGAAAAACCGGCCCGGCGCGCTGGTGCGCCTGCCCGGCATTATCCTGCTGGTGCCCGGCAGCGTGAGTTTCCGCGGGTTGATCACCCTGATGCAGCAGCAGGATCTCAGCGCAGGACAGGCCGCGCTGATGGCGGTGGTGAATATCCTGATGGCGCTGATCGCCGGCTTGATGTTCGGCAACCTGCTGGCGCCGGCGCGGCGGAACCTGTAATCGATATTACCTGGAGATAATCCCCTCGAAAATAAACAAAAGGCGCCACGAAGGCGCCTTTCGATTTGACGGGTTTTGATCCCGATTATTTGATCAGGAATTCCGTCACGTCACGCCCTTGGGCGACAAAGCCGGCCAGCCAACGCGGGTGCTTGCCACGGCCAGTCCAGGTCTCGGCCGGGTTGGACGGATTGCGGTACTTCGGCGGCACCTTGCCGCCGGCCTTGCTCTTCTTGGCCGTGCCGGTCGCCTTGCGGGCGCGCGGTGCGGCGGCCGACTTGGCGCCGAACAGCTCCTCCAGCGTGTAGCCGGAGCCGCGCACGATCTTGTTGATCGATGCACGGACCTGGTTGATCGGCTTGCGCTTGGCGAGCACTTTCTTGCGCTTGTTGGCTTCGCTGATGAGATCCGCGAGTTCTTTCTGGCTGAGGGAATTGATATCCACGATTACGCCTTCTGATTACTGTGAGTGATGTCGTTCAGGCGTCCTGCCCTGCGCGCATCATAATCGTCGGATAATCGGACATGCAAATGATGGATTATCGAATCAGTCCCGGATGCGCGAATTGAGCGACACGATATCGAGGTTTTCGGATTCGCTGGCACCGCGGTGGCGATACTCAAAAGTGCCGGCCGCGACGCCGCGCTCGGACACCACCACGCGGTGCGGAATGCCGATCAATTCGATGTCGGCGAACATCGCGCCGGGCCGCAGGCCGCGGTCGTCCAGCACGGTGTCGATGCCGGCGGCCTGCAAGTCCCGGTACAAGGATTCGGCGGCCGAGGCGACGTCCGGGTTGTTCTTCGGGTTGATCACGCACACCGCGACCTGCCACGGCGCCATCGCGTCAGGCCAG
>JACSSF010000030.1 GCA_014879375.1 Lysobacteraceae bacterium
GAGCGGCGAGCCGATCGACAATGCGGCGGTAGTCAAGGCGGTGCAGGACGGCCTGGCCAAGAAAGACCCGGCCATCACCCCGGACCAGGCCAAGCCGGCGCTGGAGGCTTTCCAGAAGCGCCAGCAGGCCAAGGCCCAGGCCGCACAGGCCGAATACAACAAGATCGCCGGTGAAAACCGCACCAAGAGCACCCAATACCTGAACCAGTACAAGACCCAGGCCGGCGTGAAGACGCTGCCGGGCGGGGTGATGTACCGCGTGCTGGAGAACGGCACCGGTCGCAAGCCGGCGCTGACCAACACCGTGTCGTTGCAGGTGCTGGGCCCGCTGCCCTACGGCACGCGTCCGCAGCAGGCCGCGCAGCCGCAGACCCCGAGCGTCAAGGTCAGCGACATCGAGATGCAGGCCATGCGCGAGGTCATCACCCAGATGCCGATGGGCTCGAAGTGGGAAGTCGTGCTGCCGCCGGACAAGGCCTTCGGCGCCGATCCGCGTTCGGGCTTCCCGCCGAACGTCGCAGTCGCCTTCGAGATCAAGCTGGTCAACGTCCAGTAATCCCGGATGGCATGATGGACGCCGGTTCCTGTTGCAGGGGCCGGCGTTTTTCTTTTCCGGATCAATGATTTGATGAGCAATGCAGCCGACACCATCGCCAGTCCGTGCAGCGGGGTGTGCCAGCTGGACGTGCAGGGCCTGTGCCTGGGCTGTCGTCGCAGCGGGCGGGAGATAGCTTTTTGGCGGCAGATGAGCGATGTCGAGCGCAGCCGTTACATGCGCGACATCCTGCCGGCGCGTGGTTGGCAGCCGGTGGCGCCGGTGGCCGAATGAGCGACGGCGCGATCCCCCGGATCGAACGCGCGCTGCGGCCGCTCAGCTCGCCGCCGATCGACATGCCCTGGAACCGTGACGAGCTGGAAGACCTGATGCCGCCCGCGTTGCGAGAGGCGGCGGTGCTGGTGGGGCTGGTCGAACGCCCGTCCGGCACCCAGGTGGTGTTCACCCGGCGCACCGAACACCTGCGCCACCACGCCGGCCAGGTCAGCTTCCCGGGCGGCGCGATGGAGCCGGATGATGCCGGCGCGGTGGGCGCCGCGCTGCGCGAAACGCACGAGGAGATCGGGGTCGATGCGACATCGATCCAGCCGCTCGGCTTCCTCGACCCGATGGCGACCATCACCGGCTTCCGCGTGGTGCCGGTGGTCGCGCGCATCGACGCCGCGTACCAGGCCATCCCCGATCCCGGGGAAGTGGCCGAAGTCTTCGAACTGCCGCTCGACTTCATCCTTGCCCCGGGCAGCCTGTTTCATGCCGAGGTGCCGTGGCAGGGCCGCGTGCGCCGCATCGCCGAGTTGCGCCCGTGGCAGGGCGGCCCGAGCGCGCGCGTGTGGGGCGCGACCGCGATCATCATCGACAACCTGCGCCAACGCCTGGAGGCCGTGTCGTGAACACTGAAACCCCAAGCTGGACCACCTTGGTGGATGTCGATTCGCTTGGCGAAGCGCTGGGCAACGAGGACCTGGTCCTGCTCGATTGCCGCGCGGTGCTGACCGATCCGCCTGCGGGTGCGCGCCTGTTCGCCGAAGGCCACCTGCCGGGCGCCTTCCATGCCGACCTGGAGCGTGACCTGTCCGACATGGCGCAGGCCGGTCAGGGCCGCCATCCGTGGCCGCGCGCCGAGGACTTCGCCCGCACGCTGGCGCGCTGGGGCGTGACACCGGAGACGCAGGTCGTCGCCTATGACGCCGACAACGGCATGTACGCCGCGCGCGCGTGGTGCCTGCTGCAGATGATCGGCCACGAACGCGCCGCCGTGCTCGATGGCGGCTTGAAAGCGTGGCTGGCTGCCGGGTTGTCGATCGAGACGGACGCGCCCGCGCTGCGTGACGATGTCGCGGCCTATCCGGGCGACTTCGCCCATGCCCGGTTGTTCGACCACAGCGATGTCGCTGCACATGTCCAACACGGCGGGTTGCTGGTCGATGCACGCGCGCCCGAGCGGTTCCGCGGCGATGTCGAACCGATCGACAAGGTCGCCGGTCACGTGCCCGGCGCGGTGAATCGCCCGTTCGCCGCCAACCTCGATGCCGATGGCCGGTTCAAGCCGCGCGAAACACTGTTTGCCGAGTTCGCTGAACTGCTCGGTGGCCACACGCCGTCCGACATGGTGGCGATGTGCGGCTCCGGCGTCACCGCCTGCCATCACCTGCTGGCGATGGCCCATGCGGGATTGCAAGGCGCGAAGCTCTACAAGGGCTCGTGGAGCGGCTGGATCGCCGACCCCGCGCGACCGGTCGCCACCGGCAACGCCTGATCAACCTTTGCCGAGGCGCGCCAGCAGTGCGCGCAGGGCCTGCTGCGTGTCCGGATGCCACCAGTCGCGCAGCGGTTGCGCGATATCGAGCCGGTCCGGGGCGAGCGCATCGATCATGTCGGCGCGGGACATCGCGCGGGTGGCCAGCATCGGCGCGCGCGGCAGGCCTTCCAGGCTTTGCAGCCACGCCAGCGCGGCGGCCTCGGTTTCGCCCGGGGTGGCGAGCGCATCGATCATCCCGATGGCGTGCGCCTCGCGTGCTTCCAGCATCGCGCCGACCAGCAACATGCGCTCGGCGCGGCGGCGGCCCACCGTGCGGCGAAGCAGGGCTTGCACGCCTTCGGGCACGGCCAGGCCTACCTGGGTTTCGTTGAGACCGATCTGGATCGGCGCATCGGCCATTACCCGGTGGTCGCAGCACAGCGCCAGCACGCAGCCGCCGGCGGGCGCGTGGCCTTCCATCGCCACCGCGATCGGGATCGGGCTGGCGGCCAGCGCGCGTGCGGCGGCAAAGAAAGCCTGCCACGCCTCGCCCAGCGCCGCGCGATCCTCACCCAGCGACATCAGATACGGCACGTCGAGGCCGGCGGAGAACACCCGCGCGCCGCCACTGAGCAGGATGCCGTGCGCGCCGTCAGTGACTGCCTGGTCCACCGCCGCGGCCAGTGCCAGGCACAGCGCCGGGTTGAGCGCGTTGACCGGCGGGCGCGCCAGCCGCAGGTGGGCGAACGAGCCGTGCAGGTGGATGTCGATCATGGAAGCTCCGTGGACGCGATGCGTGGTTGGCCTGCGGTCAAGTTACTGCAGCCGGTGGCCGTTATCATGCAGCGCATGAAGATCACCCGTCTTGCACCGCTCGTCCTAGCGCTTGGCGCCGTCATGGCCGTGCCGGCCATCGCACGCACGAAAGTCGATTGCACGCCGCAGGTCCAGCAAGGCTGGATTCGTTTGCTGCCGGGCGGCATGCCGATGCACGCCGGCTTTGGCCGCATAGACAACGCTTGCGCGCAGCCGGTCACGATCGTCGGTGCAAAGAGCGCGAGTTACGGCGAGGTGGAACTGCACGAGAGCCGCAACGTCGACGGCGTGAACCGCATGCGCCAGCTGAAGGAATTGCGCATCGCGCCGAAGGAGGCCGCGGTGCTCAAGCCCGGCGGGATGCATCTGATGCTGATGGACCCGGTCAAGCCGGTGAAGCCGGGCGCACGCATCGCCATCGTGTTCACGCTTTCCGACGGCCGCGAGATGCTGGGCGAGTTCATCGCCCGCAAGCCGGACTGAGCGCCGGCTTATTCGTCCTCTTCCTCGAACTCGACCATCGCGTCGAGCTCGAACGCGAGCACCTCCAGCGCATGACGCACGCGGCGCGCGGTCGCGGCGTTGGGCGCATCCACCTCGATCTCGTGCACGCTAGGGCCTTCAACATCGGACAGGCCGGACGAGCTGGAATCGTCATCGTCCATGTGCGACATCAGGTCGTCGATTTCCTCGACATGCTCGATGCCGTCGATGCTTTGCAGCAGGTTGGAGATCGCGCGGACGTCGTCTTCGCTACCGGTGATGCGCATCTTCAGCATGGGCATGGCGATGTCTCGGTGGCTGTTGCGCCTAGGCTAGCAGCGGGCCGCGTCGGCGGGGTGAGGAAATCGTTCACGCCCGCCTGCGCGGCGCGCCTGGTTCACTTCTTCGCGCGGACCGGCAGCGGCACGTTGCACAGGTCGATGTGGCCGGCGGGCATCGTATAGAAATCATCCTTGCGGTTGCGGCGCGCCTCGGTCGCATCGATGAAGGCCTGGCTGTCGGTGCGCAGGACCTGCAGGTGGGTGCGCTCGGCTTCCGGCACGTCGCTGGCAAGGCGGATCGCCTTGATCGGGGTGCGCTGGGCCGGGTCTTCGTAGAAGCCCATCGGGTCCGGGCCGCGCGACGTGGCGGAGAGCAGCGGCATCCCCTGCACGACGCGACCGACCATCGTCAGCTGCTTGTCCAGTGCGCGTGGCGCCTGCCCGATCACCACGTAGAGCTCCGCGCCGATGCTGCTGTCGGGGGCATTGTTGCGCCCCGCACCCAGTGCGCCGTAGCAGTGCGCGATCCACGTCTGCTGCGTGGCCGGGTCGCGCCCGACCGCGAAGCCATCGCTGAAACCGACCTGTGGCGCCCAGCCGTCCTGGTCGGGCAGCGGGTCGAACGGTGCATCGCCCTTGCGGGTGAACTCGGCAGGCAATTTCTCCTTGGTGCCGGCCGGGTGTTTCTTGGCCTTCGCGGCATCGTCGGCATCGGCATCGCCGAACTGGACCACGAAGTTGTCCTGCGCGCGGTAGATGCTGGTGCCATCCCAGAAGCCGCCCTGGGCCATGGTCTTGATGTTGGCGACGTGCTCGGGCGCAAAACCCGGGGCCAGCTCGATCACCACGCGTCCGGCCGGCAGCTCCATGTACAGCGTGTTGGCCGGGTCGAGGTCGCGCCAGGCGCTGCCCGGGGCTGCATCGATGATCTCCTTGGCGCTGCGGTACTTGGTCTCCTTGGCCGCGGGCTGGGTCTGGGCAAGGGCGGCGACGGGCAGCAGGGTGGCGAGGGCAAGGGCGAGCGGCAGGCGGCGCATCGGAGGCTCCGGGATGGACGAATGAAGCCGGGAGCATAGCCGGTCGATGCCGACATCAAGCCATGGGTGACTACTGGCACATTCGCTATATCGAAATTAACAATAGAGTGCGTCCATCCACCGGGAAAAGTTGGCGATGGAAGACGATCCGCTACTGCGCAAGTTCCAGAAAGAGCTCTCGGCCGGCACCGTGTCGCTGGCGCTGCTGGCGGTCGTGGCCGATGCCCCTGAGCCGATGTACGGCTACCAGATCGCCAAGTCGCTGGAGCAACTGGGCGGCGGCGTGCTGGCCGGCAAGCAGAGCGCGCTCTACCCGGTGCTGCGCAACCTGGAGGCCGCGGGTCTGCTGGAAAGCTTCATCGAGCCTTCCGACAGCGGCCCGCCGCGTCGCTACTACCGCGCCACCGATCTTGGCCACGCCACGCTCCGGCGTTGGGCCGAGGCCTGGCGCGCCACCCGAGATTCCGTTGATGTCGTTCTGAAGGGGAACTTCAAATGAACACCGCACTGCCCACCACCATCCCCGCCTACCTGGCGCAGCTGCGCAAGTCGCTGGCAGGGGCCGATGCCGCGATGATCCACGACGCGCTGTACGACGCCGAGGAATACCTGCGCGCCGAGCTCGCCGCCAACCCGGGCAAGACCGAGGCCGAGGTGATCGCGGATGTCGCCGGCAGTTATGGCGCGCCGGACGAGGTCGCGGACATCTACCGCGACACCGAGGTGAAGGTGCAGACCGCGCTGCGGCCGCCGCGCCCCGCACAGAAGGCCAGCAACGGGCCTTCGATCTGGCAGAAGATCTTCGGCGTGTTCACCGATTCGCGGACCTATGGCGCGCTGTTCTACATGCTGCTGTCGCTGGCGACCGGCATCTTCTACTTCACCTGGACCGTGACCGGCGGCAGCCTGTCGTTGGGCCTGTCGATCCTCATCATCGGCCTGCCATTCGTGGTGCTGTTCGTCGGCGCCACGCGCATCCTGGCGCTGGTGGAAGGGCGCCTGGTCGAGGTGATGTTGGGCGAGCGCATGCCGCGCCGTCCGCTCTACAGCGACGTGGAGCAACCGTTGCTCAAACGCATCGGCGCGATGTTCACCGACGGGCGGACCTGGGGCACCTTCCTGTATTTCCTGTTGATGCTGCCGCTCGGCATCATCTACTTCACCATCGCGGTCGCTGGCCTGTCGACGGCGCTGGCGATGATGTTCGGGCCGCTGATTGGCTTGTTCAACGACGCGATCGTGGTGTTCAACGTCGATGGCGTGGACGTGACGGGCGACTATCCGTGGCTGATCCCGTTCGTGATGCTGGGCGGTTTCGCGATATTGCTGCTGACCATGCACGTGGCGCGGCTGGTCGGTCGCCTGCACGGGCACATCGCCAAAAGCCTGCTGGTCAAGATCTAACCGACCGCACCAGACGCACGAAGCCCGGTCCAGGCCGGGCTTCTGCTTGCGTCCGCCGCCACCGTAGCGATCAGATCTCGGTATAGACCAGCACGAAGGCCGCGACCAGGGTCAGGATCAGCGAGATGGAGAAAATCCATTCGGCCGTCTTCTGGGTCTTGGCGGTACCGGATACCGACTTTTCCTTCTGCGCGAGATAGCACATCGCCAGCACGATCAAGAACCCGATCGACGAGAACAGGAAGAAGTCGTCGGCCAGAGTTTCGGTCTTGGTCAGGGAGTTTTTCGCCGACAGCACGCCGACCAGCGCCAGGCTGATGCCGGCCAGGGTCCCGCTCGCGGTGACCAGGGTGTCCAGGGAGTCGTTTTGGTCTGACATCAAAGTTCTCGCGATGCGGGTCTGGCCAGGTATCACGCCTTGCGGGTACGGGTCTTCCTGGTTGTCGCGGGCTTCGCTGTTTTCTTCGGCGCCCGTGCATGGGCGGCGATGAAATCACGGACCTGCGGATACACCTGGCCGCGCCAGCGCTTGCCGCTGAAGATACCGTAATGGCCGGCGCCATCGACCGTGACGTGCTGCTTGCGCGATGCCGGCACGTTGCCGCACAGGCCCAGCGCCGCGCGGGTCTGGCCAAGGCCGGAGATGTCGTCCAGTTCGCCCTCGATCGTCAACAGCGCGGTGTCGCGGATCGCGCCCGGGTCGACGCGTTCGCCATTCACGACCCACAGGCCGCGCGGCAGCGCATGTTCCTGGAACACCGTGCGGATGGTGTCGAGGTAGTACTCGGCCGGCATGTCCAGCACGGCGTTGTATTCGTCGTAGAAACGGCGATGCGACGCCGCGGTTTCCTCGTCGCCCTGGACCAGGTCCTGGTAATAGTCCCAATGCGACATCGCATGGCGCTCGGGGTTCATCGCCACGAAACCCATGTGCTGCAGGAAGCCCGGATACACCTTGCGTCCGCCGCCGGGATAGTTGGCCGGCACGGTGTGGATCACGTTCTGCTCGAACCAGCTGAGCGGCCGGCGCACCGCCAGGTTGTTGACCGCGGTCGGTGATTCGCGCGCGTCGATCGGCCCGCCCATCATCGTCAGCGTGCGCGGCGTGGCCTCGCCGCGCGCGGCCATCAACGACACCGCGGCCAGCACGGGCACGGTCGGCTGGCACACGCTGATCACGTGCAGCTTGTCGGCGCCGATGTAGCGGATGAATTCCTCGATGTAGGCGACGTAATCATCCAGATGGAACGCGCCGGCGGCCTTGGGCACCATGCGCGCGTCGGTCCAGTCGGTGACGTAGACCTTGTGGTCACGCAGCATCGTCCTGACCGTGTCGCGCAGCAGCGTGCTGTGGTGGCCGGAGAGCGGCGCGACGATCAGCACCGTCGGGTCATCCTTCATCCGCGACAGGCCATCGGCCTGGTCGTGGTAGCGCTTGAAGCGCAGCAGGCGACAGAACGGCTTCTCCAGCGCGACGCGTTCGACCACCGGGATGTTGACGCCATCCACCGCGATCTCGTGGATGCCGAATTCGGGCTTCTCGTAATCCTTGCCGATGCGATAGAGGAGGTCGTAACCGGCGGCCACGCGCTGCGCGCCGGGCAAGGTCGACAGCCAGCTGCCCTGCGCGGTGTACATCTTGGCGACCGCGTCCGACCAGTAGGTCAGCGGGGCCATCCAGGCGCGGGCGTTTTCGTGCATCTGGTACAGCAGCATGGGCGAATCCAGTGGGGTCTGTGGGATGCTGCGACGCAGCATACTCTTCCGCTGGCGGCTTGGCGACCGCCGTGTTCAGCTTCGTTCGAGCGCGGTGGCGTGATCGGCGATGCGCGGCGACAGCCAGCCGTACGAGCCGATCTGCACCATGCCGAGCCTCGCCAGCCGCTCGCGATAGAAGCGCGCCGGGCGCGACTGGAATTCTTCCTCGTCGCCGATGGCCGCATCTTCCTTCGCGAACATTTCGATGAAGGCGACGCCGCCGCACAGGTCGGCGAGGCCGGGCAGGCCGCGATTGAGCTCCCGCGTCGGCAGGTAATGCAACACGTCGCTGCAGACCAGCAGATCGGCCGGTGGGCAGGGACGCAGGTATTCGAAATCGCCAAAGCGCGCGTAGTGGATGTTGCGGCTGCGGCCGTAGCGACGAATCGCATACTCGCTGCCGTCGAAACCGAGGTAGTCCAGGTTCGGACGCAGCTTCAGTAAGGGCGCGCGCCACGCGCCTTCGCCGCAGCCGATGTCCAGCACGGTGCGGATGGGGCGCTCCAGGTGGTATTCGGCCATCGCCACGGCGAGCGCGACCTTGCGCGCCAGTCGCGCGGCGCCGCCGATACCCTCATTTCGATACCAGCGGTCGAAGTAGGCGCGGTCATATAGCTTGCTCATGCAGCATTGTCCATGCCGATGACGAGCGAGGTCATCGACAGGGTGCTCCACACATCGTCGTTGAAGAGCGACAGCGCATCGCCCGGACGTGCGCAGGCGAGGGCATAGAGCAGCGGCAGGTAATGCTCGGGCGTGGGGATGGCGAGGCGACTGTCGGGGAGGTCTTCGAAATTAGCCAGCGCGGTGAAATCACCTGCCGCAATCAAGCTGTTGACGTTGTCGCGGAATGCCAGCGCCCAGGCCGGCGGCGTCGGGTTGCCGAAGTTCACCAGGCCAAGGTTGTGGACGATGTTGCCGCTGGCGAGGATCAGCACGCCCTCGTCGCGCAGCGCGCCCAGCATCCGGCCGATGACGAAATGCTGTGGGCCGGGACGACGCAGATCGAGGCTCAACTGCACCACCGGCACGTCGGCTTGCGGGAACAGATGCAACAACACCTGCCATGCGCCGTGGTCAAGGCCGTAGCCCGCATCCAGTTGCGGCGCGAGCGCTGGGTCGAGCATCGCGGCTACTTGCGCGGCCAGCTCTGGATCGCCTGGCGCCGGGTATTGGACTTGGTAGAGCGCCGGCGGAAACCCGCCGAAATCGTGGATGGTGCGCGGCTTCTCGGCGGCGCCGAGGAATACCCCGGGCGTGGTCCAGTGCGCGGAGACGCACAGGATCGCGCGTGGCCTCGGCAGGCGTTCGCCCAGCGCGCGCCAGGCACGCGACCAGCCGTTGTCCTCGATGGCGTTCATCGGCGAGCCGTGGCCGATGAAGAGCACGGGTTGCACTTGTGGTGTCGTGGCGGTGTCCATGCGTGGCATCCTAAGCGGATTCGCCCCGGGAGTAACCGATGTCCACATCCTATCTGTGGATCAAGACGTTCCACCTTGTCTTCGTCATCGCGTGGATGGCCAGCGTGTTCTACCTGCCGCGGATCCTCGTCAACATCGCCGAGGCCGGCGACGAGGGAGCGGTGCGCGGGCGCCTCGTGCTGATGGGGCGCCGGTTGTATCGCTTTGGCCACGTCATGTTTGGTATCGCCACGTTGCTGGGGCTGGTGTTGTGGCTCCATTACGGCATCAGTGGGGGCTGGCTGCACGTCAAGCTGACGCTGGTGGTCGTGATGTTCGCGTACTACATCGTCACCGGCCGCTGGCTCAAGGGCGTCGACAAGGGCAAGAAGCTCCCGAGCGGAAGAGTGCTGCGCTGGTTCAACGAGCTGCCGGTATTCCTGCTGATCGCGATCGTGTGGCTGGTGATTGCCAAGCCGTTCTGAGCTGAACCTCAGAAACGCGTCAGCGCCGTCTTCTGCACCTGACGATGCACGTCGTGCATGGCGTAGCCGCGCACGCGGTCGGGCAGGTTGAAGTAGGACGGATGCGCCAACGTCATCGCGGTATCGCGCAGGCCGCTGTCCCAATGCTCGCGCATGGCGATCGCGCCGAAGGCGTAGTCCTTGAACTGCTCCTCGTGCGGCTTGGCTTGGTAGATCAGCTGGATGATGTTGAACACGCGGTCGTCCAGCCACGGCGCGAAGGCTTCTTCTAGTTCGGCTGGCACTTTCTTTTCGGGCAGGCGCTGGATGAGGTCGGTCAGCGCGGTGCGCAGCTGCTGGGTGCGCGCGGCCATGTCGGTGCCATGGCGCGTGCGGCTGGAGTACTGGATGTCCTTGGCGCGCTCGAGCACGTCCATCATCGTGCGCGGTCGGCGGCCGGTCGCGCTCCACAGGTCCACCTGCAGGGCCAGAGTGTCCTTGCGCGGCCATTCGTCGAGGATGTGTTCGAGCGGCGTGTTGGAGACCAGCCCGCCGTCCCAGTACCAGCGCCCGTCGATCTCCACCGCCGGGAATGCCGGCGGCAGCGCACCCGAGGCGAGGATGTGCTCGGGGCCGATGCGCATCTGGGCGCTGTCGAAATAGCGGAAGTTGCCGTTCTCGATGTCGGTGGCACCGACGGTCAGGCGCACCTCGTCATCGCGGTTGATGCGATCGAAATCGACCAGCCGCGCCAGCGTGGCGCGCAGCGGCGCGGTGTCGTAGAAACTGGTGGCGGCGTCGCTGCCGTTCTTGAGCAGGAAGGGCGAGACCGTGCGCGCCTCGAAGAAGCCGCGCTGGCCTTGCCACAGCGCAGCCACCGCGCTCATCGACGCGGCCCAGGCCTCCAGCATCGGGTTCATCGGTGCGAGCGAGAGCCACTGGCGCAGCGCGGTGGCCGGCATCGCCAGCGCGCCGCCGGGCTCGCACACGGTTTCCCAGAATTCACGCAGGCGCGGGATGCGATCTTCGGGCGCGTTGCCGGCGATGATCGCGGCGTTGATCGCGCCGATCGAGATGCCCGCATACCAGTTGGGCCGGATGCCCGCCTCGTGCAGGCCTTCATACACGCCGCACTGGTAGGCGCCGAGCGCGCCGCCGCCTTGCAGCACCAGCGCGACGGCCGGGTACTGGGCGACTTTCTCCAGCAGGATTTCGTTGCGGGTCATGGGATGGCGAGGCATCCACAAGAGGCGGGTGACTGCCCTTCGTGCGAGTGCGCCAAGGAGGGCGCGCGCCCGCGAATCGCAGCAGGATGCGCAGCCTGAGCGACGCACGAAGGGCAGTCACCCGCCTCCGAGATGCAGCGCTCACAGTCGCGATCCATTGCGCGAATCACTGCATGAACCAGCCGTGGCTCACCACGATGCTCTGGCCGGTCAGCGCGTTGGTCTCGAACGCGGCCAGCGTCAGCGCGACGTTGGCGACATCATCCACCGTGGTGAACTCGCCATCGACGGTGTCCTTCAACATGATCTTCTTGATCACGTCGTCCTCGCTGATGTTGAACTCCTTGGCCTGCTCGGGGATCTGCTTGTCCACCAGTGGCGTGCGCACGAAGCCCGGGCAGATCACGTTGGAGCGGATGCCGAGCGGCCCGCCTTCCTTTGCGACCGTGCGCGCCAGCCCCAGCAGCCCGTGCTTGGCGGTGACGTAGGGCGCCTTCAGCGGCGAGGCCAGGTGCGAGTGCACGGAGCCCATCAGGATGATCGCGCCCGGCGCCTTGCGGCGCTCCATGTCCTTCATGCATTCGCGGGTGGTGAGGAAGGCGCCATCCAGGTGGATGGCCAGCATCTTCTTCCAGTCCTCGAACTTGAAATCGGTGATCTTGTTGATGATCTGGATGCCGGCGTTGGACACCAGCACGTCCACCTGGCCGTAGGTCGCGACCGCCTGGGCGACGCCATCGATGACCTGCTGCTCGCTGGTGACATCCATTTCCACCGCCAGGGCTTCGCCACCCGCGTCGCGGATGGTCCTTGCAGTGGCCTCGGCGGCCTCCAGCTTGAGGTCGGCGATGACCACCTTGCCGCCGGCCTGTGCGTATACCTCGGCGATGCGCTTGCCGATGCCGCTGGCGGCGCCGGTCACGAGGCAAACCTTGCCATTCAATTCGATGTTGGTCATGGGGGACTCCTTTGATGCGATGCAGCAATTGTGAAGTGGCGACCGATAGGGCGGCGTGAACACGCCCGATCATCCCCGATGCCGGGCCGCGCCGGCATCGTCCGAACGGGCATCAGCGCGGCTGCGGCGCCTCGAACTTGCCGTGGTCGGGCAAATCCACCGGCACGCCCTGCGCGTTGCAATAACCGGCATTGCAGAGCACCTGGCGCAGTCGCGGATTGGCCTGCAGCAGGAAGTGGAAGATGGTGTTCTGCTCCACGCTGCCGCGTACCGCCGCGCTGCCGGGGCCGCGCGCCCACAGGCCGACGTCATCGCCGCCATGGGTTTCCGAGCGCAGCGGCAGGGTGGATTCCTGCAGGTAGTCGGGGTGTTCGGTGTCGACATCGGTCAGATCCGGACGGCCATGGGTCGCCTGCCGCCAGCCGCTGGAATCGGAACGGGCGCGCTTCGGGCCCTCCGGCTGCTGGTCGTTTGCGCCCACGTAGCCGGGGCCGTTGGCATAGCTGAGCGTGGTGTAGGGCAGGCCGGTGGCATCACGCGCGTACTGCGCCGGGTTGCCGTCCTCGCCGCTGCCGCCCTTGACCTTGCCGAGGATCGGGTTGCCGCGGACCGGGTAGCCGACGAAGGTCATGGTGTGCGCGTGGTCGGCGGTGACGAGGATCAGGGTGTCGTCCGGATTGGTGATGTCGACCGCCGCGCGCACCGCATCCGATAGCGCGATGGTGTCGGTCAGCGCGCGGAAGGCATTGCCGCCGTGGTGGGCGTGGTCGATGCGGCCGCCCTCGATCAACAGCACGTAGCCATTCGGGTTGCGCGACAGCCGGGTGATCGCCGCGCGCGCCATCTCGGCCAGCGAAGGTTCGCCGGCGCCGTCCTTGCGGCGGTCGTGCTCGTAATGCATGTGGTCGGGCTCGAACAGGCCCAGCAGCGGCGCATCGGCCGGGGCGGCATCAAGCTGGGCCTTGTTCCAGACATAGCTGCCGGTCGGATGACGGTCTTTCCATTCGGCGACGAGATCGCGGCCATCCAGGCGCTCGCCGACCTTGCCGTCGTATTCCGGATCCCGCACGTCGGTGCCGAAGAAGCTCTTGCGGCCACCGCCCATCAGCACGTCCGGGCCGGTGCCGTGGTCGGACTCGATGATCTGGCGGGCGATGTCGATGCAGCCGTCGGCGCGGGCCTGGGCGGGCAGGTTGCTGTCGTTCTCCCAGTTGCGGTCGGCCGAGTGCGAGAACGTCGCGCCGGGTGTCGCGTGGGTGACGCGGGTGGTGGTCACCACGCCGGTCGCCATGCCACTGGCCGCGGCCAGCTCCCACAGCGACATCACCCGTGCATCGCGCGCCGCCGCGCAGTTGCCGCGCGGGGCCTGCTGGCCGATCGACAGCACGCCCAGGCGCGTCTTCACCCCGGTCGCCATCGCCGACATGGTCCCGGCCGAATCCGGCGTCTGCGCGTTGGTGTTGTAGGTGCGGCTGAGCGCGGTGGCGGGGAACGCCTCCCACGCGAGCTTCTGTTCCTCGCCTGACCGGCCTTCGCGCTGGCCTTCCAGCACGCGCGCGGCGGCGACGGTCGGCAGGCTCATGCCATCGCCGACGACGAGGATGAGGTTCTTCGCCCGGCCCGACATCGCGCCGCGTTCTGCCGCCTGGGCCGCACCGTTGCGGAACCACCAGGCGGCCGATTCGCCGCCGGGGCGCTCGATCAACGGTACATCGACCTGGATCGATGTCGCGGCGGTGGGTGCGGGGGCTTTGCCAGCGGTCGCGCAGGCGACCAGCAGCAGGGCAGGCAGGGCGGCGAGGGCGGGACGCAGGATCTGGCGTGTCATCGATGGTTCGGGCATGAGGATATGAGTCTTCATTATGCGCGGGCTTTGTCGCGCCTCGACGGCTGGAGTATCGTCGCTCGATTCCTCTGCCGGGAAATCCCGATGTTCGATTGGTGGTTCCGCATCAAATTCTGGAAGCGCGTGGTGCTGGGTTTCGTGCTGGGCGCGTTGGCCGGCTGGCTGTTCGGGCCGGATGCCGAGACCTGGTTCGGCTGGATCGGCGACCTCTACGTCACCATGATCAAGATGATCGCGGTGCCGCTGGTGTTTTTTGCGGTGATCAGCGCGGTTTCGGCGCTGTCCGGGCAGAAGTCGATGGCGGCGCTCGGCGGCCGTACCTTCCTGTGGTTCGCGATCACCGCCGTGCTGGCGGTCGGGGTGGGCCTGGCGGTCGGGCTGGTGATGAAGCCGGGCGCGGGCGTGGAGCCGCTGACTGTCGCCAGCAACTACACCCAGCGCGAGGTGCCGAGCCTGCTCAACGTGCTGCTTGGCATCGTGCCGGCCAACATCTTCCATGCGCTGACCGGGATCGGCACCACCACCAACGCGGCCGGCGAGACGGTGCTGGCGGCGGGCAGGGGCTCGATCCTGCCGGTGATCTTCGTTGCGGGCTTGATCGGTTTTGCCATCGTCAAGCTGGGCGATAAGGTGACCGAGGCGCGCAAGCTGGCCAGCCAGCTCAGCGACATCTGGATCCAGATCACCAAGTACGTGCTGGAGTTCACCCCGTTCGGCACCTTCGGCCTGATCGCCGCACTGGTCGGCGCCTACGGCTTCGAAAAGCTGCTGCCGCTCGGCAGCTTCGTGATCGCGCTGTACGTCGCCTGCGCGATCCAGATCGTGGTCGTCTATACCAGCCTGCTGCTGGCGCACGGGCTTAATCCGCTCAAGTTCTTCCGCGGCGCGGCGCCGGCGATGCAGGTCGCGTTCGTCGCATCGTCGAGCTTCGCCGCGTTGCCGGCCAGCCTGCGCGCAGCCACCCATGACCTCGGCGTCAACAAGGATTACGCGAGCTTCGCGGTGCCGCTCGGCGCCAGCATCAAGATGGACGGCTGCGGCGCGATCTATCCGGCGCTGGCCGCGGTGTTCATCAGCCAGTACATGGGCATTGATCTCAGCATGAACCAGTACCTCATCATCATGCTGGCCTCGGTGCTGGGCAGCTTCGGTACGGCGGGCGTGCCGGGCACGGCGGTGGTGATGGCGACGGTGGTGCTGTCGGCGGCGGGGCTGCCGCTGGAGACCATCGGCTACCTGTACGCGATCGATCGCGTGCTCGACATGATGCGCACGATGACCAACGTGACGGGGCAAGTCCTGGTGCCGGTGCTGGTGGCGAAGGAAACCGGCCTGCTGGACCAGCACGTGTACGAGCAGGCCTCGACCAACATCGGAATCGAGATGGATTCGCATTCCGACGCGCCGCGTGACGACAACGCATAATCGCCGAATCAAAGACGCCGAGCGGAGGAAGCACCATGAGCAGGACCATTGATCCGGCCATCAAAGACAAGGCCATCGAGACCCTCAACATCATCATGGAGCTCGAGCTCGCCGGCGTGGTGCGCTACACGCACTACTCGCTGATGGTGTACGGCTACGGCCGCATCCCGATCGTGTCGTGGATGAAGTCCAATGCCGACGAAAGCCTGGCCCACGCGCACAAGGCAGGCGAGCTGGTCACATTGCTCGGCGGTCATCCGTCGCTGAAGATCGGCCCACTGCTGGAAACCGAACAGCACGACATCGGCGACATGCTGCGCGAAAGCCTGGCGCACGAGGAGAAGGCCCTCAACGCCTACTACGCGCTGCTGGATCTGGTCGAGGGCAAGTCGGTCCTGCTGGAGGAATACGCGCGCCAGATGATCGAAGGCGAAGAGCTGCACGCCGACGAGGTGAACAAGATGCTGCGTCGCCCGGGCGAGATCGCCGCGTTCAGCGAGTGATCGCCTGCGCCGCTTGAACCGCGGCGGTGGAAACCCGATATTTGGAAGGCGAAGGGTGACTCCTGCGCCTTCCTTGTCTTGGGCATTCGTGGAGAACGGACATGGCCACCGGGTGGGCCGGCGACGGCGCCGTGCAGGATCAGATCGACGCGACCGTGAAGGACGCGATCAAGCGGGCGCGCAGCCGTCTGCCGACGGGCGAGAGCCTGACGCATTGCGAGGAATGCGACGCCGCGATCCCCGAGGCGCGGCGCAAGGCCGTGCCCGGCGTGCGCCTGTGCGTGCCCTGCCAGGAGGCGCTGGATGCCGAAGAGGCCGGCCACGCCGGCTACAACCGCCGCGGCAGCAAGGACTCGCAACTGCGCTGAGGCGCCGGCAAGCGCCCGGCGTTACAGGCGGTTGTAGGCCCACCGCACCGGTCGGCCGTCCTTGTACGGCATGACGCCGTGGAAGGGCCGCGGGTCGTCGTCGAACACCAGCGGCAGGAAATAACGGTCGCCTTCCCACATCGGCAGGTCATGCAGGTTTGAGAGCGGTACCCATTCCAGCGGGCCTTCCGGGTTCTCACTGTAGGGCTCGCCCTCGAACGCGGTGACGAGGAAGACGAAGCCCAGCCAGTCCTCGCCGTGCTTGCCGAAGCCCGGCCAGCTGACCGTGCCGCGTAGCGACAGCGCCGTGCATTCGATCCCGGCTTCCTCGCGGATCTCGCGGATCATCCCGTCCATCACGTCCTCGTCGGCCTCGAGTTTGCCGCCCAGGCCGTTGTACTTGCCGAGGTGCTCGTCGTCCTGGCGCGCATTGCGATGGACCATGAGCACGCGCTGGCGGTCGGGCGAGAGGATGTAACCGAGGGTGCCGATGATCGGGGTGTAAGGCATCGCGCTAGTGTAAGTGAGGGGGCGTGGATGCTGGCGCTGCGTTAACGTGGCGGCATCCAACATCGCCAGGAACATCCAACATCACCATGAACCCGTCGACGGGAGAACCCATGCCACCCAACCGGATGAACCCATGAGCGGACGCCAACGCGAACTGAACCTGCGCTTCCTCGCCGAGCCCACCGATGTCAATTACGGCGGCAAGGTGCACGGCGGCGTGGTGATGAAATGGATCGACCAGGCCGGCTACGCCGCGGCGGTCGGCTGGAGCGGCAAGTACAGCGTGACGGTTGCGGTCGGCGGCATCCGCTTCGTCGCGCCGATCCGCACCAGCGACCTCGTCACCATCACCACCAAGCTGGTCTATACCGGCACCAGCTCGATGCACTTCGCGGTGGACGTCAACGCGCGCGACCCGATGGGCGGCAAGGACCGGCTGTGCACGCATTGCGTGATCGTGTTCGTCGCGCTCGACGGGGTGGACGGCAAGCCGGCGCCCGTGCCCCCGCTGACGCAGGAAACCGAAGAGGACCGCCGCTTCGCCGATTACGCGATGAAGGTGATGGAGCTCAGCAAAGGCATCGAGCAGACCATCGAGCGTTACCGGCAGGCCGAGATCGACAAACACTGAGGGCGGTAACGCTATGGCATCGCTAACAAAAAGGCCGCCCTCGGGCGGCCTTCGCATATCGGGATGTCGCTGCCTCAGATGCCGGCGACGCGGCGGGCCGAGACGAAGTGGCGGGCCCAGTAGCCCTCCAGCTTGGAGACGCTGACGTCGCGGCCCGTGCGCGGCGCGTGGACGAACTGGCCGTTGCCGATGTAGATGCCGACGTGGTCGACCACCTTGCCGCGGCTGAAGAACACCAGGTCGCCCTCGATCAGTTCGTCGCGGCTGACGCTTTCGCCGCGGGTGGCCATGTCGCGGGAGACGCGCGGCAGCTCGATGCCGAGCGCGGTGCGGAACACGTAGCCGACCAGACCGCTGCAATCGAAGCCGGAGGTGGTCGTGCCGCCCCAGCGATAGGGCGTGCCCAGCAGGGTCAGGGCGCGCTTGAGCAGCTGCTGGACGCGGCTTTCCTTGATGCTGGAGGCGGTGACCGCGGCCTGGCCGGACGGCATCATCACCAGGTCCTGCGGGATGGCGGTGTTGTCCAGGCCCGCCAGCACCGACGTGCTGGCCGGCGATGAAGTGGAGATCGTCTGCACGTCGGTGCTGCGCACGGCGGGCAGGTCGCTGTTGGCGAAGGCCGGCGCCGACAGGGCAGCCAGCAGCATCAGGCCGGACAGGCGGAACGCGAATTTGTGGGTGTTGCGGAGGGCGCCGGAGCGGCCGTGGAGAAGTTGCGACTTCATCACGCGGTCTTCACTGTGCTAAACCAGCGGTGAGTGTGCCCGCTCGGCGCGATCAGGATGTTCTATTTCCGTTATTTAATCGTTAAATAACGTGACAGAATGCACACAATTTGACCGTGCTGTCACAAGCGCATCACTTCGGTTTCACGCGCCCCGCATTCATAAACCGGCGAGGACGCGGCGGGCCCCGGCATAGCGTTCCTGCCAGTAACGCCCGTCCAGACGCTCCAGCCGGACCACGCCGCCAGTGCGCGGGGCATGGACGAATCGCCCGTCGCCCACGTAGATGCCGACATGGGTGACCTGCCCGCCGTTGGCGAAGAACACTAGGTCGCCGGTGGCGAGGCCCGAGACATCGACGGGCGGCGCGGACAGGGCGGAGAGCTCCCGCGAGGTGCGCGGCAGGCGCAGGTCGAGCATGTCGCGGAACACGTAATTGACCAATCCGCTGCAATCAAAGCCGCTTTCGGGCGTGTTGCCGCCCCAGACATAGGGCGTGCCGACCAGGCTGATGGCGCGGATCAGGACGTCGTTGGCCTGCATGGCATGGGGCGTGGGAGCCGGCGCGGCCTCGGCCGGATGGCCGTCGGCGGCGAAAGCGGCCGGGGCGAGGGCGAGGCAGGTGGCGATGAGCAGGGCGCGATGGGGCATCGATGCTGGCATGCGGGCGGTGCGGGCGGGATAATGCGTGGACATCACGGTTCCCCTGTGGCGCTAGTTGGCCGGAGTTTGAACCAATCACTCCTTGAATTTCAAGTGTTTACTGCGAGTACCTCATGAAGATTGAAAAAGACCGTGCCGTTCGTTTCCATTATTCCGTGGCTGAACAGGGGCAGGAATCGGTGGAAAACTCCCATGATCGCGAGCCTTTGGCGATCCTGATTGGCCACGGCAACATCATTCCGGGCCTGGAGAAGGCGATGGAAGGCCGCGAGGCCGGCGACAAGTTCAGCGTGGACGTGCCGGCTGCCGAAGCCTATGGCGAGCGCCGCGACGGTCTCAGCCAGCGCGTGCCGAAGAAGCACTTCCAGGGCACCAAGCTGGAACCGGGCATGCAGGTGGTGCTCAACACCAATTTCGGCCCGCGCGCGGTGACGGTCGAGAAGGTCGGCATGACCACCGTCGACATCGACCTCAACCACCCGATGGCCGGCAAGGACCTGCACTTCGACATCGAAGTGGTCGATGTGCGCGACGCCACGCCCGAAGAGATCGAGCACGGCCACGTGCACGGCGACGGCGGCCACGAGCACTGAGCCATCGCATCCCGTGACGAAGCCCGCGCAAGCGGGCTTTTTCATGCGCGGGCGAGCGCCGCAAACATCGCCGCAAACAGGGAGCGGATCGGGTTACTTGATGCGCCGCCGGCTCGCTACACTGCGCGGATGAATGCGAATGCGGACGTGATCGTTGCGGGGGCAGGCGTCATCGGCCTGTCGTGTGCGCTGGCCTTGCTCGAATCCGGGCGCGCGGTGATCGTCATTGATGCCAAGGGCGTCGGCGCCGGCGCATCGCACGGCAACTGCGGCACGCTGACGCCCAGTCACGCGCCGCCACTGGCCGCGCCGGGCACGGTGACCAAGGCGCTGGGCTGGATGCTGACGCCCGATGCGCCGCTGTACGTGCATCCGCGCATGGATCTGAACCTGTGGCGATGGCTGATGCGTTTCGGCCTGCGCTGCAACACGCGCGACTGGCGCCGCAGCGCCGTCGCCAAATATGCGTTGCTGCAGGACTCGCGCGATCGCATCCAGGACTGGGTGGGCCGGTTCGGGCTGTCCTGCGAGTTCGCCGAAAGCGGCGAGGACTACGTGTTCCGCGATCCGCAAGGGCTGGAGGACGAGCAACGCGAGATTCCGCTGCTGCGCGAGCTCGGCATCTCGGTCGAGGTCATCGACGGCAGCGAATACGCGCGGCAGGAGCCGGCGGTGAAACCGGGCATGGCCGGCGCGGTTCGGTTCTCGGGCGATGCCATGCTCCGCCCCGATGCCTACGTGCGTGCGCTGGCCGATGCGGTGCGTGAGCGCGGCGGCCGCATCATCGAACAATGCGCTCTGGAAAGCGTCGAGGAAACGGGTGACGGCTGCATCGTGCAGACCTCGCAAGGCGGGATGCGATGTCGCGACTTCGTGCTGGCGCTCGGCGCATGGTCGCCACGGCTGGCGACGCAGGTCGGCGCGCCGTGGCTGCGTTCGGTGATCCAGCCGGGCAAGGGCTACTCGATCACCTATGACCGCCCGGCGATGGTGCCGAAGCGGCCGCTGATCCTGCGTGACCGCTCGGTCTGCGTGACCTCGTGGGCGGACGGTTATCGCCTCGGCAGCACGATGGAGTTCTCCGGCTTTGACGACAGCCTCAACCCGCGGCGCCTCGCGGCGCTCGAACGCGGCGCGGCCGAGTTCCTGCATCACCCGGTCGGCCCGGTCGTGCGCGAGCGCTGGAGCGGCTGGCGACCGATGTCGCTGGACGACGTGCCGCTGATCGGGCGCATCCCCGGGCGTGTCCATGGCTGGATGGCGACCGGCCACGGGATGATGGGCATGGGGATGAGCGCCGGTACCGGCCAGCTGCTGGCGGACCTGATGGCCGGCCGCGATGCGTCGGTCGATCCCGCGCCGTTCTCGCCCGCACGTTTCGCCTGAGCGCCTGCCGCGGCACGCGCGTTCGCACGGAGTGCATGATGGAGGTCGAGTTCCGCCATCCCATCGATAAGGAAGCGCGATGCATGCCGATCCCGTCCCGACCCTGTTGAGCCCGGTGCAGCCGGGCGAGCGCATCGAGGTGATGGACGTGCTGCGCGGCTTCGCGCTGCTCGGCATCCTGCTGATGAACATCGAGGGTTTCGTCGGCCCGCTGTGGCTTTCGGTCACCGGCCTCAACCCCGAGCTGACCGGCGCCAATCGCGTCGTGGACTGGCTCATCTACGTGCTGGTGCAGGGCAAGTTCATGACCCTGTTCTCGCTGCTGTTCGGGATGGGCTTCGCGGTGATGCTGGATCGCGCGCAGTCGCGCGGCGATGGTGGCGGCAGGCTTTATGCGCGGCGGCTGCTGGCGCTGCTGGGCTTTGGCATCGTCCATGCCGTGCTGCTGTGGGCCGGCGACGTGCTGATTTCGTACGCGCTGGTCGGCTTCGCCATGCTGCTGCTGTTCCGCAACACCAAGGCCTCGCGCCTGCCGATCTGGGCGGTGTCTTTCGCCATCGTGCTGGTCGGGACGCTGCTGGCGCTGGGTCTCTTGATGCAGGTCTTCGTGATGACGCCGGAAGGCAAGGCCATGCTGGCCAAGCAGGCGAGCGATGCGGCGGCCATGGTCGCCGCCGAACGCCAGGCCTATGGCGGCGGCAGCTACCTCGATGCCACCATCCAGCGGATCAAGGACACGCTGGCGATGCTGGGCGCGTTGCCGGTGTTCGGCTTGCTGATCCTGGTGATGTTCCTGCTTGGCGCCTGGCTGGTGCGCGCGGGCATCATGCGCGACACCGTGGCGCATGCGCGGCTGTTCCGCCGGATGTTGCTGCTGGGGATGCTGGTCGGCCTGCCGCTGATGCTGCTCTCGGCCACCATGATGCCGACCATGGAAATGCACGAGATGAGCCTGCGCTCGATGGGCTGGCAATCGGCAGCGATGATCGCCGGCGTGTTGATGTCGCTGGGTTACGCCTCGGCAATCGTGCTGGCGATGCACCGGCCGGCATGGCGACGCCGGTTGTCGTGGCTGGCACCGGCCGGCCGGATGGCACTGACCAACTACCTGATGCAATCGGTGGTGTGCACGACGATCTTTTATGGCTATGGCCTCGACTACTTCGAACAACTGCCACGCGCGTGGCAGCCGCTGTTCGTGGCCGCGCTGTTCGGCTTGCAGGTGTGGCTGAGCCGCTGGTGGCTCTCGCGCTATCGCTACGGGCCGATGGAATGGCTGTGGCGCTGGATGACCTACGGCGCGCGCCAACCGATGCGCCTGCCGGCCATCGCCTGAGCATCCCGCGCTCACGCCGGCATCGTCCGGCGGGCGGTAACCTGCGGGCATCGGACAAACGGATGCCCCCCATGCAGCAAGACTTCGACCTGATCGTGATTGGCGGCGGCAGCGGTGGATTGGCCGGCGCCTTCCGCGCGGCCTCCTACGGCGCCAAGGTGGCGATGCTGGAACCCGGCGCGCTCGGCGGGACCTGCGTCAACGTCGGCTGCGTGCCGAAGAAGGCGATGTGGCTGGCGGCGGACCTGGCCGAGCACCTGGCCGCCGCGCGCGGCTTCGGCTTCGCGCTGCCCGATCACGCGCCGCTGTCATGGCAGCAATTGCTGCTGCGGCGCAGCTGCTACATCGAGAACATCCACGCGGCCTACCGCCGTCGGCTGGACGCCGCCGGCATCACCGTGCTGCCCGAGCGTGGCAGCCTGACCAGCGAGCCGGGCGTGGTGCGCGCCGGCGACCTTGCCTGGCGGGCGCCGCGCATCCTGTTGGCGACCGGCGGACATCCGCTGAAACCACCGGTCCCGGGCGCGGAGCTGGGTGGCGTCTCCGATGATTTCTTCGCGCTCACCGAGCCGCCGACGCGGGTCGCGATCATCGGTGGCGGCTACATCGGCGTCGAGCTTGCCAGCGTGTTGCAGGCGCTGGGCAGCCGGGTCGCGCTGTTCGTCCGCCAGCCGCGCCTGCTGCCCAATTTCGACCGGGAAATCACCGAAAAACTGGCCGAATCCTTCCGTCAGGCCGGCATCGAGCTGCATTTCGATTGCGAGGCGAACGCGCTGGAGGGTGAGACCGGCGCGGTCCAGGTCGTCACCGGCGACGGTGTGCGCCATGGCCCGTTCGATCGTGCCCTGTTCGCCACCGGGCGCGGCGCGAATTCCGCGGGCTTGGGCCTAGACGAAGCCGGCATCACCTGCAATCGTCGCGGACAGGTGGAGGTGGACGCCTGGCAGGCGACCTCGCGCGGCGACGTGTTCGCGGTGGGCGACCTGACCGCGCAACCGGCGCTCACGCCCGTCGCGATTGCCGGCGCGCGGCGGCTGATGGACCGCCTGTACGGGGGCGATGCCGAATCCCGGCTGGAACTGCCCCAAGTGCCGACCGTGGTGTTCGCGCATCCGCCGATCGCGAGCATCGGACTGTCGGAGGAAGCCGCGCGCGAGGCGCATGGCGATGCGGTGCAGGTGTATCGCGCCGATTTCCGCCCGATGCTGCAGGCCTTGTCCGATGGCCACCGGCGCTGCCTGTACAAGCTGGTGTGCGTGGGTGATGACGAACAAGTCATCGGCCTGCACCTGATTGGTCCCGGCAGCGACGAAATCCTGCAGGGGTTTGCGGTGGCGATGCGCAAGGGCATCACCCGGCGCGACCTGCGCGACACCCTGGCGATCCACCCGACCAGCGCCGAGGAACTGGTCCTGATCTGACGCCATGGCTGCGCCTGCGCCGCCGGTCGCTAGACTGGCGGCATGAGCGACGACATCTTCACCCTGCATCGCGGCGAACTGCCGCTCTTGGTCAGCGTGCCGCACGACGGCATCTGCCTGTCCGGTGACATCGCGGCGCGGCTGACGCCTGCGGCGTTGCGCGTGCCGGACACCGACTGGCATATCGCCCGCCTTTACGACTTCGCGCGCGGAATGGGCGCGTCGATGATCGTGCCGATGCATTCGCGCTACGTCATCGACCTCAACCGAGGCGAGGATGATGTCTCGCTCTATCCGGGACAGAACACCACCGGCCTGTGCCCACTGGTCCGCTTCACCGGCGAACCGGTGTATCAGCCGGGCCGCGAACCCGACGAGGCGGAGGTGCGCGCGCGCATCGAGACTTATTGGCGCCCGTACCACGATGCGCTGCGCGGCGAGATCGAGCGTCTGCGCAAGCGGCATGGCCGCGTCGTCCTGTGGGAAGGGCATTCGATCAAGGGCGACCACCTGCCGTTCCTGTTTGAGGGCAAGCTGCCTGACTTGAATCTCGGCACCGCCAATGGCGCGAGCTGCCTGCCGGCCACCCAGGCGCGCATCGACAACGTGCTGGCAGGGCAAGGTGATTACGGATTCGTCGCCAACGGCCGCTTCAAGGGCGGCTACATCACCCGTCATTACGGCCGCCCGGACGAGGGCGTGGAGGCTATCCAGCTCGAAACCAGCCAGCGCTGCTACATGGATGAAGAAAGTTTCGAGTGGGACGACGACAAGGCCGCGCGGCTGCAGCCCTTGCTTCGGCAGATGCTGGAAGCGGCGCTGGGCTGAGCCCAGGTGCGGGCCGGATCAAAAACTGTAGAACCAGATCATCGTGGCCAGCAGCGGGATCGACAACAACGCGATCCAACGGGGTCGTTCGCCCCGCATTAGTCCGGCCACCGCGAATGCCAGCGCAGATAACAGGCAAGCCCCGCTGACGAGGAGCGCGGGAAAGAACATGCAGAGCCCATCCGGGCAAGAACCGCTGACGCGTTCAAGAAGCCAGAGCAGCGGCAGGATCATGCCCGTGCACGCCACCGATGCCCACAACATGAGTGGGCGCCGATGCGGGACGGGAGGTGGTGTGGTCATGGGATGTGGTGCAATTATTTTGCACCGGGTCCGATGTGCTTGCCGAGGAACGCTTCCATGCGCTGGTACAGGGCTTCCCGGTTCTGCACGGAATAGAACCCATGACCTTCACCTGCCGCGACCATCGTCTCGACCGGAATGTTGCGGGCGGCAAAGGCATTTTTTAGTGCGTTGAATTGCGGCATCGGCACGCGGCGGTCCGCATCGCCCTGCACCAGGAAGACCGGGACCTTGATCTTGTCGGCATTCTGCGCGGGCGACCAGGCCTTGAGCTGGGCATCGTCATTGCCGAGCACGCGCTGGAGGTAGCGTCGCCCGTCGGCACTTTGGGTGATGTCGCCTTCCTTCTTCATCACGGTCAGGTCGTATACGCCGACGTAACCGATTGCGCATTTGTAGAGATCGGGGAAGCGCAGTGGCTGCATCAATGCGGCATAGCCGCCATAACTGGCGCCAAAAGTGCAGATGCGCGCGGGGTCGGCGACCTTGTTGTCGATGCTCCAGAGCACCGCATCGGCGATGTCGTCCTGCATCTTGCCGCCCCATTCGCGGTATCCGGATTTCTCGAAGTTGGTGCCACGCCCGCCGGAACCGCGGAAATTCACCTGCAGCACCGCATAGCCTCGGCTGGCGAGGAACTGTGCATGCGGGTCGAAGCCCCAGCTGTCGTACGGGCCATGTGGCCCGCCATGGGGCATGACGACCATCGGACGGGGGCCGGGTCCCTTGCTGGTGATGAAGCCATGCAGGGTTTCACCGTGGCGTGACTTGAATTCGATGGGGGTGACGGCGGCCATCTGGTCCGCCTTGATCCAGGGCCTTGATTCGGCGACCAGCTGGATCTTGGTGGTATCGCGGTCGATCACGTACCACCTGATGGGTTGGCGGTCGGAGAACACCCTGAACAACACCTTGCGGTTGTCGCGCGAGAAATCGTCGAAATCGACGATCTGTGCGGGGAAGGCCTTCATCAAGCCGGCGTGCAACTTGCTGTAATCCGATGTGGGATCCAGGTACTGGACGCTGGGCTTGCCGGCGAGCGAAATGACGGCGATCGGCGGCCCGTTTCGGCCAGCACGCGGCAAGTAATCCGCCTCGAAACCGGGTTTGTGGTTAATCGGACTACGAGTGCCGGAGTCCAGGTCGATGCGGTACCAGGTCGGGGCCTCGCCCTTGTCGCTCACGTCGGCGATCACCTGATTGCCGTTCGCATCGAAATAGACACTGGACACGCTGTAACCGACCAGCGAGGCGGGCATCGGGGTCCAATCCGCGTCCGGAGTGCGTCGGTACGAGATGATGGGCTCGTCGTTGTCGTCATTGCCGACCATGATCCGCGCACGACCGGAATTGTCGAAATAAAGGTGGGCGGAGTCCTTGACGCGCTCGACCTCCTGCCGGTTGCCGGTGCGCGTATCCACCTTGTAGACGACGGTGTCGGGTCGTTCCCCGCAATTCCAGCAGGTGAACCAGATCAACGCGTTTCCTGGTTCGTCATCCAGCACCTTGGCCAGACTGGCGAAGCCCTCGTCCTTGCGGCGGGCGGTGGCAAGCCCCGTGTTGCGGAAGTACCCGAACAAGACTTCCTGGTCCTTGCCAGTGACATCGGTCGAAAACAACTGGCCCAGGCTGTAGGGCATGGGTTGGAGCGGCATGTTCCGCGCCCGGGCCAAGGTCACGCGGTCATCCGCTGTCCAGACGATGTTCGACACGTGCTCTTGGTTGCCGAAACGGAGTTTCTGGGTTTTTCCATCCCCGTCGAGCGGTGCGATCAGCAACTGGGTTTCGCGATTGTCTTCGGTGGGCAGCGTCATCGCGACATGCTTGCCATCGGGCGAGAGGGCTACTTCATAGACCTCGGCATGGCGGGCGAAATCTCGCGCGGACGGCGTTTGTGCAATGGCGGGCAGAGCGAACGGCATCAGGCACGCAGCCAGACACATCGACAGCTTGGACATCTTTCAGAATTCCCCTGGTTGACCCCGAAGACAGCCTATTCCGGAATCCGTGGCCGATCCAGCCAAGCCTCTCACACTTCCAGCGTCGCCAGGTCGCCCTTTTGCTCCAACCAAGCCTTGCGGTCCGATGCACGCTTCTTCGCCAGCAGCATGTCCATCAACCCGCGGGTCAGGATGTCATCGTCGTTGGTGAGTTGCACCAGGCGGCGCGTGTCCGGGTGGATGGTGGATTCGCGCAGCTGCGACGGATTCATTTCGCCGAGGCCCTTGAAGCGGGTGATCGCGACCGCGCCCTTCATCTTTTCACGCTCGATGCGGTCCAGCAGCAGGCGCTTTTCTTCCTCGTCCAGCGCGTAGAACACCTGCTTGCCCACGTCGACGCGGAACAGCGGCGGCATCGCCACGAACACATGGCCAGCCTCGACCAGCGCCGGGAAATGCTTCACGAACAAGGCCGAGAGCAGGGTGGCGATGTGCAGCCCATCCGAGTCCGCATCGGCCAGGATCACCACCTTGCCGTAGCGCAGGCCGGAGATGTCGTCCTTGCCC
>JACSSF010000127.1 GCA_014879375.1 Lysobacteraceae bacterium
CGTTCTTGAACGCATTGGCCTTGAACGGCTGGACTTCGGTATTGATCAGGGACATCGATAACTCCTGTGAATGGATTCGGGATGGGAAAAATGGGGAATCGGCAGGTCCGGCCTATCCGACATCAATAGGTTAGACAGCTTCGATTGATAATACAAATCGATAGTTGAAATAATATCAATAGATATTAACTATCGATGTGGGATGCGCGCTCAATCGCGCCGACCGGGTGCTCGTTGCGCCGACGGTGGGCCGGTGCCTGCTGGAGCAGGGTCCTGGCCGAGGTTTCATCGATCGGGTCGAGGCGGGTCAGGGGATGGAATTCGCCGCCCATCCACGCCGCCAGCGGGATGCCATCGCGCAGCAGCAGGCGATTGCCGGGCGTGCGCGGCACCTTGTCGCCGGGCAGCAGGGTGCCTGCAAGGTTGAGCGGATCGGTCGCCGAGAGCACCAGCATCGCGCCGTCATTCTCGCGCTTGCGGACCTGGCGCAGCAGGGCCACCGCCTCCGGCAGGGCGAATTGCTCGCCGACCATGCCGGCGACGAAACGGCCGCCGCGCAACTCACCGCGTGCTTCCATCCGCCGGTACACGCGCAGCAGTTCGCGCCATGGCGGCAACCAGCCGGCTTCGCGCTCCAGCAAGCGCCAGCAGACCATGCCGTAGCGGCGCAGCAACACGCGGGCGACGTGCTCCAGCGCGGCGTCGGGCTCTGCCGTGTCATCCGGCACTGGTCGGCGCAGCAACGACCAGCGGCCCGCATCATGGATGCCCGAGACCCGGCCGCGGCGCAGGCGGCTGGATGCCTTCGGCCGCTTGCCTTGCGGCAACAGCAACGCACGCAGCCCGGCGAAGCTGTCGCAGCTGGCGATGCCGCGCGCGACCAGTTCGCCGAGGGCGTCTTCCAGTTCGGTTTGCAGCAGGCGTGATTCGTCGATGAGTTCGTCGAAGAACAGCGCGCCGTGTTCCTGCAACGCCGCCGCGACCTTGGCCGCGCGCGACGATGGCGCGCCGGCATCGGGTTCGGCGGCGAGACGCATCCATGTCGATTGCTCGCGACGCGGCAGCAGCACGATGGGCGTGGCGCGCACGGGCGACTTGCCGCTGCTGCCCTCGGCAGTCGGCCGCAGGCGCGACCAGCGCACGCGCCCGGCGCTGCACAGCTCGTCGAGCCAGTGGATGGAGTAGTCGGCGAGGCGCGCAGGCAGCAGTTCGGATTCCCATGCGCCCGCAGCGGCCTCAAAGCCTTCCAGCTGGCCGAGCAGCTTGGGCAATGCATCGGGCCCACGCAGTCGCGCATGCGGCGCGACATGCTGCCACTCGCACAGGAAGCGCATGAAATCCTGCGGCGTGACCGGCTCGATCTCGCGCCGCAGCCGCCCCAATGTCAGGCGATGGATGCGCGCAAGCAGGCCGCGTTCGCACCATTGCTCGCCCGGGATGGTTTCGTCGAAGTGGCCGCGCATCGCATAGCCATCGCGCTCCAGTGCGGCGAGCGCCAGGTCGATGTCGCCTGCAGGCGCGCCGATGGCATCGGACAACTGCGCGGCCGCCACCGGGCCGCTGCCGGTCAGGCGCATGCGCACCCATTCGCGCAGGGCGTCGTCGCGTGTCCATGTTTGCGCGGCGTATTCGGCGGGCACGTCGATGTGTGGCTGGATGCCGGCGTCGGCATGTACGGCGCGGATCATCGGCAGGCGCTCGGCGGCGACCCAGAGCGGGGTCGGCTCGAAGTCGAGGCGAGTCGCGCGTTTTGCAGCGGCAAGGGCGTTGAGCCAATGCGTCCAGCCGCTGGCCTCGGCCTCACTGGCGCCAAGCGCGCCGAGGCTCATCAATGCATCGTGGGCTTCGTCGATGTTGCGCGCCTGCGGCCACGCATCTTCGCGGACCTGCTCGATGGCCGCGACGTCCAGCCTGCCCAAGTCGCGCGCCTGCTCCGGATCGGTGTAACGACGCGTCTGCACGGCCTGGGTACGGCGTTCCTCCAGCGGTGCATCGTCAAGGAACGCATAGGGCGCGGCGTTCAAGGCCTCGGCGGCGAAGGGCGAGGGCGCGGTCAGGTCGCGCGCGACGATCTGGATGTCGCCGTTTTCCAGCAGGCGCAGCATCGCCAGCCAGCCTTCGCTGTCCATCGCCTCTTCAAGGCAATCGTGCAGGGTCTGCGCAACCAAGGGATGGTCGGGCACTTCGCGCTCGCCGACGATGTTCTCCAGGCATGCCACCTGGTCCGGGAACACCGTCGCCAGCAAGTCCTCCGACTTCATCCGTTGCAACTGCGGCGGCACCTTCTTGCCGCCGGAAAAGCGCGGCAGCGCCAGCGCATTGGTCGCGTTCCAGCGCCATCGCGCAGGGAACAACGGCGCATCCAGCAACGCCTGCACCAGCACCTCGCGCGCGGTGCTCGAATGCAGGAACTTCGCGACATCGTCCAGCGGGAAGCTGTGGCTGGTGGAGAGCGAGAGGATGATCGCGTTCTCGGTCGCCGCGGCCTGCAGTTCGAAGTTGAAACTGCGACAGAAGCGCTTGCGCAACGCGAGGCCCCAGGCCTTGTTGATGCGCGAGCCGTGCGGCGAATGGATGATGAGCTGGGTGCCGCCGGATTCGTCGAAGAATCGCTCCATCGCCATGCGCTCGCGCGTGGGCAGCAGGCCGAAGGCGATCAGTTGTTCGGCGCAGTAGTCGACGATCTGCCGGGCGGCGTCATCGTTCAACTTTACGTCCTGCATCAGCCAGTGCAACGCGGCGTCGCGGCCGTCCGTTTCGATGCGTTCGGCGATGGCCGTGCGCATCCGCGACACGCCCGATGACAATTCGTCGGTGCGGCCCGGCGCTTCGCCCAGCCAGAACGGAATCGATGGCGGCAAGCCTTGCGCATCTTCCACCCGTACGCGGCCCGGTTCGACGCGCAGGATGCGATAACTCGCATTGCCGAGCTGGAAGATGTCGCCGGCCGCGCTCTCGATGGCGAAGTCTTCGTTGATCGTGCCGATCTGGATGGAGGCGGGATCGAGCACGACGGCATAGTCACCGGTATCGGGGATGGTGCCGCCGGACATGGTCGCGGTCATGCGCGCGCCGGCGCGACCGCGCAACATGCCATGCACCGCATCGCGATGCAGCCATGCGCCGCGCGTGCCGCGTCGGGTGGTGAAGCCGTCGGCCAGCATCCGCACCACGTCATTGAACGTGTCGCGGGTGAGCGACGCATAAGGCCATGCAAGACGCAGCCTGTTGAAGAGTGCGTCCTCATTCCATTCACGGCAGGCGACCTCGGCGACGATCTGCTGGGCCAACACGTCCAGCGGCGCGGGCGGCATGATCAACGCATCCAGCTCGCCGCGGCGCACGCAATCGAGCAGCGCCGCGCATTCGACCAGCTCGTCGCGGGTGGTGGCGAACAGGCGCCCCTTCGGCACGCCGCCAACGTGGTGACCGGCGCGCCCAACGCGCTGTAGGAACGCGGCGATGGAGCGGGGCGAGCCGATCTGGCAGACCAGGTCGACATCGCCGATGTCGATGCCGAGTTCCAGTGACGCCGTCGCCACCAGCACCTTCAACTGCCCGGCCTTGAGCCGTTGCTCGGCGTCCAGTCGCAGTTCCTTCGCTAGCGATCCGTGATGCGCGGCGACGTGTTCCTTGCCGAGCAGGCCGCCGAGATGCCGCGCCGCGCGTTCGGCCATGCGCCGCGTGTTGACGAAGACCAGCGTGGTGCGGTGTTCGCCCGCCAATGCGGCGATGCGCTGGTACACCTGCTCCCATTGGTCGTTGGAGATGACGGCGGACAGTGGCGTAGGCGGGACTTCCAGCGCCAGGTCGCGTTGGCGGTCGTGGCCGATGTCGATGACGCGGCAGTCGGCCTTGCCTGTCGCATCGACGTGACCCGCAGCGACCAGGAAGCGTGCCACTGCATCGATGGGTTTCTGCGTCGCCGAGAGGCCGACGCGCTGCAAGGGGCGGCCGGTCAATGCCTCGAGTCGCTCCAACGACAGCGCGAGATGGCTGCCGCGCTTGCTTTGCACCAGCGCGTGGATTTCATCGACGATCACGCTGCGCACCGGCGCCAACATCGCCCGCCCCGATTCCGAGCCCAGCAACACGTACAGCGATTCGGGCGTGGTCACCAGGATGTGCGGCGCTTGCTTGCGCAACGCGGCGCGTTCGGCTTGCGGGGTGTCGCCGGTGCGCACCGCGGTGCGGATCTCGACATCCGGCAAGCCCAAATGCGCCAGTTCCTCGCGGATGCCGGCGAGCGGCGCCTCCAAGTTCAGATGAATGTCGTTCGAGAGGGCCTTCAGCGGCGAGACGTACAGCACCTGCGTCGCATCGGACAGGCCATGCGCCAGCCCTTCGCGCACCAGCGTATCGATGGCGGCGAGGAACGCGGTCAACGTCTTGCCCGATCCGGTCGGCGCTGCGACCAGCACGTGTTCGCCTGCGGCGATCGCCGGCCAGGCTTCCGCCTGCGCGGGCGTGGGTGCGGGGAAACGTCGCGCAAACCAGCCGGCCACCGCCGGGTGGAAGGGCGCGAGAGCAGGATGAAGCGGCATCCCGCCATTATCCGCCGCATGGACCGCACCGGCCTGAACGCAGGGCAGCGGAGTGAAATCAAGGCGAAACTGGGCGGACATCGCGCGAGCGTGCGGGCGGCGCGTCTCGCTAGGTGAGACACGCCCGTAAGCTATGCGGATGCCGGCCAACTCCGCCACCATTTCCGATATCCTGCGCGCTGCCGCCCTGCGCATCGATCGCATCGATGCCGAGATGCTGCTGCTGCACCTGCTGGGGCGCGATCGCAGCTGGCTGTTCCTACACGGGGAAGAAGGCTTGGGCGATGCCGATGCGACGGCCTTCGATGTTTTGGTCATGCGCCGCGAGGCTGGTGAGCCGGTGGCTTATGTGACCGGCACGCGCGGCTTCTGGACGCTCGATCTCCAGGTCACGCCGGCTACCTTGATCCCGCGTCCGGAAACCGAGTTGCTGGTGGAAGGGGCGCTGGCGCGCATCCCGAAAGATGCCGCGGCGCGCATCGTGGACCTCGGCACCGGCAGCGGCGCGATCGCGCTCGCCATCGCCAGCGAACGCCCGCATGCGCAGGTGATCGCCACCGATGCCAGTGAAGCGGCGCTCGCCATCGCTCGCCAGAATGCCGGGAGAAACCACATCGCCAACGTCGAATTCCGCCATGGCAGCTGGTTCGCCCCGCTGGCTGGCGAGCGCTTCGATCTGATCGTCAGCAATCCGCCCTACATCGAATCGGGCGACCCGCATCTGGACGAAGGCGATCTGCGCTTCGAGCCGGCGACGGCGTTGGCCTCCGGTACCGACGGGCTGGACGATCTGCGCGTCATTGCCAACGAGGCGACATCCCACCTCAAGGAAAAAGGTTGGTTGATGGTGGAACATGGCTGGAACCAGGGCGCGCAGGTACGCGCGCTGTTCGAGGCCGCGGGGCTCCTCGAGGTGCAAACGATGACGGACCTGGAAGGCCGTGACCGGGTCACGCTGGGGCGGCGCGGTTGAGGCAGGCGATACACTAGCGGTCTTTCGCACGCGGAGCCCGCCATGCGCACGCTGTACCCCCCGATCGAACCGAACCAGAGCGGCATGCTGAAGGTCAGCGACCGCCACACCCTGTATTGGGAGGAGTGCGGCAATCCCGATGGCAAGCCGGTGGTGATGCTGCATGGCGGCCCGGGCGGCGGCTGCAACGCCGCGATGCGCCGTTTCCATGACCCGTCCAAGTACCGCATCGTCCTGTTCGATCAGCGCGGCGCCGGGCGCAGCACGCCCCACGCGGATCTGGTGGACAACACGACCTGGGACCTCGTCGCCGACATCGAACGCATCCGCGAAATGCTGGATATCGAGCATTGGCAGGTCTTCGGCGGCAGCTGGGGCTCGACGCTGGCGCTGGCGTATGCGCAAAAACATTCCGAACGCGTCACCGAGCTGGTCCTGCGCGGCATCTTCATGCTGCGGCGCTGGGAGCTGGAATGGTTCTATCAGGAAGGCGCATCGCGCCTGTTCCCCGACCAGTTCGAGCCCTATCGCGAATTCATCCCCGAGGCCGAACGCGGCGATTTGATGGCGGCGTATCACAAGCGCCTGATCAGTGATGACGAGGCGGTGCGTCTGGAAGCCGCGCGTCGTTGGAGCATCTGGGAAGGTGGCACCAGCTACCTGCGCGTGCCCGAGGATTACGCTGACAGCCATGGCGATGCGCAATTCGCGCTGGCCTTCGCGCGCATCGAGAACCACTACTTCGTCAACAAGGGTTTCTTCGATGCCGATGACCAGCTGTTGCGCGATGCGCACCGCATCAAGGACATCCCCGGCGTGATCGTGCATGGGCGCTACGACGTGGTCTGCCCGGTCGCCAATGCCTGGGACCTGCACAAGGCCTGGCCGAAGGCGGAGCTGATGATCTCGCCTACCGCCGGGCATTCCGCGTTCGAGGCCGAGAACATCGACGCGCTGGTGCGTGCGACCGATCATTTCGCGCCCAAGGCGCTGTAATCCACGTCAAGGAGTGATGGCATGAGCGACGACAACGACGAGATCATCGTCAAGGACAGCAACGGCACGCGCCTGGCGGATGGCGACAGCGTCACCCTGATCAAGGACCTGAAGGTGAAAGGCACGTCGGTCACGCTCAAGCGCGGCCAGCTGTGCAAGAACATCCGCCTGACCGATGACGAAGACCTGATCGAATGCAATGTCGACAAGGTCAAGGGCCTCGTGCTGCGTACCGAATTCCTGAAGAAGGCTTGAGCCTTTCGGGCAGCGCCGCGGTCAATCCGCGGCGAGGCTGCCGTCCGGGTTGTGTTCGATCATCCACAGCCCGGCCCAGAGCTTGAGGTCGAGCTCGTAACCTTCGGCATGTTTCTGCATCAGCCAGCGCGGCGCGTCCGCGCGCGGCACCGCATGCACGGTGATGCCCTCGTCGCCCACGCCGCCGCCATCGCCCACTTTGACGAGATCGCGGGCACGCACGAAGGCGATGCGCTCGTTGCTCATGCCCGATGAGGTGGGGCCGGTCAGCAACACGTCGACGCGACTTGGCTCCCAACCGGTTTCCTCGATCAACTCGCGACGCGCGGCAGCCTCCAGCGAATCATCGTCGCGGTCGTCACCGACCAGCCCCGCGGGCATCTCGATGGTGCGCGCCTGCAACGGCACGCGGTACTGCTCGACGAACAAGACTTCGTCTGCCGGCGTCACCGCGATCACGATCACCGCCATGCCGTCACCACCGTGGCAGCGCTCAACGGCCTCCCACTTGCCGCGCTTGACCAGCCGCAGCCAGTCGCCCTGGTGCAGGATTTCCAGATCATCGTTCATGTGTCGATGCTAACCGGCCCGCGATGACGATGCGACGGCATCAGCCCTGCGTGGCTTCATGCAGTCGTCGGCGGGTCAACGGTCCCATGCGCGTGCGTTCGGCGAAATCGTCCAGCGCCGCCGCATCGCCCACGCCTCGCCTGAAGGGCGGATCATGCGGCGCGAGCGGTGCATCCAGTGCGATGCGGGTGAGCTGTTGCCACAGGCGCAGGTGTTCGCGTTGCTCGTGCAGGCGACGCGCGGTCGTGGCCGCGCCGCGCAAGCGCAGGAAAGCGACCTCGTCGATGCGCTCCACCAACGCATCCAGGCTGCCGAAATGCGAGATCAGGGCCGCTGCCGTCTTCTGGCCAATGCCGCTGACGCCCGGGATGTTGTCGACCGCGTCGCCGCACAGGGCCAGGTAATCGGCCACCTGGTGCGCGTGCACGCCGTGGCGCGCCTTGACGCCCGCTGCGCCCCAGCGCTGGCCGCGGGCGAAATCGAATTGCTCGTCGTCGTCCTGCAACAGCTGAGACAAGTCCTTGTCGGCGGAGACGATCACCCCACGAAAACCGTCCGCGCGCACCGCATGCAACGCGCTGCCGATCAAGTCATCAGCCTCGTATTCGGTGTGGGCGAGGGTGACGATGCCCATCGCCTCGCACAGCTGCTTGCAGTAGGCGAACTGGCGCTTCAGTTCTTCCGGTGCGGGCGGGCGGTTGGCCTTGTATTCGGGATAGAGACGATTGCGGAAGCACGAATCCAGCGCCTCATCAAAGGCGACGACCATGTGGCGCGGGCGTTCGCGTTCGATCAACTCCAGCAGGAAGCGCGCGAAACCTTGCACCGCGTTGAGCGGCCAACCGTCGTCGTCATGCCACTCGTCCGGCATCGAGTGCCAAGCGCGGAACACGTACAGCGAGGCATCGACCAAATGCAGGGTGGGGTGGCTGGTCACGGCCATCAGGGCTGCCAGTCGCGCAGCAGGGTGGCGGCGTCGGGGCGGTCGCGCTCCGGCGCTTCCATTTGCGCAGTGCCGATGTGGATGAAGCCGGCGATCACTTCTTCGTCGCTGATGCCAAGGCGTGCGCGCACCTCGATGTCGTAGGCGGCCCAGCCGGTCAGCCATTGCGCGCCGAACCCGGCGGCCTGCGCCGCCTGCAGCAGCGCGAAGCACACACAGCTGGCGGTGGAGAAGCGCTCGCTCGCGGGAATCTTCTCGTCGTACCCCTGTTCTGCGACCACCGTCACGATCACCGGCGCAAAGCTGAAGCGCTCGCGCTCCTTCTGCACGGCCGCCTCGCTGGCCCCGGGGTCGAGTTCCAGTTTGCGCGTGGCCAGCAGCTCGCCCATCGCGGTGCGGGCGTCGCCGGCAATGCGCAGGAAACGGAAGGGCACCCGCTTGCCGTGGTCCGGCACGCGGCTGGCGGCCTGCAACATCCCCTCCAACTGGGACATGTCCGGGCCGGGTTCGGCCAGTTGGCGGGAAGGCACCGAGCGGCGTCGGTCTAGGCAATCGAATTTCATGATTTCCCCGAACTGGGATGGGCATCTCAGCGGCGGATCCGCCTGGATTGCTAACGTCCATTCTAGGTTTAGGAGAGATGGGATGGAGCACGCTCCGGATTTTCTGGCGGACGCGCATGCGACTGCCGATGCCGAGCGCCTGCACCGGCAGGCGGCTCGGCTGGGCGCGGAATGGCTGGTGACGCCGCTCTCCGGCCTGTGGACGCGCTTGGCCAGCGAATGGGCCACGCGCAACGTCGCGACCACCAATTATTCGACCCACCAGGCCGACATGGAGGCTGTGCGCGCGCTGGTGGCACAGGAAAAAGCCTGGGCCGCGAAGCTGCGCCATGGCCTGGAGGATGCCGCGCTGACCTGGCGCAACCAGCAGGTGCTCGCCTCGCGCACGCTCAGCCTGATGTCTGAAATCGAGTTGTCCGCCCACTTGCATGCACAACAGCTGGCAGGCGACATGGAGAAATCGCTTGCAGATGCATTGGAGGCGTCGGATCGCCGTGTCGGCGCGTTGGCCGCGAGCCTCGGGATGCGCCCGGGCGCCGTCAACCCATGGGGGCCCGGGACGGTCCTGCGCGTGTTCGCGCAGAGCCTGCCGCTGGATGACTTCAGTGCGACGCTGGTCCCGGCGACTTTCGACGAGCTGCGCAAGCGCCTGCCGGCCTTGATGCGCGATGTGCTCCCCCGGATCTCGACCTTGCTTGAGGGTAGTGGCGTCGTCGCCGTGCCTGCCGCTGCCGGGTCAGCATCGCACGAGGCCGTCGCCGAGCATGCGCAAATGCACGCGCCCGTGTCGGAACCGGATGCCTTGCGCCACGACACCGTCGCCAACCTGCGGGCGCGCCCGGCAGTGGAGCCGACGCCTGGCGCGACGATCGGGCACGTGCCGCGCCGCGACGAAGGCCTGCCACGCTACCGCGACATCGTCCATGAACATCTCGCCCAATGGCGGCAGCGCGCGCAGGCCGCCGGCACCTGGCGGGCGCACAAGCCGGCGGGACAGGGCGTGCACGTGCTGCGCAGCGCGGAAGTCATGACCATGGCCTCGGTGCTGCAAGGCGAGGACCCGACGCCGTTCGCGATGGCGCTGTCGCGCGATGGCGAGAGCGCGCTGCAATGCGTGATCCGCGAGGAAATGCTGAAAGCGGCGGAGCAACTCGGCTTCGACCGCGAGCAGACCCAGTTCAGCCAGGACGATGAAGACGCGATTGACCTGGTCGCGATCCTGTTCGACACATTGGCCGAGAGCAACGATCTGATGCCGCGGGGCACCAAGATGTTCGGCAAGCTGGTACTGCCCTACGTCAAGGTGGCGATGATGGATGACTCCCTGTTCAACCGGCGCAGCCACCCTGCGCGACGGCTGCTGGATGCCCTGGCGGAAAGTTGCGATGGCAACGCCGGCGAAAGCGCGCCGCATCGCGAAATGCTTGAGCGCGCCGAGTCGGTGGTCGATCAGGTCGTCGCGCGCTTCGAGGAAGATCAGGCGATCTTCGAGCTGGCCGCGAAGGAGTTGCGCGATTACCTGGAGCAGCAGCGCCTGCGCGCCGAAATCGCCGAGCGGCGCATGGCCGAAGCTCTGCACGGCCGCGAACGACTGCATTTCGCTCGCCAGGATGCGCATGCCGAGCTGGTCTCGCTGGTGCGTGGCCGTCCGCTGTCCGCTGCCAGCCATCAATTCCTCGAACGCACCTGGCAAACGAGCCTGCTTCACGTCTGGCTGCGCTACGGCGCCGATACCACGCGCTACCGGGCGATGCGCCATCTCGGCGCGACGTTGGTCGAACTGGACGCCGCCGGCGCCCGGCTCGAAGGCGACAAGCTTGCCCGCGGTTTCATCGGCCAGTTGGCATCGATGCGCGAATGCCTGGCGCTGTGCGGGCAGGTGCTCGAAGCCGCGGAGGAAGCCATTGCGCGCCTGGGTGCGGGCCTGGCCAACCCGGATGCCGAACGCCTGCCTCGTGCGGTGAAGCCGGCGATGGTCGAAGGCGCGTCGGACGACATGCCGGTCCCGGGCCTGCGTCTGGTCAGTGCCCGCGAAACGCCGGAAGACCCGGTGCTGGTCGCGCGTCTGCGCAAGTTGCGCGCCGGGCAGGGCCTGCGCATCCGTGAGGAACACGGTCATGAATCGGCAGCGCGGATCGCCTGGGTCAGTCCGTTGACCGGTCGCTTCTTGATCGTCAATCGTCACGGCCTGCGCAAGCTGGTGGTAACCGCCGAGGAACTGGCGGTGCTGGTCGGTCGCGGCGAGGTCGTCATCCGCGCGATCGAAGCGCCGATGGACCATGCGATGCGGCAGGTCTGGGAGCAACTGCGCGCGGCCGGCTGAGCGGTTACCCCCGAGGCACGTTCGGTGTCCCGTCCGCTTCAATATCCGTGGCCACGACTGGGCCCGCGGAGTTTTGGCATCCCTTTTGCTGTTTCGATGTATTCTGATCAGGCAGGACATGTGGCTGGATGCCTTTTTTCGAATCAACATCGTGAGCATTGGTCACTGGGGTCATGGCCGAACATTCCGTAGAGTCCAAGTGGGTACGGATACAGAACCAGATATGCCTGAGCGCGGCGCAGCAGCTCAGCGATGCGTTCGAGGGCTTCTGGGAAGAAATCGTTGCCGAATCGGGCGACGAGCATGACCGTTCCGATCCACACGACCCGCTGATGCATGACCGCGGGTTGATGAAGGTCCTGGCCGGGGACGAGGCGGCATGGCGAACCCGACTCTGCCAGATATACGAAACCAGCGCGCTCGGATGGAACACGTCGATGCATCGCACCGCGACCGCCAAACGCGCCTGGACGTTGATGTCGGAGTCCCAGCTCGACCTGGAAGTGAGGACGATGCAGGCGATCGAGACCGTCGAGCGCGCACTGCAAGGTTTGCTGTCGGCGAGCGACGAGCCGATCGGAAAACTTGCCGAGATGGTCGGGCATCCCTTTGACATCGGCAATCCCTGGGGGGCGGATCCGCTGACCCGCGGCTTCATCTCGAGCTTGCCGCTGCGCGAGTTGTCGCCGCGCGTGCTCACGCTGGCAATGCGCCATTACCAGCGTCGCATCGTGCCGGCCTTGAAGAAGGTGCTCCCGTCGATTTCGGCGCGCATCGACGAGGAGTCCAAGGTGGCGCCGTCCGATTACCGCGAGCCCGACTTCCTCGACATGGTGAGCTTCAACGCGCCCGCGCGCATCCAGCATGGCTTCACCGACGAAGAGTTCTGGATGCGCGGGGCCAGCAACCAGGAAGCAACCATCGGGGATATCGACGAGACCCATCGCCAGCGTCAGTCTCTGGCGGCGCCCCTGGCGCAATGGCGCGAGCGCAGCAGTGAATCGTCGAAGACGCCGGACCAAGCCAAGGCGCTGCCCCTCGAGGATCTGTTGACCTTGCTGGATGTGGTGGGCGTGGTCGACAAGCACGATCTCGCCTCAGCGCTGGGCAGCGGCGATGCCGAGGGCGTTCGGCGTATCGCCAAGCAACGGATCGCCGATGCCGCCGGCCAATTCGGCTACGCACGTGGCGTCGCCGCGTTGGGCGCCAGCGAGTCGGATGCGCTTGATCTGGCCGCCATCTACTTCACCGGGCTGGTGAAGTCCAGGGAGGTCTATCCGCCCCAACTATCGTTGCTGGCCGAACTGTTCTTCCCCTTCCTGCGCTACACGGTCGCCGACGATGCCTTCTACGGCCAGCCGTTGCACCCATGGGCACAGGCATTCGACCTGTTGATCGAATCGACGGACAGCTATACCCCACGTGGCAGCACCGGGACGCTGCATTACCAGCAAGTGGAACGTTGCGTGAAAGCGCTCGCCTCGACCAAGGCACTCGACGGCCTGCACGAGGCCGTTGGGCAATTGCGCGAGCAGGTCGAGGCCCAACGCGCACGTGCGCGGCTGCATGAGCAGCGCCTCGTCCATACCGTCGATGCACGCGAGCGCCTTGGCATGGCGCGACGCTCTGCCCGGCTGGCCATGGTCGATACCCTCGGCAACAAGGCGGTGACGGCGAGCACGTTCCATTTCCTCGCCACGTACTGGGAAAACGCACTGGCCCAGGTGCGCTTGCGCCATGGCCCGGATTCGTCCGAGATGAATGCCATGCGTGCGCTGGGGCCAGGGTTGGTGGATTGCGAGCAGGACGCGATGGCATACAAGTCGTCGGAGCTGGCCACCCGGTTCTCGCAACTGGAGCCGGGTGTCGAAGCCTGCCTGCAGGCCAGCGGTGTCGCCATTGAAGACGCCATGCGCGAGGCCAAGGCGCGCCTGTTCTTCGGCATCGTCTCTGGCGAGGACAAGCAAGCCGGTCGCCCGTTGCCGCCACTGGTATTGCCGGCGGAGATGGATGATGCGTTGGTCAATACCAATGCATCGGCCACGATGGTGGCGATGGTGAGGCGACTGGAACCAGGCCGTCCGATGTTGCTGCTAGAGGATGGCCGCGAGACACCGGTGCATGTTGCCTGGGTGAGCCCGACGACCGCGCGGATCCTGCTGGTGGACCAGGCCGGAGGTCGCAAGGCATTTGCCAGCCCCGAGGCGCTGGCTGCGATGATCGATCGTCAGGAATTGCGGATCGGATCGGTTTCCATGCCCAGCAAGCAGGCGATGGAGTCGTTGCGCAACGAACTGGGCAACGTCGCATGAGGTGCGTTATCGCTTAGCATGCAGGCAGGCAGTGCATTCCGGGGCAGGGCGATGGCGGTGAAGATCGGCGTGGCGAAGGAAACGGCAAACGGCGAACGGCGCGTGGCGCTGACGCCGGAAACCTGCGGCAAGCTGATCAAGGCCGGTGCCGAAGTGAGCGTGGAGCGCGGCCTGGGGCGCGGTGCGCGTTTCCCGGATGATGCCTACGCCGCTGCCGGTGCGAAGCTGGTGGACGATGCCGCTTCGGCCTTGTCCGATGCGGACCTGGTGTTCTGCGTGCAACCCCCGGATGTCGCACGCATCGCCTTGATGAAACAGGGCGCCACGTTGGTGGGCGGTGTGCAGCCGGACGCGGATCCCGCCCGCGCCGATGCATTGCGCGAGCGCGGCATCGTCGTGTTCCCGCTCGAACGGCTGCCGCGCACCACCCGCGCGCAGGCGATGGACGTGCTGAGCTCGCAGGCGGGCATGGCCGGCTACAAGGCGACGCTGATCGCCGCGGAACTGGCGCCGCGCTTCTTCCCGATGCTGACCACCGCCGCCGGCACCATCCGCCCGTCCAAGGTCCTGGTGATCGGCGCAGGCGTCGCGGGCCTGCAGGCGATCGCCACCGCCAAGCGCCTCGGCGCGCAGGTGGAAGGGTTCGACGTGCGGCCCGAGACACGCGAGCAGATCGAATCCCTCGGCGGGCGCTTCCTCGATCTTGGCGTCAGCGCAGCCGGCGAGGGCGGCTATGCCCGCCAGCTCACCGACGAGGAGCGCGCCGAGCAGCAACGGCGCCTCGGCGAGCACTTGAAGAGCGTCGATGTCATCGTCTGCACCGCCGCCGTGCCGGGCCGCCCGGCGCCGAAGATCATCAGCGCCGAGATGGTGGGGATGATGCGGCCGGGCAGCGTGATCGTGGACCTGGCAGCCGAGAGTGGCGGCAATTGCGCGCTCACCGTGCCCGGCCAGACCATCGAAACCGAGGGCGGCGTCACCATCGCCGGGCCGCTCGGCCTTGCCTCGATGGGTGCGTTGCATGCCAGCGAGATGTACGCACGCAACGTCTACAACTTCGCCAGCCTGCTGCTGGGCGAGGGCGCGCTGTCGTTCGACTGGGACGACGAATTGCTGGCCAGGACCGTGTGGCCGCCACGCGAGGTCGCGGCCAGCTGAGTTCAGTGCCTGGGCGGCGGTCCCTTGCGGTCGCCGTGCTTGCCGCGCCGGGGCGCGTGTTCACGCATCCACGCTTCGCGTTGCTCGGGCGTCATCCGGGTCCAGCGCGCGCGCAGGGCTTCGCGCTGCTCGGCGTTCATGTCGCGCATGGCGTGGAACAGGGCGAAGGCCTCGCGCCGATCCTCCGGCTTCATGTCGCGGGTCTTGGCGAACAACACCCGCATCTGCGCCTGCTGCTCGGGGCTAAGCCGATCGAAGCGCTTGACCCCGACACGGGCGCGGGCACGTTCTTCCGGCGGCATGTCGCGCCAGCGGCGGGCGTGATCCAGCATTTTCTGGCGCTGCTCGGCGTCGGCCAGGTTCCAGCGGTCGCGCACCGGTTGCAGCAGCAGCTCGCGCTGCGCGGCATCGAGTTGGTCCCAGTTGCCGGGCGGGGTGGCCGCCTGCTGGGCAAAGGCCGGCGTCGCGGTCAGCAGCAACAACGGCAGGGCAAGGCGAAGCATCTTCATCGTCATCACTCCATCGCCAGGCTGCGGGCTTCCTCGGTACCGAGCCAGGCATAGAAATCGGGGTTGCGGGTCAAGAGTTCGGTCGCGGTGTCGTCGTCGCTGACGGTGATGTTGGCGGCATCGGCGGCGGCCTGCGCGACCGGTGCGGCGGATCCGGACTTGGCCGGGCCGAAGCCGGGCGACCACCACAGGCCGACGGCCAGCACCAGGCTGGCAAAGGCGCAGGCGGCCGGCAGCCACCACTGCTTGTGATGCTGCTGCGCGCCCTTGCGCTGGGCCGCCATGCCGGGCGTCAGCTGCATTTGCAGCGGGCCGGGCAGGTGGTCGGCGGCATCGCGCCAGGTCTGGCGCAGCGCAGCATCGAAACGGTCGGGGTGTTGCGTGTTCATCGCCAATCTTCCAGTTGTGTCTGCAGCGCGCTGCGGGCGCGGGACAGATGCGTCTTCACCGATCCCTCGCTGCAGCCCATGATCGCGGCGGTCTGTGCCACGTCGAATTCCTCCAACACGCGCAAGGTGAAGGCTTCGCGTTGCCGATCCGGCAGGGCACGCATCGCGTCGCGCATCCGGCCCCAGGCTTCGCGGCTGTCGTGGCTGCGGGACGGATCCGGGTTGTCATCGGCCCATTCCATCTCGCTGCCGTCCTCCAGCGTCGCCGACCCCATCCAGCCGAGGCGAAACCGCCGCCTGCGCTGTGCATCGATGATGCGCGTGCGCAGGATCCGCCAGAACAGCGGCGACCATTCCTCGGCGGGGCGGTCGCGGTAGGCCAGCATCTTCAGCATCGCTTCCTGCACCACGTCCAGCGCGTCCTCGCGGTGCCGCAGGCCCAGCTCGGCGAAGCGGAACGCGCGGGCGCCGATCCCGGACAGGAAGCCGTCCAGCGTCTCGGCGGCCGGCGCTTCAACCATCGGGCTCAAACGGGGTTCCATTCCGGCATCGGGGCACACGGGGACGGGTTCATGCAAGGGACTCGGGGATGCAAACGCGCGACGGCGCTGCGGGTTGACCGCGGGCGGTGGTGTTCAGCCATGGTTATGATGCGGGAAACACGGTGGAGACGAAGCGATGTCGGACGGGTTCGTGGCGCTGTACATCTTCATGCTGGCGGCGATCGCCGGCTACGTGATCATCTCGCGGGTGCCGGTGATCCTGCACACGCCGCTGATGTCGGGCTCCAACTTCATCCACGGCATCGTCCTGATCGGCGCGATGGTGGTGCTGGGCCATGCCGACACCACGCTGGAGAAGACCCTGGGCTTCATCGCGGTGTTGCTGGGCGCCGGCAACGCGGCCGGCGGCTACGTCGTCACCGAGCGGATGCTGGAGATGTTCAAGCCCAGCCAGAAGGCCGCGCCCAAGCCGGCCGAGGGTGACAAATGAGCAGCGCTGCCTCCGGTTTGCCGATGGGAAAGGCCGCGCGCTCCAGCCGCGATTTCTTCCAATGGCTGAGCTACCTGCAGTATCCGGCGCTGCTGGTGGCGCTGGGCTACGTGTTCAAGTCGGGGTGGGCGCTGAGCGCGGGCAAGACCGGCGGGCTGGCGCTGGTGTATGACGACTGGAACTACGTCTTGCTCTATGCCGGTATCGGCATCGGCCTGTCCTCGTTGCAGGACCCGACCAAGACCCAGAACGAGATCTCGCGCCGTGTCTGGCAGGACCCGCGCAAGGGCCGCTGGATGTTGATCCTGCTTGCCGCATATGCACTTGGCGCCATGGGGGTCGGGTTGGTCGGCGCGTACCTGGCGGCGGACTCCGTCGTGAATCAGCTGTCGCTCGGCCTGGTCGCGTTTGGCCTCGGCATGGTCGGGCTGCTCAAGACCGCGATCGAGATGCGCGAGCATCATCGCCTCGACAGGCAGCCGGCAGCGGCGGCCGAAGGAGCACACGCATGACGGTCCTCACGCTGGTCAAGCTGAGTTATTTCATCGCCGCGACCTTGTTTTTGCTGGGTCTGTTGCGGATGTCGTCGCCCAAGACCGCGCGCAGCGGCATCCAGTGGGCGGGCGTCGGCATGGTGTTGGCGACGGTCGCGACATTCTTCCTGCCGGGCTTGCACAACGGCGGGCTGATGATCGTGGCGATCGTGATAGGCGTCGCGGTCAACTGGCTGTGGGGCAAGAAGGTGGCGATCACCGACATGCCGCAGATGGTCGCGCTGTTCAACGGCATGGGCGGCGGCTCGGCGGTGGCGATCGGCGCGGTGGAGCTGATCAAGGCCTCCGGCGGCGATACCGAACACACCCGCTTCGCGCTGGCGCTGGCGGTGCTGGGCGCGTTGATCGGCGCGGTGTCGCTGACCGGCAGCATCATCGCCTGGGCCAAGCTTGATGGCCGCATGGACAAGCGCTACACCTTCAGCGGCCAGCAGTATTTCAATGCCTGCGTCGCGTTGGTCACGGTGCTGGCGGGCGGCATGGCGCTCTACACGCTGTCGCTGCCGTGGATCATCGCGTTCTTCGTGCTGGCGCTGCTGCTGGGCGTGTTGATGACGCTGCCGATCGGTGGCGCCGACATGCCGGTGGTGATTTCGCTCTACAACGCATTCACCGGCCTGGCCGTCGCGTTCGAAGGTTACGTGCTGGGCAACGAGGCGCTCATCATCGCCGGGACCATGGTCGGCGCGGCGGGCATGATGCTGACGCGGCTGATGGCCAAGGCGATGAATCGCAAGATCAGCAACGTGTTGTTCTCCAATTTCGGCAGCGGTGGCGGCGAGATGCAGGCCATCGACGGCAGCATGAAGCCGATCGAGGCGAGTGACGTCGCGGCACTCATGGCCTATGCCGAGCGCGTGGTGATCGTGCCCGGCTACGGCATGGCGGTGGCGCAGGCTCAGCACAAGATTTGGGAGCTGACCCAGCGCCTGCAGGAGCGCGGGGTGAAGGTGAAGTTCGCCATCCACCCGGTCGCGGGCCGCATGCCCGGGCACATGAACGTGCTGCTGGCCGAAGCCGGGGTGCCTTACGACCTGATCGCCGACATGGACGACATCAACCCCGAGTTCGCCAACACCGACGTGGCGCTGGTGATCGGCGCCAACGACGTGGTGAATCCCGTTGCCAAGACCGATCCCGCATCGCCCATCTACGGCATGCCGATCCTCGACGTCGTCAATTCCAAGAACACGATCATCATCAAGCGCGGCAAGGGCACCGGTTTCGCCGGCATCGAGAATGCGCTGTTCTACGCCGACAATTCGCGCATGCTCTACGGCGACGGCGCGGAGATGGCGAGTGCGCTGGTCAGCGAATTGAAGGCGCTCGACGGCGGGCACTGAGCACGCCGCGCATTTCAGGCATCGCGCCTCAGCGGCCCCACCAGCCGGCGAGGGCAATGGCGGCGATGTAGCAGGCGAGGTCGCGGCCGTCGTTGGCGAGCTGAGCCAGCGTCCACGCGAAGCCCGGCCCCATCAGCGAGATGCCCTCCCACGGCATCATCCCGAGCAACAGGCCGACCCGTGCGGCCATCAGCCAGCCGTTGGCGATGACGATGGCGAGTAGCGTGCCGCCGGCGGCGATCGCGCCGCGCGCCGTGCCGCGCGGCAGACGTGCCAGCCGCACCATCAGGACCAGATCGATCGCGACGACGAAGGCGAACGCGCTCAACATGCTGTCGCGCCAGATCGCCAGCAACACCCACGCTGCCGCGATGCCGAACATGCCGATCAGCGGCAACAGCAGGCGGAAGAAGCCGTAGCGGGCAGGCTGGGGCGGGGCGTCGTCGGTCATGCGGGCGTGGCGGGAAAGGCAGCACAGGATACAGGCCGCCTCGATTGATTTGGACTAGAATGGTACGGATTCCCCAGCCTTCCCCCTCCATGTATTCCCGCAGCAGCGAACCCGTGCGCTTCGAGCGCGATTGCCCCGTTGTCCTAGTGCCTTCGGGCGAGGAAGTGACGATGCCGGCCGGCAGCATCGGCTACATCACCCAGGCCTTGGGCGGCAGTTTCACCGTGTTCGTCGAGGGCAACCTGATGCGCGTGGCGGGCAAGGACGCGGACGCGATCGGCAAGGAACCGCCGACGCCAATCGAGTTGCCGGAAGGCGCCGGCGACGAGGAAGTCGAGCGCCTGGTGTGGCAGCAGCTCCGCACCTGCTTCGATCCGGAGATCCCGATCAACGTGGTGGACTTGGGGTTGGTGTACGAAGCGAATCTCTCGGCGCATCCCGATCATCCCGGCCAGCGCAAGGTTGAGGTCAAGATGACCCTGACCGCGCCCGGTTGCGGCATGGGCGACATCCTGGTGGCCGACGTGCGCGACAAGCTGGAGTTGATCCCGACGGTTGTCGAAGCCGATGTCGAACTGGTGTTCGACCCGCCGTGGAATCGCAACATGATGAGCGAGGCCGCGCGGCTGGAAACCGGGATGTTCTGATCGGATTATCTGCCGAATCGGATAACACCGGTTACGTCATTGCCACGCTCGGCGAAAAACCGCTTGTACAAGTACCAACGCCGACGCATCATCGGGCATCGTTCACGCACCGATCCACATGTCGCCTCGCATTTGTTTCCTTGCCATCGCCGCTGCCGTCATGCTGACCGGCTGCATCAGCATCAACGCGCCGCTGCCGTCGCTTCCGCCGATCAATCTCTCGGCCACCTTGCCCGGCATCAGCGGGATGGCACCGATGGCGGATGGGCGCTATCTGATCGTGGTGGACACCAAGGCCTATTCCAACGACATGCGCTTCGGCGCGCTGGATGCGGTGGCCAGTGGCGGCAGCCTGTTCTCGCCGCTGCCGGTGCGCGGCTGGGAGTCGGTCGGCGGCGTCTCGAATGACCTGGAAGCGCTGTGCGCGCTGCCCGGGCGCGGCAACGAATTCCTTGCGGCCGAAAGCAGCTATCGCGATGCCGACTACGGCCGCGTCTTCCACCTGCGCGTGCGTGACGGCGTGGTGGAACTGTTGCACGCGATGAAACTGCCGACCGAGCGCAGCAACGGCAAGGACGACATGGGCTATGAAGGCCTGGCTTGCCGCCGCATCGGCGAAGGTCGTTACCTGCTGGCGCTGGGCGAGCGTGGCGGCTCCACCGTGCGCCCGCGCGGCAGCCTGCGTTTTGGCGAATTCGATGCCGGCGCCGGCACGCTGAAGTGGCAGTCGAATGAAATCGAATTGCATGCGCCGGGCAGCTGGCTGTCGGTGCCGCCGCATCGCGACATCGCCGACCTGTACGTCGATGGTGCAGGCACGCTGTGGGCAGTCGCGGCATCGGACCCGGACGACTATGGCCCGTTCCGCTCAGTGGTGTGGACGCCGGGGCGCCTCGGCAACGGGCTGGACCAGCCGTTCCTGACGAATCACGCGGATCGCGATGCGCGCTGGATCGTCGATGGCTTCAAGGTCGAGGCCTTGTCCTCGCCCGATGCCCGGATTCCCGGCGGCGTGTTGTCGATCGGCAGCGAGGACGAGAAGCTCGGCGGCGCGTGGCGCACGCTTGGCCAGCCTGACTGAGGCTCAGTTCGCCTCGAAGCGGTTGGCCTCGACGTTCTTGCGGACTTTCCCCGGGTCCCAGATGCGTCCGTTCATGGCGATGTAGACGCCGGGCGGCAACGACTGCACCGCGCCGACCGCGCAACCGATGTTGAACTCCGCGTCCGAGCCCTCGAAACGGGCGGGGTTGAGCGCGCCGGTCAGCACGATGGTCTTGCCGGGGATGTCTGCCAGCACCTTCGCGGTCTCCACCATGCTGTCGGTGCCGTGGGTGACCAGCACGCAGCGCTCATCCTGCGCGGCGATGGTCGCGCGCATCAGCTGGCGGTCGGCCTCGTTGATGAACAGCGAATCCTTGCGCAGCAGCGGGATGACGTGGAAACGGAACGCCACGCCGAGGTCATCGAGGATCTTGCCGATCTGCGGCTCGCCGACCTGATAGTCCGATTTCGCATCGAAATACACCTTGTCGATGGTGCCACCGGTGGTGACGATGAGCAGGTCTTCCATTGCGCGGTCCACGGTTCGATGTCGCGGTGATTTTACGCCGAACCCTTCGGCTTGCCGACTTGCCTGCCGAAGCGTGCCTTCATCCCGCCCCAGCTGGAAGCGCCGACGATGATCAGCGACAACACGATGATGGCGAGTGCGAACGCGCGTGCGCTGCCGCCGAGCGTCCATGCCTCCATCACCCCGTAGGAGAACCAGCCGAGCGCGAACACGCCGGCCCAGAACGCCGCGCCACGCATGCCGAGCGCCAATGCGATGGCCAGCATCAACGGTGGCCCGGCGCTGAAGATGAGCGCCGCCGGACGATCATGGAAGCCCCAGCCGAACAGCAGCGCGAGCAACAACAGCGCGACCATCAGCACGCGCAAGTGGCGGATCATGCGGCGAGCTTCCGGGCAAGACCGGCCAGGCGCCGGCCGAAGGCGCGCGCCAGTTCCGATTCGTCGTCGGTCAGGGTCGGGTCGGCCTCCGGTCCAGCCACATGGCTGGGGCCGTAGGGCGTGCCGCCGCTGCGGGTGGAGGACAGACGCGGCTCGCTGAAGGGGATGCCGGCGATCACGCAGCCGTGGTGCAACAGCGGCACCATCATCGTCAGCAACGTGGATTCCTGGCCGCCGTGCATCGAGGCGGTGGCGGTGAACACGCCTGCCGGCTTGCCGATCAGCACGCCGCTGGCCCATTCGCTGCCCAGGCCATCGAGGAAATGCTTCATCGGCGCAGCCATGTTGCCGAAGCGGGTCGGGCTGCCGATCGCGAGCCCGGCGCATTCGTACAAGTCGGTGGTGGTGACGTAGGGCGCGCCGAACTCGGGTACCGGTGGCATCGCGGTTTCGGTCTGCGAGGCAACCGGCGGCACCGTGCGCAGGCGCGCGGACATGCCCTCGACCTCGCCGATGCCGCGCGCGATCTGCCTTGCCAGCGCGGCCACCGAGCCGCCGCGGCTGTAATAAAGCACCAGGATGTCCGACATCGCCTTCACCAGTTCCGGGGGCGACAGTGTATGCGCTGGGGCCGCCTGCTAGTCTGTGCCGATGACAGGAACACCCGTACACCGTCGCCTGCAAGGCCGCGTCATGGAACACTTCGACCGTGCGCGGATGCTGACCTTCGCCCGTTTCGTCGGCAAGCGCTTCGTCGATGACCGCCTGTTCGAGGCTGCCGGCGCGCTCGCCTTCACCACCGCCTTCGCCATCGTGCCGCTCTCGTTCGTGGTGTTCGGGGTGCTGTCGGCCTTCCCGGGGTTCGAGCGCTGGACCGATGCGCTGGCCAACTACATCTTCAACAACTTCGTGCCGAGCGCGGCGGAGGCGGTGAAGAGTTACCTGCTGCCCAACAGCGAAACCAAGGTGAAGATGACCACCGCCGGCGTGGTCGCGCTGATCGTCTCGTTGCTGGTCACGCTGACCGGCGTGGAGGCAGTGTTCAACCGCATCTGGCGGGTGCCGACCGCGCGTCCCAAGTTCAGTCGTTTCCTCGTTTACTGGACGGTGATCACGCTGGGCGCGCTGCTGGCGGCGAGCAGCCTGGCCCTGTCCACGCGCCTGTTCGCGCTGGCGTTCTTCTCGGAGACGAGCACGGGGCAGTGGCTGGCCGGTTTCATGTTGCGGGTGGCGCCGTTCCTGATCGAGGTGCTGTGCTTCGCCCTGATCTATCGGGTTGTGCCGCATCGCACGATCAAGTGGCGGCATGCCTTTGCCGGCGCGGTGCTGGCCGCCGTGGTGTTCGATCTCACCAAGTGGGCGCTCGGTTTCTACTTCGGGCATTCCGAGACCTACAAGAACCTCTACGGCGCATTGGCGCTGGCGCCGATCTTCCTCCTGTGGATCTACATGGCATGGGTGTCGGTGCTGCTTGGGGCCTCGTTCGCGGCCAGTCTGTCGGCGTTCCGCTATCAGCCGGCCTCGATGCGCCTGCCGGTCGGTTACGAAATGTACGGCCTGCTGCGGTTGCTCGGCCGCCTGCAACAAGCACGGCAGGATGGGCGCGGCCTGCACGTGGACGAGATCCAGACCATGGAGCCGATGCTGACCGATGCACTGGTGCAGCAATTCCTCAGCCAGCTCGACGGCATCGACGTGGTGGCGCGCGCCGAATCCGGCGAATGGCTGCTGGCCCGCGATCTTGACCAGATCACCCTGACCGAACTCTACGAAGCCTGCCACCTGCGCATCCCGACCGCCGAGGCGCACCTGCCTTGCCGCGACGACGAGCTGGGCGTGTGCGTGTCCGCGTGCATCGATGACCTGCGCATCCCGCTGCGCGACCTGCTCAAGCGCAAGGTCGCCCGCATCTACGACGACCTGCCGGAGGAGTCCGCGCCGTGAAACCGCTTCGCCTGATCCTGCCCCTGATGCTGTGCGCACTCGTCGCTTGCAAGCCGGCCGCCGATGACGCGGCGAAACCGGTGGCCACGCAGGCCGCCAAGCCGGACGCACCCGCGACACCTCCACCAGCCAAGCCCGCCGGCATCGGCGAGGTGCCGATGCTCAAGGTCACCACGCTCGATGGCGCCACCTTCGATCTCGCCGACCAGCGCGGCAAATGGGTGGTCATCAACTACTGGGCGACCTGGTGCGGGCCGTGCATCGAGGAGATGCCGGAGCTCTCCGCGCTGGATGCGATGCGCGAGCACATCCAGGTGATCGGTCTCGCCTACGAGGACATCCCGGCCGATGACCTGCGCGCCTTCCTCAAGGCGCGTCCGGTCGTGTATCCCATCGCGATCATCGGCATCACCGATCCGCCCGCCGCGTTCGCCGCGCCGCGCGGCTTGCCGCTGACCTATCTCGTCGCCCCGGACGGCAAGCTGACCAAGCAGTTCCTCGGCCCGGTCACCGCGAAGCTGATCGAAGACGCGATCGCCGAGGCAGGTGGGCCTGGACCCGGCAGCGCATGAGGTGATGGCGATGCCGCGCCTGTTCGCCGCCGTGCTGGTGCTGATGTTGACGGCTTGCAGCACCACGCCAGCCGCGCCGCCGGCACCGCCTGCCAATGTCGACATCGTCCCGCTGAACTACCTGCCCTCGCTCAAGGGCGATTACCTGCGGTTGGCCTCGAAGGAAACCGGTTGGCCGTACCACGTCTATGTACGATTTCCCGAAGGCTACGATCCCACCGGCGGCAAGCGCTATCCCGTCGTCTATCTGCTCGATGGCGACAGCCTGTTCCCGATGCTCGCGCCGACCCATCTGTTCCTGACGTATGACGAGAAGCTGCCGGAGGCGGTGGTGGTCGGCATCGCCTACGGCGGGTTTGACCGGGCGACCAACAAGCGCGACATCGATTTCAATCCGCCTGCCGGCGACGGCAAGCCGGGCGAGGATGGCGCGCCGCGGTTCCTCCGCTTCCTTGAACACGAACTGCTGCCGACCGTCGAATCGCGCTATCGCATCGATCCGTCACGCCGCGTGCTGGTCGGGCAGTCGCGCAGCGGCTACTTCGTGCTGTGGTCGGCGATGCAGGCGCCGGACCTGTTCTGGGGCCGCATCGCCAGCAATCCCGCGACCACGCCCGGACGCGATGCTTTCTTCGCTGGAGCGGCGCCGCACCAGCGCGATGGCTTGCGCGTGGCCGTCGCCATTGGCGAACGCGAACCCAAGTTCCGCCAGGATTTCGTCGACGAATGGACGCAGGCGTGGCAGTCGCGCGATGCCACGCCGTGGCAGGTGAAGCGACTGCCCATCGCCAACGGCACCCATGCGGCGAGCATTGGCGAGAGCTATCGGCAGGCGATGCTGTGGTTGTTCGATGCCGAGGTGCAGGCGGCAAGGCAGGCTGCCGCAGCGAGCGACCATTGATGCCGGCCGCGCACTTCCTCGTCAGCGGCAAGGTGCAGAGCGTGTGGTTCCGTGCCAGCACGCGCGATGAAGCCCTGCGGTTGGGCCTCGACGCCTGCCATGCCACTAATCTGCCGGATGGGCGGGTGGAAGTGCAGGCATCGGGCGATGCCGCGGCGCTGGATGCGTTGCAGGCCTGGCTGCATCACGGCCCGCCACTGGCGCGAGTGGAAGGTGTAATGCGCGAGGATGTTGAAGATGCCGGTGTCGCGCCGGGTTTCGACATCGGCTGAGCGCTCGTGACAAGCGGACTCAGTCTTTCTTCTTGTCGATCGGGAAGTCGGGCAGCGGCTTGACCACGCCGTAGCGTTCTTTCTTTGGCTTGCCGGGCAGGGGCGGAAACACGATCGGCCTGACATCGACGCGCGTATCGGGCAGGCGATCGAGCAGGTCGCGGATCAGGGTCAGCCGGCCGAGCTTCTGATCGTTGAAATCCACCAGCGTCCACGGGGCATGCTTGCTGTGGGTGGCCTTGAGCATCGCCTCGCGTGCATTGGTGTATTCGCCGTAGAGTTCGCGCGCCTTGAGGTCGATCGGCGAGAGCTTCCAGCCCTTGAGCGGGTCCTCGCGGCGTTCCTCGAAACGCTTCTCCTGCTGCGCCTGGTCGCAGCACAACCAATACTTGAACAACAGGATGCCGTCATCGATCAGCTGCTGCTCGAACACCGGCGCCTGTTTCAGGAAGGCCTTCACCTGGGCCGGGGTGGCAAAGCCCATCACTTTCTCGACGCCCGCGCGGTTGTACCAGCTGCGGTCGAACAGGACGATCTCGCCGGCGGCCGGCAGATGCGGCACGTAGCGCTGGAAATACCATTCCGACGCTTCCCGCTCGGTCGGCTTGGGCAGCGCCACCACCCGGCACTGGCGCGGGTTGAGGTGTTCGCTGATCGCCTTGATCGCGCCGCCCTTGCCTGCCGTGTCGCGGCCCTCGAACAGCACCAGGATGCGCTGCCCGGTGACCTGTGCCCACTGCGCCATCCGCGCCAGCTCCACCTGCATCGGTTCGAGCAACGGCTCGTAGTCCTTGCGCTTCAATTTGCCCATGTCGGTGTCCTGCTCAGTTCAAGGGCACTGAATACCACTGGGTGTCGTCTTCCTGCCAGCCCGCGGCTTGGTAGAGAGCGCGGGCGGCCAGGTTGCGTCGGCCGGTCTCCAGTTGCAGGCGGCGTGCGCCGTCGTCGCGGGCGTATTCGATCGCGGCCTTGAGCAGTGCGGTGGCGGCGCCGAGGCGGCGCTCCTCCGGCACCACGTAGAGATCGTTCAGCACCCAGATGCGCGCGGTCTGCACCGAGGAATACATCGGGTAGAGCTGGGCGAAGCCGAGCGCCTGCCCGTCGCGCTCGACCAGCAACACGACCGATTCGTTCGCGCCGATGCGCGCGCGCAGCCAGTTGCGTGCACGCGTCATGTCGCTGGGCTGGTCGTAGAACTGCCGGTACGCATCGAACAGCGGCACCAGCGCATCGACATCGTCCAGCTCGGCTTGTCGTACCGTGATCTTCATCCTTGTCCCTTGCGCGTGGGCGCGCGTGTGGATGCTAAGCACAGCACAGCCGATGTTGCGGATTCGTTATGGCGCGCGCCGGAAGCGGATCAAGGCGCGTCGGTGAGGCGTGCCAGTGCGTCGGCCTGTGCTTCGCGCGCGAGGCGGTCGATGAGGGAGTCCAACGCGCCCTCCAGCACATTGGGCAGGTCGTACAGGGTGAGGCCCTCGACGCGATGGTCGGTGATGCGCCCCTGCGGGAAGTTGTAGGTGCGGATGCGCTGGCTACGGTCGCCGCTGCCGACCTGCAACTTGCGGTCGGCGGCCTGCGCCGCCTCGCGGCGCTCGATCTCGGCTTCCACCAGCATCGCCTTCAGGCGCTTCATCGCCTTGTCGCGGTTGGCGTGCTGGCTGCGCTCGGTCTGCGATTCCACCACCACGCC
>JACSSF010000219.1 GCA_014879375.1 Lysobacteraceae bacterium
GTAGTAGCCAACCGGGGTTTCGAAGGGCATCCACATCGAAAAATCCGGGGTGTAGATCACCCCGCACCCCACCCGCCACAAAAGGAACCTACGTTTTTTGGCCAAACCGTATGTGCGCCAATGCGCCAATGTGCGCCAATGCTGCGCCAATGCGCCAATAGACATTGGCGCGCATGGCCGCCCCACCCAAGGGGCGCGCCAATGCGCCATAGGGGTATGGGGGTATTGGCGCGCGCTCCGCGGATCAGTCTTCATCGGCTTGAACCTGCGCCAATGTCCACCTCTCGCGATCCTTCCGATCGCTGGTCCGGTACGTCTCGCGTCGAATTTTTCCGGCCGCGCTCAGAGCGACGATCGCTCGATCCACCCGCCGCTTCCCCTTACTGCCGGCGAACTCGGGGGGCAGGTAAGGCTCCAATGATCGCGCGGCGCTGAACGCCCCGGAGATCGACGTGCTGACCTTCCCGCCGTCGGCCAGGGCGCCGCGGATGGCCTGCAGCACCATGATTTCGTCGTCGCGTGCGACCAGCCCAAATCGGATGGGTTGCGGCACGCCGCGATCGGTCCATTCCAGCGAGATCGGATCCGCTTTCTTGCCCAGGTTCAGCTTTTCCTGGCGCAACTCAAAGGTGCCGTCGTCTCCGACCACGAGCGCGAGGCGCGACCGGGCCGTGTTGTGCCACGCCGTCGTACCTGTGTAGGAATTACCCATCGAACCGTATTTCGCTGAAGCCTTGTCGATATGGGCGAGTAGACACAGGGCGGAATCACTTGATCGAGCAATTTTTATTAGCTCGCGAAGGAACGCACGCACCATGGCGGGGTCATTTATGTCCCCATCGTAGGCGTCGCTTGAGTTGTCGACGAAAATGACGCCTGCGCCAGTTACTGCCTCTTTAACCTCTGTCATCGCATTGGTCGTGATTAGGGTCTTTTCTCCGAATGCGTTGTTGACCGTCGCCAGCGTCGGAAAGTCTGTTCCATCCAAGATGGTCAGGCCGGCGGCCAAATCGCTGTGGCTCAGCCCGTAGTGGTCAGCGATCTTCTTTAAGCGGTAGCGCACCAGGTCACCTTCGTCTTCCAGTGAGATGAAGACGACAGGGAGCTTCGCGAAGTAGAGGCCAGCCCATTCGCGGCCTGCGACGATATGCGCCGCGAGTGTCAAAGCGACCGTGGACTTACCGCTTCCGCCATGGCCACCAAACAGGGTCAAATAGCGCCTAGGAAGGAGTGCCTCCACGGCATAGTCGACCGGATTCGCGACCGCATTCGCCAGATCCGAAAGATCGACAGGCTTCAGCGCGCGCGGATAATCGATCCCGGCCAGTGGCCCGACGCCATCCAAGGCGGCACGCAGCGCGGCGCGGCCTTCGATGTCGGCCGCGTCTTGCCGGGCGCTCAGGACGCCCACCATCACTCGATACCCATCTGCCGCGCGAGCTTGTTTGCCGCGGCTTCCACGCACCATCCGATGTGACCCGGATCGAAGCGTGCGAGCGTGTCGGGGTAGGGCGCGAATACGTCGTCGAAGAACGAAAAGATCTGACCGATCTCCCAGCCGGCGTAAGCGCACGCCAACGCGACGCGCTCGACTCCGATCGCCAGATTCGCGTCGAAGTTCCGCGTCCTGGTGTAGCGCAGCGCCTTGTTTCGCGGCTCAGCGAGCAGGCGGCGCAGCACAGTCGCCTCCCATTCCAGGCTGTGGAGCGGCGGCAGTTGACCGGGTTTGTGCTTGTGGCTACGCTTGAACGGCCTGGTCGGCAAATGCAACATCGGAACCCGCAGCGTTGGCGCGCTCGCGGGTTCTTTGTTTTCGGGGTTCATGCGTTGGCAGCCTCCGATTTCTCCCGCACGAACCGCTTAATCTCTTCTTCCGTGATGAGCGTGCGACGGCCTACCGGAAAAGCCTTGATCTCACCTTTCGCGATAAGGCGCCAGAGCGTGGATTTACCAATGCCGATGGCATTTGCCGCATCCGCGATGGTGCGGGAGTATGGGGTCTGAATAACGACAGCGTTTTGCATAGCGGGCGAGGCTCCGTGGTTGACGGCCCCAAGGTTTCCGTTGGGGCCACGAGAGAATCGCTAACGTCTCTATCTGTCTCCACGTCCGCGATTGCGCCATCCTCGGTCGCGGCACGGGCGGATCCACTGGCAACGCTTCCGTGCTATGGCTTGGTCAAGAAATCCGCCCAAGCGCGCATAAGTTGGCGGCGTCGATCGAGCAGATCCCCGCGCCGGTAGGCGGCTTCGGTCTTGTCCTTGATCGTGTGCGCCAGCGCCATTTCCACCACATCACCCGCCCAGCCGTTCTCCGCAGCCCAATCGCGGAAAGACGACCGGAAGCCGTGAACTGTGTAGGGCAAGCCGTAGCCCTTCGGGGCCGGGCGCTGCACGAGGTATAGCATTGCGTTCTCACTCATGGCGAAGGGGCGGCCGGCTTCGGGAAGCAGGGCGGCAGCTTCAGCAGTCAGTGGAACGCGATGCTCTCTGCCGGCTTTCATGCGATCGGCCGGAATTGTCCAAACGTCCTCGCGAACCTCCCTCATGTCCATGCCGGTGACTTCGCCGGTGCGGCTGGCCGTGAGGATTGTGTAGCGCAGCGCGCGCCCTGCAGGCGTGTCGCGGATTGCCCGGAAGAACTCCGGCAGGTCAGCGAAAGGCATCGCCCTAAAGTGCTGCACGGGCGCGATTTTCGAAGGCTTGGCGATCAGGTGTTCAAGATGGCCCCGCCAGCGGGCCGGATTCTCGCCCGTTCGGTAGCCGCGCGTCGTGGCCCATCCCAGCACCCGTTCGATCCTGCCCCGGACGCGCGAACCGGTCTCGGTCTTTGTTGTCCAGATAGGCTCTAAGGCGCGAAGAATCGCGGCTGTGTCGACACTGGCGACATCCGCGGCGCCAAAGTGAGGGGATGCGTAGGTGGACAGGGTTGATGCCCACTGGTCGCCGTGCTTGGGGTTTCGCCAGCCATGCCGATGCGCGGAAATGTAGGCATCGCAGCATTGATCGAAGGTCATGCGCCCCGCGGCCGCTGTGCGCGCGGCTTCTCGCCGGCCTACCGGTTCGCGACCCTCCCCGAGATCGCGGCGCATGCCTTCGGCTAGGGCGCGCGCGGTCGCGAGTGGAGTAGTGAGCAGCCCACCGATTCCCAGCTCTCGACGCTTGCCGTGGCGCTGGTAGCGGAACACCCACGACTTGGATCCGGTGGGCGATACTTGCAAATAGAGGCCGCCGCCGTCCGCGTAGTATCCAGGCGCTTGCGACGACCTCACTTTAACCGCGGTGAGGCGATTGCTAGGTCTTGCCATACCCATGCTCCTACCCATGTTTGATGCTGAGATGGTAGCACTATAAGAGAGACCGATAGAGACGCCTTATGACGTAAGACCCCTTTATTCCCGGCCTTTGTTGTATGCCAGCGAGACAATAGGAGACTCAAGGAAACAGATGCCGGGCCGCCATTGGCGGACACTCTCTCCGCCACTTCGCGACATCTGCCCGTCGCCCGGCATTCAGGTGATAGGGAAATCCCTACGAAAAGCCGGGACGCCACCTGACTTGCCCCGCACCCGTTCGGTCGCCTAGTCTTCCGATACCTACGGAGGGGTGGCGAGATGACGATTCGGGTTTATCTGGTCGATGATCATGCGCTGGTGCGCACCGGGATGAAGATGATCCTGGAGCACGAAGTCGATATCCATGTCGTCGGCGAAGCCGACAATGGCGAGGAAGCCCTCGCAGAAATTCGCCGGCTCAAGCCCGACGTGGTCCTGTGCGACGTGCACCTGCCGGGCATCAGTGGCCTGGAAGTCACCGAGCGCATCAGTCGCGCCGAGACCAGCAGGGTTGTCGTCGTGTCGGTGCTGGAAGATGGCCCGCTGCCCAAGCGATTGATCGATGCCGGCGCCTTTGGCTACCTCGGCAAGGGCGGCGATGCGACGGAGCTGGTGCGCGCGGTCCGCGACGTGGCGCGCGGGCGACGTTACCTCGGCAGCAACATCGCGCAATACATGGCGTTGGCTGCCGTGGATGGCACGGGTTCGCCCTTCGACCAGCTTTCCCCCCGTGAGCTGGAAGTCGCGATGTTGCTGGTGCGCGGGTTGCGGCAGGAAGACATCGCCCGCCGGCTCAGCCTGAGTGCCAAGACGATCAACACGCACAAGTCGCGGTTGTTCGAGAAGCTCGACATCAAGGACAACATCGCACTGGCGCGGCTGGCCGGCCAGTACGGCTTGACGGACAGCACGCGGTCGGTCTGAACCGCGTGGCTATCCTTGGCAGCGATCAGGCTTGATCGCTGCGGCGCTCTTCTTCGGATGCTGCGACCGGGTGCCCGGTGTCGTCTTCGATCACGGCTTCCGCGACCAGGGCCTCGCCTGCCTGCATCGGTGCATCGGCAGCCAGCGCGTCGGTCTGGACGATGGCGTCAGCCTGCGGGTCTTGCGCAGGGGGCGCGGGCAGCAAGGCGGGGGGCGCATCAGCTGCGTCGGCCGACACACTGGCCTGCGTCGTCACCTCGGTTTCGACGGCGGTGACCACGACGGCGGCATCGGCGGCCGATGCTTGCGGGCGGTCCGTCTGCACGGGTGACTGGGCGACCGCATTGTGGTCGGCCTGTGGCTTGGCCGCCGGGCGGAACGTGGTTTCGGCGAGCGATACCGCGATCGCGGCAGACAGCGGCAGCGCCTGGCGTGATGCGGCCGGGGTGGCAAGCCCCGCACTCATGACGCCGGAGGAAGTCAGCCCGGCCGAGTGGCTGACAGCCTTCTGCTGTGCAGGTGCCGGCTCGTCGATGCTTGGCTCGGCAGCGGGTGCAGCCGTGGCTTGGGCGATGGGTTCGATGCCCTGACCCGCGGTTTCGGTGGGCGAGCTTGCCGCTTCGGTCTTGGTCAAAACCGCGACGGCATCGACGGCTTCCTTCGCCGCAGGCGGCGAGGGCGCCTCGACCGGCTTGCCGGGTTCTGCGGTGTCGAAATCGAACTCCGGCTGGTTGCCGTTGGCGACGAGCACTACGCCGTCGTCACCATCCGACAATGCATCGATCTCGGCCTGGCTTTCGGCGGCGACATCCGCGCCTGCGCCACGACGGCGACGGCGGCCACCGCGACGGCCACGACGGCGGCGACTACCATCGCCATCGCTATTGTCGTCGGCATCGTTCGTAGCGTTGGTGTCATCAGCCGGCTCTGCCGCTGCATTGGCCTGTTCGGTCGTTGCGGGTGCGGTCGGCGTGATTGGCGTGGCCTCGGTGGTTTCTGTCGTCTGCGCAACGGCGTCCGTTGCCTCGGCAACCGGCACGGCTTCGGCGGCAGTCGTCACCGCCGTCGCGGCATCGCCATTCTCGTTGCGGCGACCACGACGGTTGCGGCTGCGGCGGCGCGACTGCTGCTCCTGCCCGCCATCAGCCTCGTTCGGTGCATCGGTCTGGACGACTTGGGCGAGCTGAGCCTGCTTGTTGGCATCGGCGGCATTGTCCTGCGGGGCGGGAGCGGGGCGCTCGCGACGCGGCTGCTTGCCCTGGCTCTTCTGTTCGCCGGTTTGCGCATCCTTTTGCTGGCGGTTCTGCTGCGGTTTGCCACCGCGATCACCCCGTTCACCGCGCGATTCGTTGCGATTGCCGCCACGCTGGCCTTGCGCATCGCGCTGGCCACCACGGCGGTCCTGCTTGCCGCCCCTTGACTGCCTGCGCTCGTCCTTGCCGTCATCGGCGGCCACGGGCGCGGCCGCTGGTGCACCGGCGAAGAACTGCATGACGCGCGACATGAAACCCGCCTTCGGGCGCGCCGCCTGCTGCGACTGGATCGCCAGCGGCACCGGTGCCGGGGCAGGGTCTTCCTCGCGCGGGGCGCGGATCGGCGCGGGCTGGGCCGGCTTCACGTTCTTGACCGCCGGTGCATCGGGGATGTTGAGGTGCGACTTGTTCAGCGCGTGCGTCGGCAGCTTGCGCGGCGTGCCGCGGTGATAGCTGGGACGCGAGGTCTCCTCGCCCATCTCGTTCTCGCGAACGCGGGTGACTTCGTAATGGGGCGTGTGCAGCTGCTCGTCGGCGACGATGATGATCGGCGAGGCGTGGCGGCGCTCGATCTCGGCCAGCGCCGAGCGCTTCTCGTTGAGCAGGTAGTTGGCGATCTCCACCGGCGCCTGCACCAGCACTTGCCCGGTGTTGTCCTTCATCGCGTGCTCTTCGGCGACGCGGATGATCGACA
>JACSSF010000107.1 GCA_014879375.1 Lysobacteraceae bacterium
GCGGTGGTCGGCCACGCCTCGCAGCATGACGGCGAGCTGCAGGCGCAGATGGAGGAAACCTTCCGCAACTTCGATGCCCTGCTGGAAGCCGCGCGTGCGCGCCAGCCAGCGCTGCCGGGCAAGTTCGGGCCGGGCACGCGGCTCAAGGTGTACGTGCGCGACGCGGCCGACCTGCCACTGGTTGCCGAGGCGCTGGACGCACGCTTTGGCGACCGCGTGCCGCGCGTGCTGCTGCACGCGGCGATCTGCCGGCGCGAGCTGGCGATCGAGATCGACGGCGTGCACGGATGAACCGGCGCGGCTATCTTCCAATGCGTGTGTTCATTCAAGCAGGAGTCGGGCGATGGGCGTGATCAGCATCCTCTGGGGAATCGTGGCCTTGTTGTGGATGGTGCTCTCGCTCATCCCGCTGCTGGGCTGGGGCAATTGGTTGATGATTCCGTTTGCCGCGGTCGGCGCGATCATCGCGGCGATCGGCCTCATCTTCACCCGCGCGGAGAACCGCGGCCGCGCCAAGGCGGGCCTGTGGCTCAACCTGATCGCGATGGGCGTGGGCGCGGTGCGCCTGGCGATCGGCGGCGGTTTGGTCTGACGCACGCGGACAACGCGCCGACGCATGCGGGCGTAAAATGACCGGATGAGCTATCCCTACACGCGCCCGCGGCGGATGCGCCGTGACCACTTCTCGCGGCGCCTGATGCGCGAGACCGTCCTCACGACCAACGACCTGATCTACCCGGTCTTCGTTCACGAACTTGAAGGCCGCGCGCCGGTCGCTTCCATGCCCGGCATCGAACGCCTGTCGATCGACGAGTTGCTGAAGGTCGCCGGGGAAATGTCCACACTCGGCATCCCCGCCATCGCGCTGTTCCCGGTCACCGCGCCCGAGGCCAAGTCGCTGACCGCCGAGGCCGCGTGGGATGACGACGGCCTGTGCCAGCGGGCGATCCGCGCGCTGAAATCGCGCTTCCCCGACCTTGGCGTCATCACCGATGTCGCGCTCGATCCCTACACCTCGCACGGACAGGACGGCCTGCTCGACGAGCACGGTTACGTGCTGAACGACGAGACCGTCGAGGCGCTGGTCAAGCAGGCGCTCTCGCACGCACGCGCCGGCGCCGACGTCGTCGCCCCCAGCGACATGATGGACGGGCGCATCGGCGCGATCCGCACCGAACTGGAAAGCGAAGGCTTCATCCATACGCGCATCCTCGCCTACAGCGCCAAGTACGCCAGCGCCTTCTACGGCCCGTTCCGTGATGCGGTGGGCTCGGCCGGCGCGCTTGGCAAGGCCGACAAATACACCTACCAGATGGACCCGGCCAACAGCGACGAAGCCCTGCGCGAAGTCGATCTGGACCTGGGCGAAGGCGCCGACATGGTGATGGTGAAGCCGGGCCTGCCCTACCTCGACATCGTGCGCCGGGTGAAGGACGAATTCGGCGTGCCGACCTTCGTCTACCAGGTCAGCGGCGAGTACGCGATGTTGAAGGCCGCCGCGCAGAACGGCTGGCTGGACGAGCGCGGCACGGCGCTCGAAGCACTGACCAGCATCAAGCGCGCGGGCGCCGATGCCATCCTCACCTATTTCGCGCTGGATGCGGCGCGCTGGATGCGCGAGGCATGAGGGTGCGCCGCGCCACCATCGAGGACATCCCGGTGATCACGCGCCTGGCCGAGCAGCTGGGCGGCGCGGTGGAGCTGGAGGGCTTGCCGCAGCGACTCAAGCGCATCCTCGACCACGCGCACCATGCCGTGTTCGTGGCCGAGCGTGACATCGGCGACGATGGCCTGGCCAGCGAACCCTGCGGTTTCGTTGCCGCGGAACATCGCGTCCTGCTGCATTTCGGCGAGCTGATCGAGTTGATGTCGCTGGTCGTGGACGATACCTGCCGCCGGCAGGGTGTCGGCACGCAACTGGTGGCGGCGGTCGAGGCCTGGGCCGCGCGCCGGGGCGTGCCGCGTGTGCGCGTGCGCTCCAGCGTGACGCGCTCGGGCAGCCACGACTTTTATCCGGCGATCGGCTACCAGCTCGAAAAAACCCAGCACTGCTACCAGCGTTCGCTGGCCTGACGCGCCTTAGATGCAGCCGTCCTTGCCCTGCGTGGCAGGCACGGCGAGGCGATACAGGTCGCGTCCGCCCATGCGCAATTCCGGCGCCGCGCCGGAGACCAGCATCTCCTTGGGCTTGGACCAATCCGGCACTGGCGACATCGTGTAGCCCGTGTCGGTATTGAACGACAGCGGCAGCGGGCCACGCGTGACATAGGCCTTGCCGTCGCATTCGGCGAGGAAGAGCTGGATCGGTGCGGCGTTGCCATCGACGGACTGCGCATAGACCAGCGCGCGGCCGTGGTCGAGGAAAGCAGCATCGAATTCATCGCTGGCGGTGTTCACCCCGGGCAGCGGTTGTGGCTTGGCGAAGCCGCGGCCGTCCCAACGCGCGACGTACAGGTCCTGTTTGCCTGCGCCGCCTGCGCGATCGCTGGAGAACATCAGCGTCGTGCCATCGAAGCCGGGTGTCGGCGCCCACTCGTTGCCGGCGCCGTTCACCGTCGCGCCGAGGTTGCGCGCGGGCCCGTAGCTGCCGTCCGCGCGGACTTCCGCGCGATACAGGTCATCGCCACCGTAACCGCCGGGCCGGTCGGAAAAGAAGTAGAGCCACTTCCCGTCCGCGCTGAACATCGGGTCGAAATCCTTGCCGGTGGTGTTGAGCGGCAGCGGGCGCGCGTCCTGCCAGCGGCCGTCCTTCAGGTCGGCCTGCCACAGGTCCCAGCCGCCGGGGCCGCCCTTGCGATCGGGGCTGCCCCAGACGATGCGCTGCCCATCCGGGCGCACGCTGCCGCGGATCTCGCTGTCGGCGGTGGAGACTACGCCGCGGCCCTCGATGCCGAACGCTGCCAGCGCCCACGCGCTGCCAGCGGCACCCGCAAGGGCGAGCAGGAGAGCGACGCGACGGGAAACGGGCAGCATGGCGGCTCCGGGCTGGGTACGATGAACGGATGAGCATCCCCCATTACGCCGTCCTCGGCCACCCCGTGGTGCATTCACTCTCGCCGCGCATCCATGCTGCGTTCGCGCAGCAGACCGATATCGCGTTGACGTACCTGGCGCTGGACACCGAGGAAGCGGGCCTCGCCGCGACCCTGGCGCGATTCGCGGCCGCCGGCGGCCTTGGCGCCAACGTGACCGTGCCCGACAAATCAGAGGCTGCCGGCATCGCCCAGGTGCTCAGCCCACGCGCGCGCCGTGCGGGCGTGGCCAACACGCTGACCTTGCGCGATGGCGTCTGGCATGGCGACAACACCGACGGCAGTGGCCTGGTGCGTGATCTGCGCGAGCGCCGCGGCCTGGACGTGCACGACATGCGCGTGTTGTTGCTGGGCGCGGGCGGCGCGGCGCAAGGCGTGGCGCCGGCCTTGCTGGAGGCGGGCATCGGCCAGCTGGTCGTCGCCAACCGCACTCGCAGCCGCGCCTACGACCTCATCGACCGATTGAACGACCCCGCGCGCACCCGCGCCTGCACGTTGCGCGAAATCGCGGGCCTTGGCGACTTCGACATGATCGTGCAGGCGACCTCCGCCGGGCACGACGGCCTGTTGCCGGCGGTGCCGGACCTCACGCCGAATGCGGAGACCGTCTGCATCGACCTCAACTACGGGCGCGCCGCCGTCGCGTTCCTCGCCTGGGCGCACCAGCATGGCGTGCAGCATGCGTTCGATGGCATGGGCATGCTGGTGGAGCAGGCCGCGGATGCATTCGAGATATGGCACGGTGAGCGGCCGTACACCGAGCCGGTATACGTGCAATTGCGCCTGTCGGCCGGGAGGGACTGAATGATGTCACCGGATTCCCCTTATTTTTCGCTGATCGTCAGCTATGTGCCGAAATGGTTCCTGCTGGCGATCATCGTGGTAGTGCTGGCGATGCGCTGGCGCCAGGTCGGCCTGGACGGCGCCGCGCGCACCATGGCATGGACGGGGCTGGGCCTGTTCGCCTTCGTGCTCGTGGCATCGCCGCTGCTCTACGGCTGGTTGCAGTGGCGGATGTTGAATCACGGCATGGCCATGCAGGCCACCGGGCATGCGCTCATCGGCGGGGCGCTGACCATCGCGGAGTTCGCGGGCATCGTGCTGCTGGGGTTGGCGGTGGCCGCGGGTCGGGGCGAGCGGCGCTGATGGACTGCCGCGCGGGATGCGGTGCCTGCTGCATCGCGCCCTCGATCAACACGCCGCTGCCGGGCATGCCACGAGGCAAACCCGCGGGCATCCCCTGCGTCAATCTGGACGATGATTTGCGATGTCGCCTCTTCGGCGATCCGTCGCGCCCCGCGTTCTGTACTTCGCTCAAGTCCTGCGCGTCGATGTGCGGCGACAGCCGTGATGATGCGATGTCGATCCTTGCTGCATTGGAAATCGCGACCGCGCCTTAGGCCTCGCGCCGCCTGCCGGTCAGGTATTCGTCCTTCAACTTGACGTAATGGCCGGCGGAATAGAACAGCGCTTGGATCTCGGCATCCGACAACTTGCGCGCGAACTTCGCCGGCGCGCCCAGCCACATCTCGCCTTCGCCCATCACCTTGCCCGGCGGCAGCAATGCGCCCGCGCCGAGGAAGCCGTGCTTCTGGATCACCGCGCCATCGAGCACGGTCGAGCCCATGCCGACCAGGCACGCATCCTCGATGTGGCAGGCATGCACGATCGCCTTGTGACCGATGGTGCAGTCGGCGCCGATCACGGTGGCAAAGCCGCCCAGCTTGGCGTGCGGACCGTCGTGGCTGACGTGGATCACCGTGCCGTCCTGCACGTTGGTGCGGTCGCCGATGCGTACGTAGTTCACGTCGCCGCGGATCACCGTGAACGGCCACACCGAGACATCGTCGCCCAGCTCGACATCGCCGATCACGCGCGCGGCCTCGTCGATGTAGACGCGCTGGCCCAGTCGGGGAAGTTGGTCGAGATAGGGACGGACGTTGCTCATGATGTTCACTTGAAGGAGTGGAAGGCGTCGATCGCGCGATCGATGCCGGCGTCGTCGATGTCGAGATGGGTCACCAGTCGCACCTGCGGCAGGTAACCGATGGACGCGCGGATGCCGTGGGCATCCAGATGTGCGGCGAGTGCCTGCAAACGATCGGCCGACACTTCGATGAACACCATGTTGGTATGGCAGGCATCGACGCGGATAGAAGCCGCATCGCGCAACCCTTCGGCAAGCCTTGCAGCGCGCGCATGGTCATCCGCCAGTCGCGCGACGTGATGGTCCAGCGCATGCAAACCGGCGGCCGCAAGGATGCCGGCCTGGCGCAACCCACCGCCGCAGACCTTGCGCCAGCGTTTGGCGGCATCGATGAGTTGCGCGCTGCCTGCCAGCACCGAACCCGCTGGCGCACCCAGCCCTTTCGACAGGCACACCGACACGCTGTCGACATGCCGGGTGATCGCTCGCGGGGCCACGTTCGATGCCAGCGCCGCGTTGTACAGGCGCGCGCCATCCAGATGCAGAGCCAGCCCGCGGCGATCACACAGCGCGCGCGCGGCGGCCAGGTAATCCAGCGGCAAGGCGCGGCCCATCCAGGTGTTTTCCAGGCACAGCAGGCGCGTGCGGGCGAAGTGCGGATCAACGGGCTTGATCGCGCGCTCGACGGCGGCAAGATCCATCGTGCCGTCGTCGGCCTGCGGGATCGGCTGCGGCTGGATCGAGCCGAGCACCGCCGCGCCGCCACCTTCGTACTTGTAGGTATGCGCCTCCATGCCGACGAGGTATTCGTCGCCGCGTGCGCCATGCGCGAGCAGGGCGACCAGATTCGCCTGCGTGCCAGTCGGGCACCACAGCGCGGCCTCGAAGCCGAGATCCTTCGCCACCCGTGCCTGCAGCGCGTTGACGGTCGGGTCCTCGCCATACACGTCGTCGCCGACCTCGGCGTGCAGCATGGCCTGGCGCATGGCCGCGGTCGGTTGGGTCACGGTGTCGCTGCGCAGGTCGACGATGTCGCTTCGGCTCTCCATCTGCCCATGATGCCACCGCGGTTTCGTACACTCACGGGATGAAGATCGCCAGCTGGAA
>JACSSF010000033.1 GCA_014879375.1 Lysobacteraceae bacterium
CGCGCAGGCCGTCGCCTGAAGTTTTCCAGCGCTGCAACACCACGGCGGGCCGCGGGAGCGCTTGTTGTATGCAACTCTTGGGCCGACGCCTGCAGGTACATCGCAAGCGGCGGGACTACGTTCTTTCACGTCGCCCGGGGGCGGCGCGCGATCTGTTCCACCGTCGGGCGTTCGCTGGCGTGGCTGCCCCGGGGGCAGTGGCTGCGCTTCGACCGAACCCCGCGGACCCCGGCTTTCGGCCTGAAAATCCTGCAAGAATCAGTAGCTTGCTTCGCATGGCGAGTGTAACAGATAAACCCGGTCGCACGGGCAGGGCAGACGCCTGGGCGAAAAGCCGTCATGCTGGCGCCTGTCGCAGCATCGCTCCGTTCATCCATTCATGCCCGAACCCGTTTCCCCCTCCGATCCGGACCGGCCTGCCGCCCGCACCGTCCGCGTGCCCGATGACCGCGAAGGCCAGCGGCTGGACAACTTCCTGCTGGGCCAGCTCAAAGGCGCACCGCGCTCACTCATCTACAAGATCGTGCGTAGCGGCCAGGTGCGGGTGAATGGGGGGCGCGCGAAGCCCGAGCGCAAACTGGCCGGGGGCGATGAAGTGCGTATCCCGCCGGTGCGTCTCAGTGAGCCGGGAGAAAACGCGCCGCCACCGAAGGGCCTGTTGGCCGCGCTGGAGGCCGCGATCGTGTTCGAGGATGCGCGCCTGCTGGCGCTGAACAAGCCGACCGGCCTCGCCAGCCACGGCGGCAGCGGCATCAACCACGGGGCGATCGAGTCCCTGCGGGCGCTCCGGCCGGGGCAGTCGCTGGAGCTGGTGCATCGTTTGGACCGCGATACCTCGGGCCTGCTCATCGTGGCCAAGAAGCGCTCGGCCCTGCGCGAGCTGCAAGCCTTGCTGCGCGAGGACCACGGCGCCGGCATCGAGAAGAAATACCTCACCTTGCTCGTCGGGCGGATGCCGGATGGGGTGATGACGGTGGATGCGCCCTTGCTGGTGGGCCTGCGCCAGGGTGGCGAGCGGCATGTCACGGTGAGCCCGGCGGGCAAGCCGTCGGTCAGCCATTTCCGCGTGCTGGAAAGGCGTGGCGGGATGAGCTATTGCGAGGTGCGCATCGAAACCGGGCGCACGCACCAGATCCGCGTGCATGCGCAGCATCTGGGCCATCCGGTCGCCGGCGACGACAAGTACGGCGATCCCGCGGTCAACAAGAAGCTGCGCGAGCAGGCCGGATTGAAACGCTTGTTCCTGCACGCGGCCAGCCTGCGATTCGCCTTGGACGATGGCCGCGTCGAGTACGTGCTGGATGCCCCGTTGCCGCAGGATTTGCGCGAGGTGCTGGACCGGCTGGGGTGATCAGGCCGCCAGCCGTTCGGTCTTTGCCGCACAGATGAAGTCGTTCTCCGACAGGCCACCCACGTCATGGGTAGACCAGCGCACCACGCAGCGGTCGTAGTGCAAGGACAGGTCCGGGTGGTGGTCTTCGCGGTTGGCCATGTGCGCCAGCGCGTTCACGAACGACATCGTCCGGTAGTAGTCATCGAAGCGGAAGGTCTTGGACAGCGCCTGGCCGCCTTCGACCAGCTCCCAGCCGGGCAGTTGCGGCATCAGCTCGCGCACGGTGGCTTCGGTCAGGCGGTGCTCCTGCCCGCGCTTGGGGCTGCAGTGGGCGTCGGCAAGGGGAACCAAATCGCTCATGGGGACTCCAAAGGGGCCGGGCGCGTCGTTGCGTCGGCCGGCAGTCACGGATGGGCCTTTAGAATACCCGCATGATCGACATCACCGAATCCGCACAGTCCCATTTCCGCAAGCTGATCAAGCGCGAATCGTTGCCCGGCATTGGCGTGCGCCTGTCCGCCGTCCATCCCGGCACCCCGCGTGCCGACGTGCGGCTGGAGTTCGCTGGCCCGGACGACCTCAAGGGCGATGAATGGGCCGTGGACTGCGAGGGCTTCACCTTGTGGGTGGATGCCGAGAGTGCCGGCGCGCTGGACGGCGCCCGCATCGACTACGAACACAAGGCCACCGGCGGGCAGTTGCAGATCCGCGCGCCGCGCATCAAGGGTGTGGCGCCGCAGACCGATGCTTCGCTGGTGGAGCGGGTGATGTGGGTGGTCGAGCAGGAGATCAATCCGCAGCTGGCGATGCACCGCGGCAGCGTGCGGGTGGAGGAAGTGACCTCGGAGGGCGTCGTGGTGCTGCGCTTTGGTGGTGGCTGCCATGGCTGCGGGATGGCGGATGTGACGCTCAAGCAGGGCATCGAAAAGACCCTGCTGGAGAAAGTGCCGGGCGTGATCGCGGTGCGCGATGCGACCGATCACGCCAGCGGCGACGCCCCTTACGTGCCGCGCGGCCAGGCCTGAGTCCCCGCCGCGATGGCCACGCGCGAGGAGCTGCTGGCCCTGTTGAACGCGCGCCGCCGCGGGTTGTCGATCCGCCCGGTCGCGCCCGGGCCAACGCCGACCTGGCAGCAGTGGCTGGACGATGACAGCCGCCTGAAAAAGGCGAGTGGCAGCGAACCTGACCAGCTGATCGCCGCGATGGCGCAAAAACCGTTGCAGGCACCCCCGGGGCCGCACATCGCACAAGGGCCGTGGCCCCGGTTCCGTGGCCTGTTTCGCCAGGGCTGGAGCCGCGAGCGTGACGAGCCGCGCAAGCTGCGCGTTGGTGCATCGGCCACCAGCCTGCTGTTCAACTTCCTGTTCGCGGCGATCATGATCTGGCTGATGTACCTGCGTTTCATGGCGCTGCAGGTGCCGCCGGAGGAAACCGTGCGTGTGCGCATCACCGGTTTCGGCACGCCGGATGGGACGGGCGGTGGCGACGCCGCGGCCGAGGGTGACATCCAGCCGGCCAGTGGCGGTGGGTCGCCGGCACAGGGCGCGGCAACTGTCGCAGCGGCTTCATCCCCGACATCACCCAGTCCACCCACGCAAGAGGCGGCTTCCGCGGATGTTGCCGAAGCGGCTGCCGCGCAACCGTTGCGGGTGACCGAAAGCACCGCCGAGCCCGAGGGTTTCCAGTTGCCGCCGATGCGCGACGTGGCGATCCAACCGCGCAGCCTGCCGGCCTTGCAGCCGCGCGCGGTGCCGAGCGAGAGCGAGATTCCCGAGGCCCTCCCGCAGGTACGCAGCGTGCAGGCGCCGATACCGGTGCGCACGCAAGCCGTCAGCGTGCCGGCGCTGCGCACGCCCACGCGCGAGCTGCCGACCGCGCCCGAACCCGCGCCGCAAGTACGCATCCGCGAGATCGCCGTGCAGTCGCCCGGCGCGCAGGTGCGCGTGGCCGAGACTGCCACGCGGGCCTTGCCGTCAGCGGCCGTGGCGACAACGCCCGCGCCCAGCACGCCGGCATCGGCTCGCGCAGGCGAGGCAGCGCGCAGTCCGGCGGCACCCAAGCCGGGTCTGCCCGGTGCGAGCGCGCAATCGCCGAAGCCGGGACAGCAGGCGGCGGCCACCGGCGTGGGGCAGGCGCCACGCACCTCCGACAGCGGCTGGCCTTCGACAAGGCGCGGCGACGACTGGGGCGTGGGGGATCGCAATCGTGCCGGCGCGGCCAGCGGCGGTGACCGCGGCAATCCAGCCGGGCAAGGCGGTTCGGGCCTGTTCGATGCCGAAGGGCGCCCGCGCCTGGCGGATGATCGCTTCAAGCCGCACTTCCCTGATCCCTACAAGGAGGGCACGTGGCTCAAGCGGCCTTCGCTGGGCCATCGCGGCACGATGTTCGACGGCATCTGGCGACCGCCGGAAACCCTGCTGCAGGAATGGGTACGCAAGGGCATCAAGGCCTTCGAGATCCCGCTGCCCGGTGGCCGGGTCAAGATCAGCTGCGTGGTGTCGATCCTGCAGGCCGGTGGCGGCTGCGGCCTGGCACCCGGCGAGAACGGCGTGCATGACCAGCCCGCGCGTGCACGGGCCGCGCCCGACATCCCGTTCAAGCCCGAGCTGCTCGAGAACCAGAGCGACCTCAGCACGCCGAAACCTGCCCCTGCCACGCCCAAGCCCGCATCGACCGACGAGCAGCCGACGCCTTGAGCGGCGCATCGCCCGGACCACTGCAACCCGTAATCACTTGCCGCAAAAAAGACAGGCCCGCATCTGCGGACCTGTCTGCATCAGGACGATGTCGCTTCGATTACAGATGCGACAGGTCGGTGAGCTTGGTCGGCTGGCTGGCGAAATACGACGCGACATCGGCGATCTGCTTGTCGGTCAGGTCCTTTGCCTGCGGGCCCATCAGCGCGTGCTCGCGTTGGCCGTCGCGGTAGGCGACGAGCGCATGTTCGATGTAGTCGGCGTACTGGCCGCCCAGGAACGGGTAGCTCGGGTCGAGCGGCGTGCTGCCGTCCTTGCCGTGGCAATCCGCGCAGGACTGGCCGCCGCTGCCGGGCGTGGTGGCGACCTTCTCGCCGTCGGCCACGGTCCCCTTGGGCAGGCCGGCGGAGGATTCGGTCGGGCCGGCGCGCTCGGGACCGGCATGTTCTTCGGACACGGCATCGCCGCCGCCGCTGCAGGCAGCCAGTGCAAGGGTCAGGGCCAGGACGGCCGGGAGTCGCAGGGTCGTCATGGCGGGGCTCACTTCTGGTTGGGCTTCAGGCTGGACAGGTAGGCGGCGATCGTGGCGATGTCCTCGTCGGAGAAGCTCATCGCCTGCGCCTGCATGGTCGGGTGCTTGCGCGTGCCCTTCTTGTATTCGGTCAGCGCATTGACTAGGTACTGCTGCGACTGCCCGCCGATGCGCGGCACGTGGTAGTTCGGGTAGGCGTTCTTGTAGCCGGTCAGCCCGTGGCAACCCTGGCAGGTGTAGGTGAGTTCGGCGCCCGTCTCGGTGGACTTGCCTTCGGCCGGCTTGGCGGTCTGGGCAGTGGCGGCGAAGGGCAGGGCGAGCGCGAGGCACGCAGCGATCATCGTCGGTCGCATCAATCTCATCTCGAAGGTCGGGTGGGACGCCAGCTCTCGCGGCGCAGCGCGGTGAGTATATCGCGCACCGCGCGATCAGGTGGAACCGCCAATCGGCCCGGGCGCGGCGAGCGTGGCGAATGTCCATATGACCTCTGGCACCTCACAAGTTTCGGGGGAGGTGATCTACTTGCCTATAACACCTCATCCATCAAGAGTCCCGACGATGCGTGCATCGCCCCGTTCCACCCCATCTTCCGTCGCGCGCGGCGCTTTCCTCGCCGTGCTCGCCGTGCTCGCCGTCGCGCTGGCCACCGGCCTTGCCGCCTGCAAGCGCGGCGCGCCCGACGGCAAGACCGCCGACGGCAAGGACAAGACCGAGCAGACCGAGGCCGTGCCGGTGGAGGTCGCGCGGGTGGCCAACCGCACCATGATCGCCAGCTACACCGGGACCGGACCGCTGGAGGCGCGCAGCCAGGCGACCGTGACCGCACGCGCCTCGGGCGTGATCAAGCGCGTGTATTTCGATGTCGGCAGCGCAGTGCGCGTGGGGCAACCGCTGGCCGAACTCGATAGCGACCGTGCCCGCCTGACCCTGAGCCAGGCGCAGGCGCAGATGAACAAGCTGGAGGCCAACTACCGGCGCGCCCAGCAGCTGGTCAAGGAGCAGATGGTCAGCGCCAACGACCTGGACGAGATCCGCTTCAACCTCGCCAATGCCCGCGCCCAGTACGAGGCCGCGCGCCTGGAACTGTCCTACGCGGTGGTGACCGCGCCGATCTCCGGCGTCGTCTCCAATCGTCCGGCGGCGATCAAGCCGGGCAACCTGGTGCAATTCGGCCAGGACGTGGCGACCATCGTCGACATCAACCGGCTGGAAGCCACTCTCAACGTGCCCGAACGCGAGATCGAGACGATGAAGGTCGGCCAGCCGGTGCAATTGCGCGTCGATGCGTTGCCGGGTCGCGTCTTCACCGGTACGGTGGACCGCATCGCCCCGGTGGTGGATGCCGGCAGCGGCACCTTCCGGGTGATCTGCAGCTTCGCCAGCGAAGGCAGCCTGCAGCCGGGCATGTTCGGCCGCATGGCGATCGACTACGAC